>CABUMF010000094.1 GCA_902492655.1 uncultured Eubacteriales bacterium | reverse complement strand
AAAAGCCGGGGATGCTCATTGTCCAGGACGCGGTGTGGAACACCGTCACGGTGAATCGCTCCATTGGGCGGGCCACCTGGTATTTCGTGGACGAATTTCACTTGCTCTTGAAGGAGGAACAGACGGCGGCGTACAGCGCCGAGATTTGGAAGCGTTTCAGAAAGTGGGGCGGCGTCCCGACCGGGGCGACGCAGAACCCCAAAGATCTGCTTTCCTCGCCGGAGATTGAAAACATTCTGGAAAACAGCGATTTTATCTATATGCTCAACCAGGCGGCGGGCGACCGGAAGATACTGGCGGAGCGGCTGAACATTTCGTCGGAACAGCTTGCCTATGTGACCAATTCCGAGCCGGGCCATGGGTTGCTGTTCTTCAACAATGTCATCCTGCCCTTTGTGGATGACTTCCCGAAGGATACCGAGCTCTATAAACTGCTCACCACCAAGCCCAGCGAGGTTGCAAACTAATAGTTTTATATTTTAATTAGTGTAAGGATGTGATAAAATGGGTTGGTAAATTGAGAGAGAAGTGAGTGTATGAAAAAAGAAATTAAAGTTCCAAAAAATCGTATCTTGAATGGATTTAGCAAAATATTAGTAGTAAGTGTTGTGGTTGCCACGATCTTAAATGCAATATTTTTTGCGAGTGAAACAACGATTTTTTTGCTGAATGAAAATCAATTGCTATACCTATTCTCAGCTATGGCGCAAGTGATTGGTGGTGTATTCGGATTAACACTGACTGCATACGTGTTTTTTGTAGACAAATTTAAAGAATCGACCGATGGTGATGACACTCTCTACGATGCAGCTACTTCCATCCTAAGCCGTTATTTTCGAACTCTCATTTCATTAGCAATTTGTACCGGAGTCATAGTTCTATTATGTGTCTTTGGCATTATCAATCTTCACCAATACATTCCGCTTAGTACACTTGTTGTAAACGAGAGCGTTTTGCTTTTTTCCATCGGGCTAATTGCTATTCTTGCTTTTGGCGCAATGCTCCTTGACCCCCAGAAATTAGAGAAAGAAATAGCAAAAATGAAAAAATCTGCTGAAGAATATTATAAAGCAGCAGAAAATTCAATGTCGGGAGATTTTGTGACTTTCTTGCGGACATACAATTTACTCCAAAGCACAATTCTTAATTTGGCAGAGGAATTGATTCAATTTAAAAGTACCCCCTATGCCGATAAAGGTTACAAGCCTCAAATCATTCAAGCGCTCAGAACCTTAACCCTTAATGAAATTATTACAAGAACGCTAAGTCAAGAAATCAACGAACTACGAATGTATCGAAACGGTCTAGTGCATGGAATTGATTTTGATGTCACTCAAACCGCATGTAAACGTATAAAGGAAATATACGATGCACTAAAGGATGTTCTTGATACGTTGATTCAAGACGGAAAGGATTCAGAAAAGTATAGTGCGGCAATTGCACGTTTACATGAACTAGGTTAATTACATTACAAGGGAAACCCGCCTCAACTGAGGCGGGTTTTCTTATGCCAAAATTTAGAAAGGATCATGAAATGGAACAGGAAAAGCTGTATGTCATTGAGGAAAAGACCTATGAGGCGCACATTGACGAGGAAGTGCATCTCTACGGGCTGCTCCACCAGCTTGCCTTC
>CABUMF010000093.1 GCA_902492655.1 uncultured Eubacteriales bacterium | reverse complement strand
AAATTGGCAAAAAACCTTGCACATTTGTTTTAATGGGAGATACAAATATGTAATGTCTACTGAACAAATAAAAAAACAGCAAAACTACTGACATTTCAGGCTATTTATGATATAATAAGTGCAAGGGAAAATGCTGAAATTGGCAAAAAACCTTGCACATTTGTTTTAATGGGAGATACAAATATGTATAAATTTAAAAGTAGGCAAATCAGTTTTACAGATTTTAATACACCTATCGGAATGAAACTTAATCCTGAAAATCGATGGGTAAAGAAAGCCGAAATGATTCCATGGGATGAAATAGAGCAGTGTTATGCAAAGCTTTTCACTAATCGAAAGGGGAATGTTGCAAAGCCACTTCGTCTTGCACTCGGAGCGTGTATTATACAAGCTGAATATGGTTTTTCCGATGAAGAAGTTGCATTGCAAATTCAGGAAACAGCATATCTTCAATTTTTCTGCGGTTATTCGGAATATAATGATGAAAAGCTTCCGTTTGATCCGTCGTTAATGGTATATTTCAGAAAAAGACTTACACCGGAGATATTAGGGGAAATTAATGAAATGATCATACAAAAGGCTGAAACTGAGGAAAGATCTGATGAGGATGATAATACTACACCACCATCTAACAGCGGAACAATGATAGTTGACGCAACATGTGCGCCGTCACAAATCAAGTATCCACAGGATACGGAGCTTCTGAATGAGGCTCGTGAAATAACAGAAAAAGTCATTGATGAGCTTCATGTTCCCGGAAGTGGCAAAAAACCTCGTACATACCGCAAAAAAGCAAGAAAACAATATCTTCACATAGCCCGTTCAAAGAAAAGAACGGCGAAAAAAGTACGCAAAGCCATAGGTCAGCAGCTTTCCTATATCAAAAGAAACTTAAAAACAATTGAAAATTTACCGGTAAAAACAGATAACTTGCCTAAACAACTTAGAGCAAAACTTGAAACAGTAAAAAAGTTATATGAGCAACAAAAATACATGTATGATAATCATACTCATAGTGTGTCGGACAGAATTGTCAGCATCAGTCAGCCATGGCTAAGACCAATTGTCAGAGGAAAAGCAAAAGCCCCTGTTGAATTTGGGGCGAAGCTTGATATCAGCGTTGTAAACGGCTTTACACGACTGGAATATCATAGCTTTAACGCATATAACGAAGCATTGAAGCTTTCTGACATGATTGAACGTTACAAAGAACGAACCGGAAGTTATCCTGAAAGGATATTAGCTGATAAAATTTACAGGAACCGCGAAAATTTGGCATATTGCGCAGAACGCAAAATTCGTCTTTCCGGACCGGCGCTTGGCAGACCCAAGAAAGACGAAATCCGTGATAAAAAGCAAGATTACATTGATGAATCGGAGCGTATCGAGGTTGAACGCAAATTCAGCCTTGCAAAACGCAAATGCGGAATTGGACTTATTGTGACAAGATTGAAAGAAACAACTTGCCACTGCCTTGCCATGTCCGTATTGCTGCTAAACCTACGAAAAATCGGCAAGGTTCTTTTTACGAAAATTTTAATAATGTTTCAAAACACGCTGAAAATTTACAGCATCTCAAAAATGGCATTTATTCAGTAGATATTAATTACGCCTGCCGTAATTCCACCACCGTACCCGAAAACAGCA
>CABUMF010000092.1 GCA_902492655.1 uncultured Eubacteriales bacterium | reverse complement strand
CGCGACTATCGCGTGGTTTTCGTGATACAAAAATGAGGGTGAGAAAAAATCTCACCCTCTGTCTTATGTTATTTACAAAGGTCAATCAAATCCTGAAGCTTTGCCGTTGCCATACATTCAACGCTGTCCGCCGCACCGTAGTAAATCTTTGCCGTACCGTCGGGCTCGGCTATAAATCCACCGGGGAAAATTACATACTGGCGGAAGCCTTCCTCTGCTTCCCAATGGTTTTCGGGAACGATAAGAGGCTTATCGTACATACCGATAACCTTTGTGGGGTCCTCAAGGTCCAAAAGCATAATACCGGAATAATATATGTTCTCCCACTTATCTTCCCAACCGTGCTTTCCAAAGCCCGGAACATGCTCAACCGCATGGAAAAGAGTAAGCCAACCGTCTTTTGTCTTTACAGGCGGTGCCGCTGGACCGATTTTACAGTTTGAAAAAGGAACCTCTTCCCTCTTGAGAACAAGCTCAGACTTGCCCCAGAATTCAAGATCCGGTGACTTTGAGAGCCAAACATCAAACCCATGTGTAAGCCAGCTTCTGCCGTCAACAGGCATAGGGCGCTCGAGCCTTACAAAGTATCCGTCAATTTTTTCAGGAAACAACGCCATATTCCTGTTATCGGGAGTCGAAAGACTCATAACTTCAAAATTATTAAAATCTGTTGTTTTGGCTATTCCGCCTCTTACGCCGTGGTGTGTATCAACAGCAAAGCAAACATATGCGGTGTCGTCAATAACCGTAATTCTCGGATCGTATGTACGGATAATCTCATCACTTTTAAGCTCTTCCAAAACAGGTTCGGGCTCGGGCTTCCAATTAATACCGTCATCACTGAAAGCCACTCTTAAATCCGTTACGGCAGGGCTTATTATCTGATTTTTTGCATCGCCGTAATCGTTTCTGAACATCATTACATACTTGCCCTTCCACTTTGCAACACCTGCATTAAATGTAAGCGCCGTACCCGGAACGGACATATCAGCCGTTAAAACAGGCTTGTCAAGCTTTTTTACACACGGATGTGTAGTATACTTCATATTTAAAACCTCCTCACAGAAATATTATACATTATTCTTTGATTTTTGTCAATAAATCTCAATAACATTATACCGTTTTGCATGGATATTCTACTGCTCTAAAATCTGCTAAATCATCTCAGAAAGAAATACTCTATTGTTCTTTCCGTCAGTGTATCAAGCAGGGCATTTTTTCTCGGCTTTGGAGGATATGAATTTTTCATCGCCTATTGCGTAGTTATAAAAATTATTTTTCTTATAGCTTGATGTGATTTAATCATTTTTTCAATTTATTACCTTATTTTCAATTCAAGCTATATGTTCAAAAGTATCACAGAAATGACGCCGAGCACATATCCGACAAGCTGACTCTTTGACAGCCTTTCATGATAAATTGTCATGGAACATATGAATGTTAAAACAATACTGCCCGCCGAAATGCTTGGAAACAGCACCGCATTAGGAAGGCTTGCAGATATCGTCATAACAAGAAAATTTATAATACCGTTGCAAATGCCCTTTAAGGGTGCATACCTTATGCAATCCTTCAGCATTTCAGTCTTGTTTCCCTTTTGACACAATCCGATTACAGACAAAACCAGAGTAACAATTACCAAAGCAATGACCATCAACTCATTTTTATAGGCTCCGCTGAAGCGAATTTGTTGCATCTTTTGAACGGTTGAACACATACCGTTTCCCAAAAACGCCAAAAAGATGTAAACAATCCACATAGGATGAAATTTCATGCTCTCATTTTTGTTTCTGTTAATTAAATAAAGTGCTACAGCCAATGCTAATAAGCCGAGAAATAAAGCATTGTTTACAGGATCATGCAAAAAGAATAT
>CABUMF010000091.1 GCA_902492655.1 uncultured Eubacteriales bacterium | reverse complement strand
CATACATAAAAATCTTATTTGTGTTCTGCAAGCGTGACTTTCATATCCTGAGCATTGATGCTTGTTTCCTTTTTGCACTTCGGACAGTAGAGAGGGAAGTTTCTTAATTCTGTATCTTCCCGTATCATTGTGCGAGTTTTATTGCCGCAGATAGGGCAATATATCCATTCTGTGGCTTTCATGTTACTTTTCTAATTTCAAGTCTTTTATTTTTTGAGATATTCTCTCAATGACCTGTATAAAACATTCATCACTTTTGCCCGTCGGATCGGGAAGTCCCCAATTATCATCAAACGCTCTACCGATATAGGGACAACCGACATCACACCCCATTGAAATCGCAATATCGGGCGTAGGGATTTTATCAATCGTCTTGCTATACTGGCTTTGCTCCATATCTATCCCATAAAGCTGTTTCATAAGCCGCACAGCGTCCTGATTGATTTGTGGTTTTGTTTCTGTTCCAGCAGAATAGAAATCAAACTTATCTCCCGCCAAATGTTTTCCAAGTGCTTCTGCAATCTGACTGCGGCAGGAGTTATGCACACAAATAAAGGCTACCTTTTTCTTATCCATCATTAAAACCCCAGCTTGTGCAGCAGAGCAACTACATCAACGGCTTTCAAAACCTTGCCCATAGCAACAACCTTTTCATTGACAACAAGGGCAGGCATACTCATAACCCCGTATTCCATTACTTTCTGCATGTCGGTAATGTATTCGACCTCTACGGAAAGTCCCATATCCTTTACCGCCTGTTTTGCGTATTCAAATTGTTCGTGGCAGGATTTGCAACCTGCCCCTAACACTTTGATACAGCAGATTTCTCCCTCTTTCAAATCAGGACAGCAATCGTTTGTAATGCTTTCTGCTTCGCTGGCAGCACAACCGCAGCTACAAGCGCAAGCAGGTGTTTTCTTTTCTTCTTCCTTTTTCTTTCCAAAATTAAATAATGCCATAATAATAACCTCCTAAAATTAAACAATTAAATATTGTATTGCGTTGAAAAGATAGCCTACAATAATAATACCAGCAGCACATATTCCAATGAAAATACCGAGCAGTTTCGGCTTAACTGCTTCGCGAAGCATAATTATTGAAGGGAGCGAGAGCGTTGTAACGCCCATCATAAAGGAAAGCACAACGCCGAGCAAAGCACCTTTTGCAAGCAGGGCTTCTGCAATCGGGATTGTACCGAAAATATCCGCATACATCGGAATACCTACTATCGTAGCAAGAATTACGCCAAACGGATTATTTTCGCCAAGTGCTTTGACAATAAATTCTTCAGGAATCCAGTTGTGAATGAAAGCACCAATGCCCACGCCAATCAGAACATAAGGAGCAACCTTTTTAGCGGTTTCAACAACCTGTTCCCACGCAAATTTCATACGGTCTTTGAAATGCAGCTCCTCCTGCGGAACATCAATTGAGTGACCGTTTCGGATATATTCTTCCACTTGATTATCGAGGTGCAACTTTTCAATTAGCGTTCCGCCAGCCACAGCGATTACCAAACCGAATATTACATATAAAACAGCAACTTTCCAGCCGAAAATACTCATCAGTAAGACAAGGCTTCCGAGGTCAACCATCGGCGAAGAAATCAAAAAGGAGAATGTAACGCCAAGCGGCAAACCTGCGCTTGTAAACCCGATAAACAACGGAATGGAAGAACACGAGCAAAACGGTGTTACCGTACCGAGCAGAGCGGCGATGATATTCGCCCATATTCCGTGAAATCTGCCGAGTATCTTTTTAGCTCTTTCGGGCGGGAAATAACTTTGAATATACGAGATAATCAAAATCAAAACGCCGAGCAGTACCATAATTTTTACAGTATCATAGATGAAAAACTGAACACTTCCTCCTATTTTGCCCGTGGTATCTAAACCGCA
>CABUMF010000090.1 GCA_902492655.1 uncultured Eubacteriales bacterium | reverse complement strand
TACTCTATATACAAGTAACGAACGCTTCTTTACGAAGTGGGGCTGATGGCATTGCAGGTTTGGCACGTCGTTACTTTTTTTTATGTTCTTTTTCTTGTAAATACTTCTGTTTTGCTCGTTCTGCGTAAACTTTTGCTTGCTCGTAATCTTTCGACGTTATTGAACCTTTACGCGGTCCTTCATATTCCGTTTTCGGTGCAACAGTACCTTGACGGCGCATATATGAATTTTTTCCGTCATCGAGCGGACTTTTCTCCAATGGATAATTAGGATGATTTTTTCCTTTTTTCGGTTTCGTGCTTAAACCGACAGAAACGTGTTTATTTTCAATGTCATCCATAATAATGTGCGGATGACCGCCGTTTCTGTCGTTATGCTTTTTTATCGTTACGGGAACCAATCCGCTTTTTTCTTTTTCCGCTTTTCTTGCGTAACTCGCCCGAATCGCCTTTTTCTGCGCTTCGGATTTACAATGAAACCCGCTGTTTTTCTTCTTCGGCATAATATCACCTCAATAATTTTCCGTCCAGAGCGAACGCCATTTCGCAACGAGCGTTACGTCCTGATTGAACGCGAACAAATTCTCGCCCGACATCTTTTCACCGTTATAGTACCAGCCGCAAAACTCATAATCCGCAAGGCTTATTTTTTCGCCCGTCTGCCAATTTGTTCCGACCGATACGGCTTTACACTCGGGGACGGGGAGAGAAAGCGGCTTTTCACCGTAATTGATTTTTATCGGCTGTAATTCTTCGCCATATTCGCCTACGTCGAACGAAACGGTGTACTGCGCGCATACGGGAGAATCGGGCTTGTCCTTGCCGCCGTTTTTGACAAGGGTCAGCACGAGGGCAAGGACAGCCACGAGTAAAACAAAAAGGATAAAAAACCGTATAAACGATGTTGCTTTGTTCATACATTACTCCTTTTTCTTTTTAAAGGCATTCACGATTGCCTTTATCGCCTTAAACGACAAGGAAATAATCCAAACGATTCCCTTGATGATATACGGCAAAAGCGGCATAAGAACGACAAGTAAAACAATCAGCAAAAGTACGGCAAGCAAGATTTTAAGCTGTTCGCGACCTTTATCCGAGTTTGTATCCAAAGGCGGGGTGCCGTCGGAAATAATATCAATAGGCGACATTGCAACGGGGATCACCGTCGTTTTCTCGCCGTTGGAAAAAGTTACGTCAATCACATCGAAATCGAGATTAAATGTTTCTTGGAAAAAATAGGCGTTTGTGTCCTTTTCCGTCCACATCGATAAACTGCCTTTCTGAAACAAAGTAGCTTCTTCGGCTCTGTAATCCGTAACTTGATAACGAAAAAGATAAACGGTGCTTTCTGCTTTATTGGCATTATAAAAACCAACAAATTCGGCGTAATCTGCCGATGATATGTATAAATTTTTACAATCTTCCGCCGCATTCCCCGTTATATCGCTGTCGGATATTGCTTGTATGGCCTGAACTCCGTCATAAGTAATAGAAGTAACTTCACCGTCCACAGAAACACCGTCCAAGCCGAAGAGTTTGTCCCAAAAATCCTTTGAAATCGTGGCGCTTGCCAAATCAAAAGTATCGTCGGAAGTAATATTGACGTCGGTAAAAGAATCCGCTACCGTTTCAAATAAAATACTGCTGTATTTATCGTTTACAAGATCGCCGCCGAACTCGTCCGTTAAAGCCGTTAATTTTGCTTTTATCATTTCCGATGTAACGACGAAAGTATCTGCACTATCAATCCCTGCGCCCGCAAAAAACAACCAATACAGCGAAGTCAGACGATTATCGCAAGAAACATAATTTGAGTTCCAAACATTCGGCAAATTATAACAATAGCCGCCGCTATGGTAAGTTGCCGACGTTCCCATTTCAGACCCTGTTTTATGCCGCCCCAAATAAGCATAATCCAAATTCGAGGAATTATTGCCGATATCTTCACCTAAAAAAGCGGAGAGGGATTCGAACACCGTTTCATTTCCCGTAACAAGAATAGGTTTCGTAAGAACGTCGAGCCAAGTTGCGT
>CABUMF010000089.1 GCA_902492655.1 uncultured Eubacteriales bacterium | reverse complement strand
CAGACGCGCGCCGTTTCCTGATTGACCCTATTCAAAAAAGCATATTGGAAATCAAGTGCGGAAAATGGTAACAATAACTAAAAAACTGGCACTGCAGGATTGAAGTACCCCAAAAAGTATAGCAAAAATTAAGGAAACACTGATTAGAGCATGTTGACACTAAGGTCAAAATATGATATAATAAATACATGAATATCACAAAAGCGCAGTACGCAAGAATCGAAAAGTATTTTCCGGTTCAGCGCGGGAATGTAAAAATCGACAATTACACATTTATCAACGCTATCTTGTATATTGCCGAAAATGGGTGCAAGTGGAGGGCACTTCCAGAGAAATACGGCAAATGGAATAGCATTTACCAAAGATTTAAAAGATGGTGTGAAAATGGCGTAATACAGCGTATTTTTAATGCGCTGCAGCAGGAAAAAATTATTGCGATCAAAGTAGAAGTGCTGGCTTTGGACAGTACCTCTTGTAAATTGCACCCTGACGCACATGGCGCTTTAAAAAACACGGACAACAATGTATCGGGAAATCAAAGGGCGGATGGAATACCAAGCTTCACGTGGTATCCGCAAATGACAAGGTCATTGTCGAAATGCACTTATCCGGTGGAAACTGTCACGACGCCCCACAAGGAAGAATCTCAATTGAAAACATAGGAGATAGCTATTCGCGAATTCCGTACTTAATGGATAGAGCTTATGAGGGTGATAAAGCAAGAGAACTCTGCCAGTCTTTCGGACACAAACCGGTTGTCCCACCAAAGAAAAATCGCATAAATCCGTGGGAATATGACCATGAACTATATAAGCGAAGGAATATTATCGAAAGACTGTTTCGATGGCTAAAAGCGTTTCGCAGAGTGTGTACAAGATATGATAAACTCGATGTTATCTTCCTGTCGTTCGTTCAAATCGCGTGCGTCTTCGTGTGGCTAAAATAGTGTCAACAGGCTATAAAGAATATGTAGAACAATGTTTTGCGGATATCAGCGCAATAGCAAATAGCATTCAAGCAATTGCGATAGAAAAAGGCGCTCAATAAAAGTTGCAAAGTACTTACAATGCCGAGAGTGACCGTCATGGTTGCTCTCGGCGGTTTCGTTATAGACTAATTCACAAATTTATGATATAATTATAAAAAAGATCCAACCTTTTTCAAAATCCGTGTCTATATGGGTGAAAGCTTTCAACGAGGTACAAACAAGTGAACAGACAAGATGCTGAAAATATTATAACTGAATATCTCAAGCCCATATTCGGCTTTGCGCTGAAGCGGTGTAAAAATGCACACGATGCGGAGGATCTGTCGCAGGATATCGTATTAAAAGCTTTCCGTGCGCTTTTGCTCAAAGACGATATCGGAGATGTTAGCAGATTTATATGGACGATTGCACATAACGCGCTCAGTAATTATTATAGAGATGCCGCCAAAAGCGTGATAGGCGTATCCATTGATGAGGTAGCAGAAGTCATTGCAGACCCAGACTCTATTTTTGATGACAACGACAACGCTGATAGCGTCCGCAGATTGCAGAGCGAAATAGCATATCTTTCAAGACTCCAGCGAAAGATTGTAATTGCATACTATTTTGAAAATCGAAAGCAAGCCGATATTGCTAAAGATTTGGGGATTCCTCTCGGCACAGTCAAATGGCACTTGTTTGAAGCAAAAAAAGAATTGAAACGAGGTATGGATACTATGAGAAAAACAAGTGAATTGAAATTTAACCCTATCAAATTCACCTCAGTTGGAATTAACGGTTCTATCGGAACGAAATCTTGCGATGAATTTTTCCGTTCTGCACTTTCCCAAAATATTTGCTATTGTGTACGTAACGAGGCAAAAACGGTAAATGAAATTGCTGATGCCCTTGGTGTTTCACCCGTATATGTAGAAACCGAAGTCGACTTTTTGGAGGAATACGGTTTTCTAAAGCAAATCGGGGATAAGTATATCGTTGATTTTATCATCAGTGAGCCGACTGCTGAACTTTTGACAATGCAGGATACGATGTATAAAAAAGCTGCAGGTTTATTTGCAAATGAGC
>CABUMF010000088.1 GCA_902492655.1 uncultured Eubacteriales bacterium | reverse complement strand
TTGTAAACCTCCTTTTGGTATCTGCAAAAATGTTTTTCGGTATGCCGGAAATACTGCGTTTCGGACAGGGTGCATTACTTTAGTGTATCACGAAAGACAATATATGTCAATAAAGAAATACTCTCACGAAAGACAATATATGTCAATAAAGAAATACTCTAATTGTGTTTGTTCAATTGTTCAATTGTCAATGATGGGTGACACTTTTCTTAAAAAATAAAAACGCGCACTCTCCATTTTCTCTTGTCAAGGTGGAGCAGTGGAGATTTTCGCAGAAAATACTACTGTCAACCTTGGCAAAGCACATATGATATAATAATCGCGCGGCGCAAGCAGTTTTCTGCTTTGCGCATACTTGCGCTACATCACTCCCAGGTATTTATCAAGTACCTCATTGGGAGTAAGAAAACCCAAGCATATCTTCGGTATGTTATTCGATTTTTTGTTGTATTTTGCAAGCTGAGCTCTGCCGTCTGCAAGACTATACATCTTCATTTTCTTGTAAAAACGATTTTCGTCTGTCCGGTGTTGCCTTTCAACTTTTCCGTTAACACAATACACCGGCACAAATTTGACATCAATCTGCACCTTTTGTCCCGGATATTCTGCTCTTACATACGGTTGTGATTTTCTTGCTTGTTTTTTCTTAATCTGCGGTTTTATCCACTTGTTTACCACTCTCACCATACTGGTATAGCTGCGCTTATATCCATTTTTGCGCAACGAATCCCACAGCATTATCATATCATCCTGATATCTCGGATATCGTCTCAATATCATTTCCTTTTCTTCGGGAGTGTGTTCGTTTGGATGATGGTGGGGTCTGTGGCTCTTGTCTAAAAGACTTTTCCAACTATTCCCATCGTATTTTGCACGCCATTCGTATATGGCGTTTCTGCTGATACGGTAGTATTTTGACGCCTCTGTCACCCCTACTTTGTAACTTTTTTGATTACCCGTTGACGAAAGTGGGCATTTGATGTTAGAATATTCATAAGAAAATGACTCCTTTGATTAATGATTTTGTTTGGACGCAAAACATTATATCATATTTGGAGTTCATTTTCTTATTTTTTTGTCACCCATCAATTGTATCACAACAACTGACCAAAATTTGACAAACAAAAATCGGTGCAAATCCTTGTATGATAAATACTGTGTTTGACAGAGATAATTTCTTATAAGTATTTTTACAACGCACAAATTAAAATAGAGATTAATAAAAGAGTGATATTTTTGACCTGATTATTGCGGAAATTGTCTTGAACAGCGACGGGATTTGTCCTATAATACATTAAGAACAGTTTGTTGAGATGTGTATTGCGGGGTGAAAACGATGTCGGAAAGCACGCTGTTAAATATTTTAGCGCAGGTTTTGGGACTCGGCGGAACATATATGTTATTTACACTGTATCAGCAAAAGGAGAGAAAGAAGCTTCTTTTGCGCAAGCTGTGCGCAGATGTTTTATGGGGAATCCACTATGTTTGTCTTGGCGCAGTAATATTATGGGAGTTTTCAGGGAAATAGTTTTTATGAACAGTGATAAAAAATGGGCAAAATCACTGATATGGCCGGCTGTATTTATTATTGTGAGCTGGATTTTGGCAATTATTTCGTGGAAGTCAGCACTCAGCCTTTTACCTATGTGTGCATCAACCTTAGTCACTATATCGCTTTGGGTCAAAAGTCCAAAGCTGACAAGACTTTTGACTGTTCCAGTTTGTACGGCTTTCATTATATATGATATTTTTGTCGGCTCGTATGCGGGGATAATTAACGAATCAATATCGCTCGTATCAATCATTATTGCATTTTTCAGAAATGATTACAAAGGTCATTCCGCAGATGCGGAATGACCTTTAATTTACGAAAAATTCTTTTTATATTCTTTCGGGGTTGTTCCCATATGTTTAAAAAATGCACGGTTAAATGTTCTGATACTGCCAAAGCCGCTGCGCTGTGCCGCCTCGGTAACGGTTATATTATCTTGGCGCATCAGCAGGGCGGCTTCGTTAATGCGAAGAATGTTTATATAGCTCCGAAAGTTTATTTTCAGCTTGCAGCAAAATATATGCGATATATAGCTTTTGCTGACAAACAGAGCACTCGCAACATCTGTCAGCGTAATATCCGAGCGAAAATTCTGTTTGCAATAGTCAAAAATTTTAATTATAATACTGTCATTCAGAGCCTTGCGTTCTTCA
>CABUMF010000087.1 GCA_902492655.1 uncultured Eubacteriales bacterium | reverse complement strand
CAAACTTTTTTGTTTGAAAATCTGTCGGTTGTAACACATCTATTGTAAACCTACAATGTTTAATCCAAAAAATCGCATTATCTATTGACAAAGTAGGTAAAGAGTATTATAATTAGTATAGTTTAATAAAAAAATAAACCGTTGAGGCAGAAAAAAGGCAGAGTAGGTCTTTCCAAGCGAGTGGATTACGGTGTGAGTTCCACAAAGGCTCTCTGAGTAATATGGTCTGCTGAGGGCTGTGTTAAATGCACAGACGCAAGGCTCGCGTGAGAAGTCGGGAGTATGATGGTACTCTGCTAAGCGCACAAGTCATAATGTGAATCAAGGTGGCACCGCGGACAAAGGTTTATGTTCGTCCTTGACAGAGATAGGTATATTTCTGTCAAGGACGTTTTGTTTTATTTGTTTATAGGAAAGCTCAAAGAATTTTTTTATTTAGGAGGTCTAAAAAGTGAACTGTTTGCCGAGCTTAGAAAAAGTGAAAGAAATTGCAAAAAGCGGAAAGTATAATATTCTTCCCGTAAGCTGTGAAATTCTTTCCGATATTTGCACACCGATTGAAGCACTTCGGATACTGAAAAATGTTTCCCGTCACTGCTATATACTCGAATCTGTCGTGGGTAATGAAAAATGGGGACACTACACCTTTTTAGGCTTCGACCCTAAGCTTGAGATTACATGCCTTAACGGCGATATGAAGGTTGGCGGTTTAAGCATTAAAACAGATAATCCCACAAAGCAAATCAGAGAGGTGTTATCAGGATATAAAAGTCCGAAATTTGATTACCTTCCGTCATTCACGGGCGGTCTTGTAGGATATTTCTCCTACGATTACTTAGGATATTCCGAACCTATGGCACGAACAAATGTAAAAGATACGGAGAACTTCAAGGATGTTGACCTGATGCTGTTTGACAAGGTTATAGCTTTTGATAATTATCGTCAAAAAATAATCCTCATTGTAAACATGAGCCTTGAAGAGCCTGAAACAGGCTATAACAAAGCGATATTTGAGCTCAATAAGCTAAAGGAATTGCTCATAAACGGAGAGAAAAAGAAATACGAAAACGGACGCTTGACCGGCGAAGTTTCGGCACTCTTTTCAAAAGAAGAATTTTGCTCTATGGTGGAAAAGGCAAAATATCATATAAAAGAAGGAGACATTTTCCAGATAGTTTTGTCAAACAGGCTCTCCGCCCCCTTTGAAGGCAGTCTTTTCAACACATACAGACACCTCAGGACAATCAATCCATCGCCGTATATGTTTTACTTCTCCGGTACGGATGTTGAGGTTGCGGGAGCTTCTCCCGAAACTCTTGTAAAGCTCGAGAACGGCGTGTTGCATACATTCCCCCTGGCAGGAACAAGGCCGAGAGGAAAAACGGAAGCCGATGACATTGCGCTTGAAAAGGATCTTCTTGCAGATGAAAAATAGCTTGCCGAGCATAATATGCTGGTTGACCTCGGAAGAAACGATCTGGGAAGAATAAGCAAATTCGGCACGGTTGAGGTGGAAAAGCTTCACAGTATAGAAAGATATTCCCATGTAATGCACATCGGTTCAACCGTAAGAGGCGAAATCAACGAAAAGTCCGATGCACTTGATGCCGTAAGCGCTGTTCTTCCAGCCGGAACTCTTTCAGGTGCGCCCAAAATCAGAGCGTGTCAGTTAATCGGCGAGCTTGAAAACAATAAGCGAGGCATTTACGGCGGAGCAATAGGATATATAGATTTTACGGGTAATCTTGACACCTGTATTGCAATCAGAATTGCGTATAAGAAAAACGGTAAGGTGTTTGTAAGAAGCGGTGCGGGAATTGTTTATGATTCTGTTCCCGAAAAGGAATATCAGGAGTGCATCAACAAAGCACAGGCGGTTATAAATGCGCTTAAATCTGCACAGGAGGCTTAAATATGATACTATTAATTGACAATTACGACAGCTTTTCATATAATCTGTATCAGCTTGTGGGTGCAATAAACCCGGATATAAAGGTTATACGAAATGACGAAATGACAGTTGACGAAATAAGCAAGCTTAAGCCGGACAGAATTATTCTTTCTCCCGGCCCGGGAAGACCTGAAAACGCAGGTGTTATCGTAGAAGTTTCAAAAACCGTTTCCAAAAGCATTCCGACACTGGGTGTATGTCTCGGTCATCAAGCAATCTGTGCGGCATACGGTGCAAAAATCACATATGCAAAAGAGCTTATGCACGGAAAACAGTCTGATGCAGCGGTTAATACAAACAGTTTGCTCTTTGAGAATTGTCCCGAAACAATAAA
>CABUMF010000086.1 GCA_902492655.1 uncultured Eubacteriales bacterium | reverse complement strand
CGGTATTTTACATCGGCTTCGACCCGACTGCTGACAGTCTTCATGTAGGTCATTTCATGGCACTTTGCCTTATGAAAAGACTTCAGATGGCAGGCAACAAGCCTATTGCGCTTATCGGCGGCGGAACCGGTATGATAGGTGACCCCAGCGGTCGTTCCGACCTCCGAAAGATGCTTACGGTTGAGCAGATTAACCACAACTGCGAATGCTTCAAAAAACAGATGAGCAGATTTATTGATTTTTCTGACGGGAAGGCACTTATGGTTAACAATGCCGATTGGCTCAGAAATCTTAATTATATTGATATGCTCCGTGATGTGGGAGCACATTTTTCGGTAAACAGAATGCTCACCTTTGAATGCTATAAGCAGAGAATGGAAAGGGGACTCACCTTCCTTGAATTTAACTACATGATAATGCAGAGCTACGACTTTTTTATGCTTTATCAGAAGTACGGCTGCAATATGCAGTTCGGCGGTGATGACCAGTGGGCAAATATGCTCGGCGGAACGGAGCTTATAAGGCGTAAGCTCGGAGAAGATGCCTATGCAATGACAATTACTCTCCTTCTTAACTCCGAGGGTAAGAAAATGGGCAAAACGCAAAAAGGCGCCGTTTGGCTCGATCCCGAAAAAACCAGTCCTTTTGAGTTCTATCAGTATTGGAGAAATGTTGCGGATGCGGATGTTCTGAAATGCATAAAAATGCTCACATTCCTTCCTCTGGAACAGATTGAGGAAATGGAAGCGTGGGAGGGCAGTCAGCTTAACCGTGCGAAGGAAATTCTTGCTTTCGAGCTTACAAAGCTCGTTCACGGCGATGAAGAAGCCGAAAAAGCACAGAATGCCGCAAGAGCGTTGTTCACATCCGGAAATGCCGAGAATATGCCGGTTGCACAGCTTTCGGATGAAGATTTTGAAAACGAAGAAATTGATGTTATTTCGGTGCTCGTAAAGTCAGGGCTTGCACCTTCAAGGGCTGAGGCTAAGAGAAATGTTCAGCAGGGCGGCGTGGAGGTCGACGGCGACAAGGTTAGCGACATCGGATTGAAGCTTCAGAAGGAAAAATTCAAAGACGGCGTTATTGTAAAGCGCGGAAAAAAGAATTTCAAGAGGGTTGTACTGTGATTGTGCGTATAGTTGTTTTGGTTTTGATTGTTATCGGGGCACTCATTTCATATCCCGCAAAGAAAATCGCATATAAAATGAAGGGCGACGATGCAACGGAGGGTGACATTCTCAAAATTAAAGTTACGGGGCTTATTATAGTTACCGCTGCGGCAGTGCTTGCGATTGCCGACAAAGTAATGAATTAGGGGTAATACAATGAACAATATAGAAAAGGTTTATAATCCGAAAGAATTTGAAGAAAAAATTTATGGTATGTGGCTTGAAAACGGATATTTCAAGGCTGATTCAAGAAGCAAGAAAAAGCCGTTTTCGGTGGTTATTCCTCCGCCGAATGTTACGGGACAGCTTCATATGGGGCATGCACTGAACGTAACCCTGCAGGATATTCTTGTAAGGTTCAAGAGAATGTCCGGATACGAAGCGCTTTGGGTTCCCGGGTATGACCATGCCGGAATTGCCACACAGATAAAGGTAGAGGAAAATCTCAGAAAAGAGGAAGGTCTTACACGCTATGACCTCGGAAGAGAAAAGTTCCTTGAAAGAGTTTGGGATTGGAAAAACAAATTCGGAGACAGGATCGTAACCCAGATAAAACGCATGGGCTGCTCCTGCGATTGGGACAGAGAAAGATTTACAATGGACGAGGGCTGCTCTAAAGCGGTAAAACGAGTTTTTGTTGACCTTTACAATAAGGGGCTTATTTATCAGGGAAGCAGAATTATAAACTGGTGCCCTCATTGCATAACCGCACTTTCGGATGCAGAGGTTGAGTATGAGGAACAGGCAGGGCATTTTTGGCATATTAAGTATCCGATTAAGGACAGTGATGACTGTCTTGTTATCGCCACAACCCGTCCCGAAACCCTTCTCGGTGATACGGCGGTTGCTGTTAACCCGGATGACGAAAGATATAAGGATATAGTCGGAAAAACCCTTGTTCTGCCTCTTGTCGGCCGTGAAATCCCGATTATTGCAGACGATTATGTGGATAAGGAGTTCGGTACCGGTGCGGTTAAAATCACACCGGCGCATGACCCCAACGATTTTGAGGTCGGTCTTCGCCATAATCTTGAGCAGATTAAGGTATTAAACGATGATGCCACAATTAATTCCTACGGCGGCAAGTACGAGGGAATGGACAGGTACGAAGCAAGAAAAGCTATGGTTAAGGACCTTGAGGAGCAAGGATTTCTTGTTAAGGTTGAGGAGCACAGCCATAATGTGGGACAGTGTTACCGTTGCGGCACAACGGTTGAGCCTATTACATCAAAGCAGTGGTTTGTAAAAATGGAGCCTCTTGCAAAGGATGCGATCAGGGTTGTAAAGGACGGCACTATTAAGTTTGTTCCCGAAAGATTTTCAAAAAC
>CABUMF010000085.1 GCA_902492655.1 uncultured Eubacteriales bacterium | reverse complement strand
ATTCAAGCTTGGGCGCAAGAGGAACAAATTTCAAATCGTCAAATATACTTTCAAGCTGAAGCGTTAAAACAACACCCATTTTGTTTTTTGCCATTATTGCCGCATTATAAAGCAGATCGTGATATGCAAAAATATTTATGTCATTATATAGATTTCCGAACCACTTTTTTAGTTCATCTTGTATAAGTCGACGGTTTGGTATTATAAGCGGCAAACCGATTAAATCGTCGGGAGTCACATAGCTTCTTCATAATCTTTATGGATAACAATACCCCATTTTTCCTTTTGCGGCAACCTGACAAACTCATACTTGCTTATATCAACGGGATAGGAGAGCATACCCATATCCAAAACACCGCTTTCAAGCTGTTCTTTTATTGTGTCGGCATTTCCGCTGTGCAGCTTAAAGGATACATTTGGATTTTCAGCCGAGAATTTCGATATAATATCTGCAAGGAAAGAAAAGCTCATAAATTCCCCGCTGCCGATTTCAATATTTCCGGCAAGCTCCTTTTCGCACGTAAGCTCTTTTTTTGTTTTTTCCGCAAGTGATACAATTTCCTGTGCTCTGCGTTTTAAGAGAAGTCCGTCATTTGTAAGAATAATGCTGTGATTGCTTCGCTCAAACAGCTTTACCCCGAGTTCATCTTCAAGCTGCATAAGCTGTCTTGATAATGTCGGTTGTGTAACGTGCAAAAGCTGTGCCGCTTTTGTTATGTTTTCCTCTTGCGATACCATCAAAAAGTAATTCAGAACTCGCAGTTCCATATATATCACTCTCCATTCAATATATGTATTATATCACATCAGAAATGCCTTGTCAACATAGTGAACATTAAAGCGATATGTTCCAACTTTTGCGGAATGTAAAAATTCGTTCAAAAAAATAACCCCACAGATTTACAGTTCGGTTATTCTGTGGGGCTTTCTATACGATAGACCATTTGATTTCTGTTCCGCCTTTGAATTTAAACACTATATGATCTTTGGAGTATATTGTCATTGATTCTATTACCGCATTCCAAAGTCCGGTATCAAAATCTGTAATCAAATGATCCTGCTTTTCTAATTTATCAAGGAATGCCGCAATCATATTTTTCCTTGAGTTCCTGCTTGCTATTTCCGTTTCTGTTTCATCAAGCTTATCTTTTGCTTTTGCATATCTGTCTGCAAGCAACTCATATTTTTCGGCATAAACCTTTGGGTCAACGGAAATGTGAGCGTTTTCGTCCACACACTTTCGTATGAGTTCTGTTACCACAGCACATTCTTCCGAAAGCTCCGCAGCTTGTTTTTCTAATTTTGATGTATCCAGTATTTCAGAAATTGCCACAATGCAATTATCAATAATTTCTTTTCGATTTTTTATCGAAAACAGTTTTTTATCAGGTCTCATAATATTCTTCACAAAATTAAATTTTTTCAAAAAAGCCTCTTGCATCGACCATCAATGTACGGTGTATAATGATTATGATATATACTCGGTTCAGTATCAATATGCCAAGAAAAAATCGGCAGTGAAAACACTAAACAAATAAACATTTTAAGAAAAGAGGTAGTTAATATGTTGAAAAAATTTTTATCTGTCTTGTTTTGCACATTGATAGTCATCTCTTGTACAGTTGTGTCGGCAGCCGAAATAAAAGCAGGCGATACCGCATATGTGACCTACGGCGGCTCAGTCAGTGTTACCAAAAATCCTGCCTACAGCGGCGGTATTACTACAATCGGCAAGGGGACCAAAGTGACGGTTTTAGAGCCTTATGTAATTGGAGAGGATAACAGAAAATTTCATAAAATTCAACTTTCTGATGGCACAGTCGGTTATGTCCTTGCTTATACAACTGCTCGCGAAACAACTCCGATACT
This sequence comes from uncultured Eubacteriales bacterium, assembly GCA_902492655.1. Classification (GTDB taxonomy): domain Bacteria; phylum Bacillota; class Clostridia; order HGM11514; family HGM11514; genus CAKSKB01. Next base: position 637 of record CABUMF010000085.1, on the reverse strand, counting down.
TGAGTCGGATGGCACTGTTGCTAAGGAGTTAAACAATCAATGGGCTTCTTCCGATACCGACAAGTATCAGCACGGAATTGATATGACTTTTCTTTCGGATTATATGTACGGTGGAAGTAAAGCAACAGAGGGTACTGAAATAAATTTATATGTAAAGGTACCGAAGGAATGGACACGACATAAGCGTCCGGATTCATTACCACTTGTAGGAATGGCTACTGTACACATAGGCGATGAGGGAAAAATCGGCAGCGTGAAGGCTTCGTTTTATCCGGGCGAACCACCTATTAACTATCATATAAAAAGACTTGATGAACTCAAAGTAATTGGTTATGACCCACCATTTGCAGAATGGAGCAGAACGAAAGCTTATGCAAACCTGGCGTTTCAGGTAGTAACAACAAGTGAATTTGAAGTCGTTGCCTATAATGAAACATGGGTTGCTGTATGGAGTGAAGGTGGTGTTGACGAAACTCGTGGTACAATCAGACCATGCGAAGGGCCGGACGGCACTCCATTTACAAGCTGGAAACCGGGTGTGTATTTTCTTCCAAGACAAAATTGTTATATTTTAGATATTAACAATCAGGTATCAACGCCACCGCAAATTCAGGCGGTAGGCAGGGCGACCGGTCTT
>CABUMF010000084.1 GCA_902492655.1 uncultured Eubacteriales bacterium | reverse complement strand
TTCACGATGAGCCACGAACAAAAGTCGGCAAGGCTTATCCGGGTTTTGCTTGCGGAAACGCTTGTAATCAAGCGCAGAAATCACCGTCTTTCCGGTTCCGGTGGCGGCAACAACAAGGTTTCGATGATAACCACGAACTTTGCGTTCTGCTTCCAGCTTATCAAGAATTTCTTGCTGATAGGAATATGGCGCGATATCCATCGTATAAACTTCGGCATTATTACTGTCAAAGTATTTTTCGGCTTTTAGTGCACGTGCTAAACGTTCCTTTTGCTCATCATTGTAATATTCAAATTCACTGGAATTCCAATAGCTTTCAAAGGTGGCTTCGATTTTGTCAATCGTTTCCGGCAGGTCCTTCTTTGTAACCTTTACGTTCCATTCAAGGCCGCTGGAAATGGCAGCATTAGATAGATTCGACGAACCAACATACGCCGTAGTAAAACCGGTATCCCGATAGAAAACATACGTTTTCGCATGAAGTCGGGTGCGTTTGGTGTCATAACTCACCTTGATTTTTGTGTTAGGAAGTTTGCGGAGTTCTTCGATTGCCTTTACATCGGTCGCTCCCATATAAGAGGTTGTAATAATGCGGAGCTCACCGCCGTTTTGTGTGAAGGTTTTAAGCTCATCCATTATTAAGCGCAGTCCGCTCCATTTAATGAAGGATACCAGCATATCAATACGGTTACAGGATATAATTTCCTTCTTGAGCTCGGTAAACATCTGCGGCTCGTGGATTGCACCAGTAAATAGCGAGCTTTGCGCAATAGATGTTTCAGGGCGAATAATCGCTGCCTTTTCATCGAGGGATAAAATGCTGTTCTTTTTGTCAAAGAGTGCGAGTAGCTGCTCGGCCCGCTCTGCGACCGTCATTTCACCAAGTTCGTTTTCTTTAGTTTCGTGGATAATCGTAGAAATAATACGGTTTGCAAGAGCCACTTGTGAGCTAACGTCACCGCCATTGTCAGCAACATTATCAAGCCCTTTTTCTACAACTTCGGCAATATATTTTGCCAGCACTTTGGACGCCTCAGCACTATCAATGGGCACAGTAGTAGAAAGCTTGTCCGTAACGGAGAGCTCTGTTTCTAATCCCTTATTGATAATTTGCTCATACAGCCCATCATGTAACATATTATAAAATACCTTTCTTTTATTTTTCAATTATCTCCACTATATCATCCATAGTGCAACCAAGGGCTGAGCATATCTTTACAAGAACCTCACTGCTGACAACGGCACCGTCTTTGCCCATCTTGGTGATGGTAGCGATGCTGATGCCGGCTTTTTCGGCAAGTTCTTTCTTTTTCATATCACGGTCGATTAAAAGCTTGAATAATTTTTTATAGCTCGCGGCCATTGTATTACACCTCATAATTAGTAGATTGTATTATCAGGATTCAGTATACCATGCTTTGTCCCAAAAATCAACTGTATTCAGCAGAAATACTGAGATTTCATAACTTTTATCATGTATTAATTGCTTTTTCGCATTGCCTATGATATACTCAAGTAGGAAAAATCTAAAGCTAATACGGAGGTAAAAAATGGCAACTTATCGTTACTGGGAGGTTAGAAGAGATGTTTACGAGCAATGTTCAAACAATCCTCCTAAAAAATATCGGACATTTGCAGATATGAAGAAGCTTTTCAAAGCCAGCTATTGGTTAATGTTAATCGGAATGATATGTTGTTTGTTGGCATACTTAATTTTATTTGTTGTTTTCCCTGATAAGGTTTTCTGGATAATACCAGTTTGTTGTACATTTGTTCTGGAAATCATTAGCGAGTTTTTTGGCGGAAAAATGTATAACCCTTCTGAGCGCAAAAAAGAATTGGAAAAAACAAATGCTAATTTAGACAAGTATATAGAAAGCATTAAGAACACTCTAAAAGCACATGGCATTGTTACAAAAGAACAACGCCAAATCTTGAAAAGCGAATGTGAAAAACAACTGTCTCTGCATAGTAAAAATTATAAGTCCGTCAGCAACAAGGTCTTTGATATGCTTGTGGGTGTGCCTTTAGGTGCATTCATTTCTGCCTTAATTTACAAAAGCGAAAGTACTGATGTCATTCTTGATCAACTTCTCGCACTTATCATTATTGGTGTTATGATAATTGGAACTGCAAATATTTTCAGAAAAATCACATATTATTCTGACGGCCATTTTAAGGATCAATATCTTTTAGACATCCTGAACGAATTAGAATACCTTTCGGAATAATCTAAAACTCCACTCCCTTTTTCTTTGTCTACTGCGGTGCAAATTTTGACTTGAATCAGGGGTTGTTCAGAGTTATAATAACCATATAAAAAACGATCCCCTCTCGCGTGATAACGAGAGGCGTGTAGTGCGTATTATTCTGCATAAATCCCTGTTGACCACATAACAGACCACCTACCGTTTCGGAGCACTCGGAAACAGTGGACTGGGGAGTGGCGAAGAGCGCGGTTTTCCGAGCGGAAAGGGGCGGAAAAAGCTATTTTTAGCGGAAATTGCCTTCATAGGTCCGTTTGGGAGCA
>CABUMF010000083.1 GCA_902492655.1 uncultured Eubacteriales bacterium | reverse complement strand
AGGGCTTCACATTCTGTCGGCAAATACGACCATAATGTAATATCATGACCTATATCAGCAAAAAGACAAGCCACAGCAGTACCCCAGCTTCCTGAACCCAGAACCGTAATTTTCAATCAAATCACTCCTTTTTTTCTCCGAGCTTACGCTCATTACCATTAATCAGCCTCACAATATTGGATTTATGCCTGATGATAATCATTGCTGCCATTATAACGCACATGGCGATAACAGAAGCACCGCCGAGTGTTGTTATTTTTGATGCATAAAGGACAAATGACATAATTACGGTAACCCCCGAGGCGCAAATCGAAGAAAGAGAAACATATTTTGTGCAAACGCAAATCACAAGGAATACAACCAGTGCTGAAACGAGGATTTTCCAATCAATCAGACCGATAACCGTAGCCCCCGTAAGAACGCCCTTACCGCCTTTAAACTTGAAATAAAGAGGAAAGTTATGACCTATTACACACGAAAGAGCCGCAATGCATTTTAGCATCAGCACAAAATCATCGGCATAGCCCACCTCGGTTTTTGTGAGCACACATACCAAGGATGCAAGATAAGGTGTGATTCCCACAGCGATAACACCCTTAAGAATATCGCCCACAAGGGTAAGAACAGCAGCAGATGTGCCGTAAGTTCTCAGCATATTGGTAAGTCCTGCGTTGCCGCTCCCGTGGTTTCTTATGTCTGAACCTCTTGTTTTTGAAACAATTATTGCAGAATTTATACTGCCTGTAAGATACCCTACCACAGCAGTAATAAGTATTACAACAGCTGTCATATTGTTACTCCTTATCCTTTGTGCGTTCTCTTATATAGAATTTAATCGGAGTTCCTTCCATACCGAATACGGAACGAATCTGATTTTCGATATATCTTAAGTATGAAAAATGGAACAGCTCTTTGTTATTTACAAAAATAACAAATGTCGGAGGCTTTACGCCAACCTGAGTTGCGTAATAGAGCTTGAGCCTTTTACCTTTATCAGACGGTGGCTGAACCTGAGCAGTCGCATCGTTTATGACATCGTTCAGCATACCGGTTTGTATTCTCATAGCGTGCTGTTCGGAAACATAATCAATAAGCCGGAACAGCTTTTCCACCCTTTGACCGGTCTTTGCGGAAATAAATATAATGGGTGCATATGTTATAAAGCTTAACCCGTCCATAACATCCTTTCGGAAAGCGTCCATTGTTTTACCGTCTTTTTCAATTAAATCCCATTTATTGACTGCGATAATAAGCGCTCTGCCCTTTTCGTGAGCATAGCCGGCAATTTTTGTATCCTGTTCGGTAACGCCCTCTGTTGCGTCAATCAGAATTATGCATACATCACTGCGTTCAATAGCCATTAATGCTCTTACAACGCTGTAATATTCTATGTTTTCCTCAACCTTGCTTTTCTTGCGGATGCCTGCGGTATCAACAAATACATATTGCTTTTCATTATATATAACCTTGGAATCGACAGAGTCGCGAGTTGTCCCGGGGATATTGCTCACAATGTGGCGTTCCTCCCCCAAAATGCAGTTGACAAGCGAGGACTTTCCTGCATTCGGTTTGCCTATTACCGCGATTTTCGTTTCCTCGTCATCCGCCTCATCTTCGTCGGAAGGCTTTTCAAAATATTTGCACACCTCATCAAGTGCATCACCGAGCCCAAGACCGTGAACGGAAGAAATGGCAATCGGATCGCCCAAGCCGAGATTATACAGCTCGTAAAACTGAAGCGGAGGCTCACCGATATTGTCAACCTTATTGCATAAAAGAACAATAGGCTTTGATGATTTTTGCAGCATTGCCGCAATTTCATGATCTGTAGCGGTTACCCCGTCATTTATGTCCGTCAAAAACATTATAACATCGGCAGTTTCGATTGCAAGCTCTGCCTGCCTTCTCATTTGTGACAGAATTATATCTTTGCTGTAAGGCTCAATACCGCCTGTATCTATAACTGTAAAGGAGTAATTAAGCCACTCGGCCTCGCCGTAAATTCTGTCTCTTGTAACACCGGGGGTGTCCTCTACAATAGCAGTTCTCCTGCCGGTTAGCTTATTAAACAATGTTGATTTTCCAACATTAGGGCGACCAACTATCGCCACAATAGGTTTAGTTTTCATAAATTATTCTCCGTATCAAGTAAAATATCCAAAAATTCAAAAGCATCGTCCGATACAGGCGTAACCTTAACTCCGACGATTTTTTCAAATTCTTCAAGAGTAACATCATCAAGAAAAATGTCCTCGTCAGCCTTAAGCATATTTTTTGATATTATTAATCTTGAACCAAGATTTTTGCCTTTAATCTGATTTATAATATCGCCGGCAGTAAGAAGTCCCGTAACGGTTATTGAATGACCGAAAAAATCATTAATTATCGGGTAGACATTAATCTTTAAGCCCGAAAATTTATTCATGCATTGCTGTGCAAACCTTTTCATATAATCGGAAACGGCAGTACCGCAAACTATGCTCAATTCATCGTTGACAGCACGCTTTTCCCGAAGCTCAAGGCCAGAAGATAAATCCTCGGCAAATGACGCTACCATGCCCACACCGTTTTCAATCTGCGGAAAACCTTCGTATTCATCCGCATTGGG
>CABUMF010000082.1 GCA_902492655.1 uncultured Eubacteriales bacterium | reverse complement strand
TATAACTTCTATGTAAAAACTGACCGGTCTGAATCCGTCATTACAGGAAATCATGGCGGATTTGGGATTTTTCATCCATCCGTCATAAAAATTTTCTCCACCGTGAGATAATGTCATAACAAAGGGAAGCACGCTCTCCCACGCGCTGTCGCAAAAACCTTCCGGCTTTTTAAAACCGTTTGCGATAAAAACCATGCCTTCGGAAAGGTCGCAGGCGTGCTCAATGGGATTTTCGTATTTTTCAATCAGATCGTCATGCCTTGTTTTTTTCATGACCGTAATTCTGCACTTTTTCACGCTTTCACCTCATAATAAATCTTAATCTGCCGTATGATATTGTAGCATAAAACAGCCTTCCTTGTCAAGGCGGCTGTCGCTTAAAGCATGAAGTTCAATTTTTTAATCCCGTCATCCCTCGTCGAACGCCTCCCGAAGCTTCTCCACCGCACGCTTTTCAATTCTCGAAACATAGGAACGAGAAATATCAAGAAGCTCCGCAACCTCCCTTTGCGGCCATTCCCGTCCGTCGGAAAGACCGTAGCGGAGCTCTATAATCGTCTTTTCCCTTCCGCTTAGAATCTTATCTATAAGAGTGCGAAGCTTCTTTATGTCAAATTTCAGCTCCACATCTCCGTATATCTCATCACTGTCGGTTTCGAGGATTTCCATGTAGGTCATCTCTCCTCCGCCCTTTCCGTTTTTTATGGGCTCAAACAGCGAAACCTCGCCCTGAAGCTTCTTTTCGGCTCTCAAAACCATAAGCACCTCGTTTTCTATGCATCTTGCCGCATAGGTAGCAAGGCGTGTTCCCTTGCTGTTTTTGTAGGATTCGACCGCCTTTATAAGTCCTATTGTTCCTATTGAAATCAGGTCATCCATTTCTTTTCCGCAGGTTATGTATTTCTTTACAACATGAACCACAAGCCTCAAATTGTGCTCGATAAGCAAATCCCGTTTACTTCTGTCACCTGCCAGATATTCGTCAATATATCTTTTTTCGGTTTCCTCGTCAAGAGGCTTCGGAAAAGAATTGGGGTTTACTATGTATCCTGCAAGAAAAATCAAGTTGCCCAGAATCGTTAAGATAAAAGTAAGCATAAAAATCCCTCCTCGTAAAAGTTATTTTACAAGAAGGGATAATATGAATTTATTTTTCGGAGTATTTTTTTCCGTAAATCAAATCGTACTGAACAAGCTTATACGCAAAGGTCATCGGCCAATCCTCGCCCGATATGTTGTCAACGGTTTCATACTCGGAATTTTTAATGTTAAACTGAGAATAAACAGGATATTTCTCGTAAAACTCATCAAACAGGAAGTAATACCACGGAACGGATTTAAAATTTGCAATCCTCATGGTGAGCATGGCGAGCCTTTGAGGGCTTGTGATTTCCGAAATGTCATATTCCGGACTTAAATCGTAATTCGACCATATAATATAAGGCGTTTTAAAAAGCTCCTCATGCTTTTTGTAGTCAAGTGCGCCCGGCTCTTTAATCATTCCGCCGTTGACATAGGTGCTTCCTTCGTTCCCCAGGAGAGGAAGATGATCGCCGTACATCATAATAACGACCGGTCTTTCGACATTGCCGAAATATTCGGTGAGCTGTTCAAACATCTCGTCGGCATCCTTTACGCCTTGGGTAAAATCCCGAATCCCGGAAAGCTCGGAGGCGGACAGCGTTTCGCTCGTGACTTCAATATCATACCAGGCGTATCTTTGTTTTTCGTAATCGCCGTGATTTTGCATGGTAATTCCGTAAATGAAAATATTGTCCTCTGCTCGGCTTTCGTATTTTTTAATTATCTCGTCCGCCATGGTTTCGTCCGAAACATAGAAGCCCATAAGCTCGGGGTTTTCCATATCCGATATGTCAGTAAAATTATCGAAGCCCAATAGCTTGTACGCCTTATTTCTGCCGTAAAAGCTTTTCTTGAAGGTATGAATTGCCTCGGTCTGATACCCGTTGTCGCCGAAAACACGGGCAAGCGAAGGAGTTTCCGATGAAATCGCCTGGATATACGGGTAGCAATTTGCAGGCAGAAATATTGTGTTGAAGCCGGTCAGATACTCAAATTCCGGCATACAGGTTCCCCCGGCAAACACCGGCGTAACCATTTCGCCGATATATGTGTTCTTTTCGCCGCTTCTGTAAAATTTTAGAGGATCGGCGGAAAAATGAACATCCGTAAGCTTTGTGGGATCCCACCATGCTTCGTTCTGAATAACAATAACATCCGGCTTTACATCATCATAATGATAAAACTCCGTTCTGTCCTCAAACCCCTTTTTTATATCCTCGATGGTGCTCTTGCTGTAGCCTTCTATTTCCGGAGCCGTCAAGTCTCCCATTTTCGGAATGAACGATAAAAGCGCACCGTTTCGCATATAGTCAGCCTTGTGATCCATGGCTGTAATCCAAACATTGAATTTCGGCATTATATCATACACAAACTTATGGTTAAAGCCGAAAAAATAGAGCAGAACCGAAAAAGCCGCCACGGAAAGCACGACCGCAGGAATTCTTATCATCGGCCTTCCGGAAGGAAGTCTCTTTCTGAAAAACACAAAACCCAAAGCTATTGAAAAAACAAGGATAAGTCCCGCGAAAATATCCGTCCTCTGTAT
>CABUMF010000081.1 GCA_902492655.1 uncultured Eubacteriales bacterium | reverse complement strand
CAGATATGACCGACATAAATCTGCTTGTCGTTTTCTTATTTTTAATCATAACAAATCTCCTTTTCAAAAATTTTTTACTGCTTGCCATTTGTGTGGTAAGCGGAAGCTGTTTGGATTTTCCGGTCGGAAGCAGGGAAAGAATTGTGCTCACATAGCTCATTTCCTCGCTGTCTGTCATATTTTTTGTAACCGACATATCACAGGATATTTCGCACTCGGATGCAATTTGCTTTGAAACATACCACGAGATAGGGTTAAACCAATGCACGCATTTTACAAATTCGGCAAACCATTTATATAAAATATCGTGCCGCTTAAAATGCGTCATTTCGTGACGGAGTATGTTGTGTAACTGTTCTTCCGAAAGCTCCGTTTTCGGTAAAATCAGCGTTGGTCTGAAAATACCTGTTATAAACGGTGACGCAACATTTTCCCATATCCGAACATTGATTCTTCTGTCGGTGTACTCCCTTGTTTCGGGGCAGGATATAACCTCACCGTTTTTGCGTATTTTAATATTCAGCCTTACATAGCGTACAACATTTAAGAGCATTAAAGCTATTGCGCCGATAAGCCATACATACGCTAAAATATTCATTCGGTTATAAATTATCCTATCCCATATAACAGTTGCTTTCTGCAAAAGCTGCGGTTTTTGAATCGGGGCTGTCTGCACAATATTCTCGGTTGTTTCGGGTTGTTCACCGGCAACTGTTTGCTGTGTCTGTACCGTTTGCGTTGCAATGTTCGGCGCAGGCGTTGTATTAACATTAAACCGCACCGGCATAAGCATTACAAAAAGCACGCACAGCCATATGTAATAATGCCACGAATACCCGAAAAGCTTTTTCGTTACCGGGCGCAGCAGACTGATAACAACTGCAAGAGCAGCGCCGGCAAGTGATGTGATTAAAAGAGCTTTAAATAATTCACCAATCAAGTTTACCCCTCCTTTTTCTCAAAAATCGCTTTCAGTTCACGTATATCCTTTTCCGAAAACTGCTCCTCCTCAAAAAGTGCGGCAACCAAATTTTCGGCTGAGCCGTCAAACAGATTTTTAATAAGATTTTTTACCTGCGATTTTTTATATTCCTTTGCCGTTAAAATTGGTGTGTAATACCACGCCTTGCCCCGTCTTTCGGCAGACAACGCACCCTTTTCAACAAGCCTTGCAAGAAATGTGGCGATTGTTGTGCGCTTCCAGCCCTTTTCTTCAACGGCTTTTCCGATTGCCGTTGAACCTATCGGCTCATCTGCTTTCCATACAACCTTCATAATTTCAAGCTCTGCTTCACCTATGTTTATATGTTTCATAAGGCATACCTCCAATATAATCTACTGTTGTCGACATATATAGTCTACCATATTAGACATAGTTTGTCAAGACTTTTTAATGAATTTATAAATTTTAACTAAGTCTTGACACATAAAACTGTTCGGAATATATAAATACATAGCCTGTGTGAGCAATGCGCTGTTTATCGGCGGCATATCCCAATAACAAAAGTTGCCGGCGCAGTCGATTTTGAGGCTGTATGCCGGCTCTGCCGTCCGGTATGTCAGCGTATAATTTACTGCTTTTTCAAAAAAAAACAAATCCGACAAGGAATAACCCTGCCGGATTTGTTTTCGGTTATGATTATGCTCTTTTAATTACCGAACATTATTTATCATTATACTCAATATAACCGGCTTTATGTAATTCATCCCGGCTATAAATCGGCGGAAGTATTTCCGCACCGTTAAAGTCGTAAACACCATAGACTGTTTCACCCCACGAGCCAAACTCGGCGGGCTTTGTTACATCATAGGTTATAATATACTTTCCGTCCTTTGTAATGCTAAGAAAATATCCCGCATTTCTCGGAAGTTCAAGCATTTTATTTCCGCTCGGAAGTTCGTAAAGCTCTGTATGTGCTTCTGTTTGCGGTGTGCCGCTGCCGAATACGGCAATCACAGTTTTTTTGTTATGTTCAAAGAAATCCCAACTGCTGTAACCGTAATCAATGCGGTAATCATATGTTGCCCAATACATCGGAAGTATAAAAATCACATTGCCGTCTTTGTCCTCAATCCACATCTGCATTAAATTAAAATAACAGGATAGTTCCGTGTTGATTTCGCTGTGATGTGCAATGCAATTTATAAGCCGCATTGCGATTGCAGCCGCCTGTTCCTTTGAAAGCGTTTCTGAAGGTGAAAAATGATTTTCACCCGTTCCGTTCATAATTCCCATTCCGCAGACGGATTTTATTGCGTCCGTTGTCTCATCTGTCAGAGAATAAGTATCATTAAAAGGCAATTTATACGGCAGCTTTTTCAAATTGCAATATTTGGCAGCGCGGCTTATAATGAGAGCTGTTTCCTCTCTTGTCAGATAATCCGACGGGCAAAATGTTTTTTCGGTTTTGCCCTTGATTATTCCGCTTTCATACAGAGCTAAAATATACTCGCTGTTTGTATCTTCAAACGGTGATGTCTTTCCCGAAAATTCGGGGTAAATCGGCGTTGATTTTCCGATTTCATCCGAAACATTTGTAACACCGTTCATATAACCGACCGTATTGTATATAAGCTCACAAAATTCTTGCCGTGTAACAGACGCTGTAAAATCGCCGCCGTACATTTCCTGCGGCATTATGTTATACAGAGGTGATTCTGCGTCTTTAATGTAGTAATATGCCCATTCGGAACATTTTTCTATTGTA
>CABUMF010000080.1 GCA_902492655.1 uncultured Eubacteriales bacterium | reverse complement strand
GGCAAGCTCTTTGCGGTTAATGTTCGCGGCGTATTTTCGGCAAGTAACTCTTTTTCCTCTGACCTCATAAGGCGAGAGTCCATTGCAATATTGCTGACGGCGGGCAGAGGTCATCAAAAAATACTTTTTGCAGACACCGCACCTCCTTGGATAATGCCCGTAATGTAAGCCCTCAAAGAAATCGGTAATGATGAAGCTGTAATAGCTATCAAAATACAATCTGCGGGCAAGCGTTTCTGTTTTGCTTTTTGCATTTTTCCTTGTTGGTACATATTCCGTTGTCACCGGGAACGGAACAGAACCGAATACTTCCAATGCAATCGGCAGTAAATGTTCCTCGTCAAAGCGATTTGCTTCGTCCACCCGGCTTGCAAATACCGTCAACTGTTTATATGCCTTTTGCATATCTGTGGATATAGCATTATAGAATGCGAGGGTTTCCATAATCTCTGCAATCAGCGCATTACTTTCTTTGAAAAATACTTTATCGTATTCCGGCGGGAGCAAATCCAAATCCAGCTCAATTTGTGCTTTGCTTTCCACCATGGAACGGTGGTGAAAGAAATCTGTAATTTGCTTTGCGTTATTTTCGGAGAACAAGTCTGTTATTCTGTTGCGCTCAGCTATTACATCAAGTGCGCTGAACGGCTTGAGATTCGGCAAAGTATCAAGAATAAAGCCGATTTCTGTTCCGACAGAAATAAAGTCAGTTTCTTTCAAATAGCCTGCGGATAATTGTTCTGCAACATTCCATCCGTACTGCTTATATACACTAATCCTTGCGGCAGTATCGTTTCTATAATACTGATTCAGCAAATGCACGGCATAAGCGCCTGCCGCATAAGTTTTACTGTCTATCCGTACTCTTCCGTCACGGTAATCTGCGGTTAAAAATGGATTCATCTCTCATCCTCCATACCAATTCTATCATAAGGAATGTCCCATAAAACTCCCTTTGACTTTTTCAAAATAATTTTTTGAAAGCGCTGTTTCTGATGTGTGAGTTTTTAATCAGTATATCATAAAAACGGCTGAAATACAATGCTTTTCACTTGTTGCGTTTTTTGTTTTTGTTGTGTTACTATATTCCATATGAATTTAGACTTTTCCTGCATTCTAATAAGTGAGGGAGCGAAAGACCTCATAAATTTGGGCGCAGCCATCGGGAAACCGGCGGCTTTTTTACTGCCCCAAAAAAAGAAGGAGGAAAGGTCTATGATGAAAATCACACCCAAGCAGGCAGAGCGTATTCGCCGTCTTGTTAAGTCACTTTGCGCCAACTGCGATGAGAGCGGCAGCTGCTTGCTACTTGATGACGGCGAAGGACACAAATGCGTGCAGCTTATCTCTATCTACGGTATTTACTGCAACTATTTTCTGAACGCAGTATTACCCGCCGAAAAAGAACTGTACGAAGAAATCCAAAAGCAAAACAAATTGAAAACGGAAAGGACGAATAAAAATGAAAAACTTTAACAACACAAAAATTATCGGTATCGACCACGGCTACGGAAATATGAAAACAGCTAATTTCTGTTTTCCGACAGGCATTATCGCTTATGACTCCGAGCCGCTGTTTACCGCAGATATGCTTGTATATGACGGTAAGTATTATCTGATCGGCGAGGGACACAAGGAATTTGTTCCCGACAAAATCAAAGATGAGGATTACTATATCCTCACTCTTGCGGCTGTCGCAAAGGAACTGAAAGCGGAAGGCATTACCGAAGCAGATGTCCACATCGCCGCCGGATTACCTTTAACTTGGACAAGCGGACAAAAGGCGGACTTCGCCGCATACCTTGCTAAAAACGAGGAAGTTTGCTTCACCTACAAAAAGGCCGAATATCATATCCACATTGCAGGCATCAGTATCTATCCGCAGGGATACGCCGCTATTGCTTCCTTTGCCACAAAGCTTAATGGTATCAATCTGATTGCCGACATCGGCAATGGGACAATGAATGTGCTGTATATGATTAACGGCAAGCCGCAGTCTGGAAAAATGTTTACCGAGAAGTTCGGCACTTATCAATGTATCCTTGCGGTTCGGGAAGCCTTTATGCAGAAAACTCACCGTGAAATCAATGATTATATTATTGAAGAAGTGCTGCGCACCGGTACAGCAGATATTTCCGCCGCTGATCTGAAAATCATTAAGGCAGTTGCTTCGGAGTATGTTCGGGATATTTTCCGCAGGCTCCGGGAACACGGTTATGACGAAAGCACCATGAAGCTGTATGTAACGGGCGGCGGTGGATGTCTTATTAAGTATTTCTACAAACCTAATGCTGACCGCACAATATTTGTTGAGGATATTTGCACCGCTGCAAAGGGATATGAATACCTTACGGAAATCCAGTTGTCGGCAGGTAAAGGCGTATGAGCATTTACAGAATGACTTTGCGGTTTAATTTGGAGGATGATGAAGAACGAAGTGCCGCCGAGTTTCTGCGAGAGCTTGATTGTGAGAAATTCAAATCTCGCAATCAATTTGTCATAGACTTGATTTCGGCGTATATGGCAAAGACAGCACAGGAGCAAAGTGAGGATGCCTTCGTGGAGAAAATCCGGCAGATGTTGCGGGAAGAAATAGCGGATATTTCTGTTGTTTCCCCTGAGCAGAAGAAAACCACCGCCGCTGTTACAGAACTGACTGAGGAACAAAAAGCAGAAAATGCCGCAAGTGTCCTTGCCGATTTAGAATTGTTCGGGTGATGTCAAACACCCGATTTTTTAATGTCAAAACGCATTTTACAGAAAATATGGCATCACTTTTGATGTCAGTAATATTTGCAGATTTTGCAAAGAAATCACGCTGTTTTGTGAGATAAAAGCACGCAGTACAAAGCGTACCGGGAACAACTGATATTGCTGAGACTGGTATGTCTCATACTGTAACAAGCAGGGACTTTGTGTGCCAAAGTCCCAATCAAAAGCCGCAGATTTTCTTGCGGCTTTGCTCTTTGGGGGCTTACCGCCCCCAATCCCCCGAAAAAATGAATGAAAGAAGGAATAATGTATATGAAAG
>CABUMF010000079.1 GCA_902492655.1 uncultured Eubacteriales bacterium | reverse complement strand
AGTAATAATTGCATGGCTGGCAGGCCAAGAAAAAGACGCACTTGTGCGTTGCCAGTAGTATTAGGGCTATGCCCGAAACTGAAATCCCCCCCGTTTTACGGGGGGATATTTATTTATGAGTTCCCTCAAAAAGTTCCCTCATTAACAGTCCGCAAGGCTTACGGTACCTGACAAAGCGGTTAATGACGATACCTTTGATGTTGCATCAAGATGAGAATATGTATTTGCCGTTGTTGAAAAATCGCTGTGTCCGAGCCATACTTGAATATCTTTCAGAGTTATTCCGTCGTGCTTGCCTTTGTTCAATAGAAGCGACGCACAAGTATGTCTTAAATCGTGAAAACGAATCACACGCATATTATTCTTCTCTAAAAGCCGTTTCCACGCCGGTGTAATATAATCGGGTAATATCAACCCTCCAAGCTCATCTACCATTACATAATCAAGCCATTTTTTATCGTATGACCGCTTAAATTTCTTTTGGTACTGTCCTTGCTGCTTTCTGATTTCAATCAGTCTGTCTTTTAAGTCCTCATTAAGCGGCAAAGCTCTAAGACTTGATTTTGTTTTTGCCCTGTCTTTTGCAACAATAGTCTTTTTGCCGTCAATATTCGGCGTAGTAACCGTGTGATTAACATAGAAAACATTGTTGTCAAAGTCTATTGCAGACCAGCGAAGTCCCACGATTTCACTTCTGCGAAGTCCGTAAAAGCCTCCGAAAATTACAGGCAATTCCAATTTTGTGTTCTTTGTCAGTCTTATTACCTCGCTCAATTCGCTGCTGTTATAAAACTTTCCGACAAATTGATTCTTCTCCGGCTTGTCAACTTCTTCAATGGGATTTTCTTTAATATATCCCATTTTCCTCGCATAGCACAACGCAAGTCTTATAATTGCGTGATAATGAATTACCGTATTTGCCGTTACACGCTCAAGCTGAACATCATAAAAATCTTGAATATCCTCTGCGGTAAGTTCGCCGAGTGTTATTCCTTTTTCCTCGAAATAAGGAGCTATCGGATTATTTATGTTTCCAACATAAGCTGAATAAGTTGTCGCTTCGATTTTCTTTTTCCTTTTGAGCGTTAAAGACACATATTTTTTCAGATAATCCGAAAACAATAAAAACTGCACTTGGTCTTTCGGAAAATCATCTAAACTCATATCCTCTGCCGCTTTTGTTGAAATAACGCTTTTAACATTTACTACGGCGGCATCTCCTGTGTTCTCAATCTGTATTTTTTGATTTACACAAAGATTAACCTTCTCGCCTTTGCTTATCGGTATTTCAAACTCACATAAAACTTGTTTGAGAATCGCCTCTGCTTTTTTCTTATTGCCACGCACGGGGAGTTTTGTCGGAAACCACTTCTGCTTCCTTTCCTCGTTTTCTCCATAATAGTTTATGACTGCATAGTACAGTCCTTTCTTCTCTCGTATAGTTCCTGTTGCATTTTTGCTCAATTTTTAGACCTCCTTTGTTTTTTGAGAGAAAAAACAAACACCTATCATTGACATTACTATTATATCAACAATAGGTACCAAACGCAAAAAATCACGATGTTGTTTTATTTTTTCTCATCAAGAAATCAACTACACTGATTTTTGTTATACAATACTCTCGACCGACTTTTATACTTTCGATTTTGTTTTCACGGAGTAATTTATATCCCGTTTTTGTACTTATGCCGCCGAGAGCGTTGCACATTTCTTTTATTTTCAGAACATCGGGATATTTTTTCAGCATATTCATATATTCCTTGTGTTTTACTGTTTCGGGCAGCATAGCGATAGGGTTATTGGGATAGTAGCAGAATAAAAAATTGAGGGTTGAACAATAGTCTTGTGTTCAGCCCTCAATTTATTTATAACGTATAACCTCGATAATAAGTAGTTTTCACTTTTTTGTTTTAAACAAACGAAATCAGATCAGGTCAAATTCGTTCCGAAGCGTTTGATCTTTCTCATCGTTGTCTTTTCAAGAGCTACCTTCAGCACCTCTACAATACGGATATGCTTATAGCTTGGAATCTTGCTGTTTACGTAATCAACGACTTTTTTGATTGCGCTTTCCTTTTCTTCGTCAGACGGCTCGTGACCGAATTTCTCTCGCAGGACGTCAATGTTCGGGAAGATCTTTGCCTTGACCTGTGTTTTACCGCCCGTATGATCGGCTACCGCGATAACATCACCGATCTCGGAGAATTCGGAAAGGCGTGTTTCAAGCTCCTCGGGATAGATATTTTTGCCGTTCTCGGTAACAATGATATTCTTTCTCCGTCCAGTGATGTAGAGCGCACCGTCGGGATCCATTCTGCCGAGGTCTCCCGTACAGAACCATCCGTCACAGAACACCGCCTTGGTTGATTCTTCATCCTGATATTAGCCGAGCATAACGTTATCGCCCTTGGCAAGTATCTCTCCCACACCCTCGCTATTCGGCTCGTCTATCGATACTTGCAAAAATGGGCATCTCGGGGGTAGAATCCAATCTCGGAACGGCTATAAGAACGGGTGTTGTTCTGATTATGGCTTGGGTGATCGTTTTTGCGAGAGGAAAGCAAGCACAGCTCAAGAGCATTGATAAAAAATAGCTTTTGTTTATCGGGCTTTCGGGTATTGCGACGGGAGCATCTTGGCTTTGCTATTATTATGCCATCCAGAACGGAGAGGTCAGTGTTGTCGTTCCCGTTGACAAGCTCAGCATCATCGTAACCGTCATTTTCTCATACTTTGTCTTTAAGGAGAAGCTCTCAAAAAAGGCTTTTGCTGGAATTTGCCTGATGGTGGTTGGAACACTGCTGATGGTGTTTTTTAAGTAATAAATCTTGACAAATTCGCAGAATTGTGATATAATTATTATGTATAACTAGCAAATAAAAACAATTTCAGAATAAACAATTAGGAATAAAGGAGAAATGAAATGGCAGAGCATTTACCACTATCTGTTCGGGTGCCGATTGAAGCGGATAACCCAAGTATTTGCCGCAAAGAAGATCTTTGCATCAAGTGCGGACAATGCCGTGAGGTCTGCACGAATGAAATCGGTGTTCACGGTACATATTCCTTCGAGCAAACCGAAGGAAAGGCGATCTGTATCCACTGTGGACAGTGCGCAAACGTCT
>CABUMF010000078.1 GCA_902492655.1 uncultured Eubacteriales bacterium | reverse complement strand
CTTGCGTCTTTGCGGAAGCTTTTTCGGATGTGAAGGATTCCTACTGGGCGTATGAAGTGATTGAGCAGATGAAGGAAAGAAGCATTCTTGACGGTTATGAGGACGGCACCTTCCGTCCCGAAAGCAATCTTACAAAGGCGGAATGCGCAAAAATACTGTCCTGCATTGCAAATCTTCCGGAAGGCAATTCAAAGTACAGTGATGTCAGCGCGGACGCATGGTACTACGATTATGTGAAAGACTGCGGAAGCTTTTTCGGAACGGGCGATAAATTCGAGCCGGACAGAAAAATAACCCGTGAAGAATTTGCCGTTGCAACGGCAAAGGTTTTGGGGCTTTCGGAAAGCAAAAATCCCTTGGAGTTTTCCGATGCGGATAAAATAACCGAAAAAGGTTTTGTTGCCGCCGCTGTTGAAAACGGCTTTATTGCAGGCTTTGAAGACGGCACTTTCAGAGGAAGTGATCCTCTCACCCGTGCGCAGTGCTGCTCCATGCTCGCAAGAGCTTTTGAACCGAAGGAAGAAGTTACCGAATCCGAATGGAAAATCACAAAGCTTACAAACACAAAGCTTGAAAACTTCTCCAAAAATGTAATAGCGGATGAAAAAGGCAGAATAATACTAATCGAAAAAGACGAAGACGAGGTAGTGTTTGAAATTAACCTTCCCAAGGGAGAAACCCAAAAGGAAACTCTTCACGAAACACGGAATTTCACATTCAAAAAAGCCGGACAGGACACCGATGAAACAGGATATGAGGACTTCACTCCGATGCAGCTAATCTATGACGAGTACACCTCCAAAACACTGCTTTTCGGGTGCTTTAACACATATGTTGACAAGGACGGAAATAAAAATGCCGTCGAAAAATATGTTACGCTCGACTTCACTATAAGGCTTGAAAAATACACCGAATTTGAAGATGACAAGGTAAAGGACGAGGACGCATACGAAGAACCTGCGCTTTTGGCGATGTATCGCGACAAATATGCTGTTGTGTTTGACGGCTACAACAAAATTTATCGCTTTAAGGCGGATGACGGAATAAGGCAGGGAGAGCTGTTTTTGGGCAAAGAGGATTCCATTTTGGCTTCATTGTCGGATGAAAAATATTTTTATTTTACCGATGACGCAATGAGGCTCAAAAAATACGATATTTTCAACCGCAACTTTGAAGGCGAAGCTTTAAACATTGATGCAGACCTTTGCGGCACAAGAGACGGTAAGTTCTGGTTCTGGAACAGAGATGAAGGAACAATTTTCACCTCAACCCTCGAAGGAAAGACCGATGTAATGTATGAAAATGTAAGGCTTCCTAAGGACTGCGGTATTGATTTTGACCGTCTTGACAAGTATATGTTAGTGATAAATGACAGTAAGTTCCTGCTTTATGACGGCACTTCTTTGTACATTATGGAAAAAAACTGATTTGACCGCCGTATTTACAAAAAAACTCTTGACAAAATCCTTTGTTCGTTGTAAAATATTAGAGTATGTATTTGTGTCAATAGGTACAGAGGGCAGACAAAATGCTTGATAGTTTAAAAAATGTAAATAAAGTTGTCGGGCTCAAGCAGTCCGAAAAAGCAGTTTCGGCGGGAGAGGCAGATTATGTCTATATAGCCGAGGATGCCCACGAAAGGGTTACAGAGCCCTTCAGGGAGCTTTGCGCAAAGCACGGCGTGAAGGTTATCCCTGCCGAATCAATGGCTCGCTTGGGTTCTGCCTGCGGCATAGATGTCGGCGCCGCGGTCGTAACTGTATTAAAATAGTTTATTTCGCAGTTTTTGCGTAATAATATATTCTATATATAGGAGGTGAAAGAATGCCTACTTTTAACCAGCTTGTAAGAAAGGGCAGACAGACTTCTGTAAAGAAAT
Organism: uncultured Eubacteriales bacterium; assembly: GCA_902492655.1. Lineage (GTDB taxonomy): Bacteria > Bacillota > Clostridia > HGM11514 > HGM11514 > CAKSKB01. Next base: position 1,413 of record CABUMF010000078.1, on the reverse strand, counting down.
CCACAGCCCCGGCTTTGCTGAGAGGTTTTAACATCCTCAAAAAGAAACCCACAAACCAGAGTTCTCCTCAAAAACGTGGCGTTTGTACTTCTGTTAAGACCATGACTCCCAAAAAGCCTAACTCGGCTCTTCGTAAGATGGCCAGAGTAAGATTGACCAACGGTGTTGAAGTTTCTTCATATATTCCCGGTATCGGTCATAACCTTCAGGAGCATAGTGTCGTATTAATCAGGGGCGGCAGAGTTAAGGATCTTCCCGGTGTGCGTTATCATATCATCAGAGGTACGCTTGATACCGCAGGTGTTGCTAACCGTAACCAGTCGAGATCCAAGTATGGTGCAAAGAGACCTAAGAGCAAGTAATCGCTCGTACGTTTGTGCCTGATTTTAACTTAATAGTGTAACGTACGGGATTTATTTATATATAAATTTGTACTTGCACTGACGGTTTGCGGAAAATCTTTTAATCCGCACGCCGAGTACCCGGATATTTATTATCTTTTAAGGAGGGAAGTACGGTGCCAAGAAGAGGACATGTACCTAAGAGAGAGGTTTTAGCCGATCCTTTATACAACAGCGTTGTAGTTACAAAGCTCATCAACAACATCATGCTTGACGGAAAAAAGGGTGTTGCTCAGCAGATTGTTTACGGCGCATTTGACATCATAAAGGAAAAAACAGGTAAAGAACCCCTTGAGGTTTTTGAAGAAGGCCTTAACAACATCATGCCTGTGCTTGAAGTAAAAGCACGCAGAGTTGGTGGTGCGACATATCAGGTTCCTGTAGAGGTTAGACCTGAAAGACGCCAGACATTGGGTCTTCGTTGGTTAACTCAGTTCTCACGCGCAAGAAGCGAAAGAACTATGAGTGAACGTCTTGCCAACGAATTAATGGACGCTTGCAACAACATGGGCGGCTCTGTTAAGAGAAAAGACGAAATGCACAGAATGGCAGAGGCAAACAAGGCTTTTGCTCATTTCAGATGGTAGTTTTTCTGCCATGTATGACTATATGAGAGGAGGAAGGGCTATTGCCTAGGTCACATACTTTAGATCACACAAGAAATATCGGTATCATGGCGCATATCGACGCCGGTAAAACAACTACTACCGAGCGTATCCTTTACTATACCGGTATTAACTACAAAATCGGTGAAACACATGACGGCGGCGCAACCATGGACTGGATGGAACAGGAAAAAGAGCGTGGTATAACTATCACCTCTGCTGCTACAACCTGCGAATGGAAAAAGCACCGTATAAACATCATCGATACCCCCGGACACGTTGACTTTACCGTTGAAGTTGAGCGTTCGCTCAGAGTGCTTGACGGTTCTGTTACTGTTCTTTGTGCAAAGGGCGGCGTTGAACCTCAGACTGAAACCGTTTGGAGACAGGCTGACACATACGGCGTA
>CABUMF010000077.1 GCA_902492655.1 uncultured Eubacteriales bacterium | reverse complement strand
GCGTAGGCACGCACAGCGAGCTTTTGGAAAACAATACCGAATATCAGGAAATATACTATTCGCAGAACGAAAGGAAGGATGCATAAATGGCAAGAACACTGGAAAAGCTTCAAAAGCAATATGTACATTCTTCCCATGTAAAGAGCAGTATGCCCAAGCACCCGGGAGGCGGCCCCGGGAAAAGAAACGGCACAATGGCAACCGGCAAGCCCAAGGATACCTCAAAAACCGTAAAAAGGCTCATGCACTATGTCGGAGTATATAAAATTCATTTTGTGTTGGTATTTTTGTGTCTTATAATCAGCACGATTGCATCGTCGGTCGGAACATATCTTCTTTCGCCGATTCTCAATAAAATAGCCGATGCCGAAATCCAAAACAACGATTTTGCAAGCAAAGCCATAGACAGGCTGTCCCAAAGCCTTTCTTCGGTGGTGGGAGACAGTGTTTCGGAAATAATGCTTTATGTTATTGCCGGCGGTATTCTTCTTTCGATTGTATATATTGCGGCTTCGGTTTGTACATATGCGCAGTCGAAAATAATGATGCATATTTCTCAGAATTCAATCGAGAAGATAAGGTCGGACCTTTTCAACAAGGTGCAGACGCTCCCGCTTAAGTACCACGATTCCAAAACAACAGGAGAAATAATGAGTCGTTTCACAAACGATGTCGACAATATCGGAACAATGCTTGACACTTCGATAATCAGCGTTGTTTCGGGTACTGCTACATTAGTCACAACACTTTTGTTTATGATTTACACGAATATTCCGCTCACGCTCATCACGATTGTGTTTATACCGATATTCACAAAGGGCGGAATGATAATAGGCGCAAGGAGCAGTAAGTTTTATAAAGGCCAGCAGGCTTCCCTGGGTGCGGTGAACGGATATATCGAAGAAACGGTTACGGGGCAAAAGGTCGTAAAGGTGTTTAACCACGAAAAGGACTGTACCGAGGAATTCGGACTTCTTAACGGTGACCTCAGGGAAAAGCAATTCAAGGCACAGTTTTACGGGGGAATTATGGGCCCGATTATGGGTAACATGAGTAAGGTCAGCTATGCAATCACCGCAGGAATAGGCGGCATACTTTGTGCGCTCACTTACGGCGGAAGCATTTCTTCACAAAGCATTTTGGCATTAACCTTCGGAGGACTTACGGTTTTTGTTCAGTACGCAAACCATTTTTCAAGACCGATAAATGAGGTTTCGATGCAGATGACAACCGTATTTTCAGCTCTTGCCGGGGCCGAGAGGGTGTTTGATGTTATGGACGAAGAGCCCGAAGCTCCCGATGAAAAAGACGCCGTTTCTCAGAGCTTTCACGGTTTTGTCAAGATTGATAACGTAACCTTCGGTTATAAGCCCGATAAGGTGATTCTTAAAAATATTTCGCTTTACGCAAAGCCCGGGCAGAAAATCGCATTTGTCGGCTCCACGGGTGCCGGCAAAACAACGATTACAAATCTTCTCAACCGTTTTTACGACATTGATTCAGGTTCAATCACCATTGACGGCACGGATATAAGGGATATTAAACGAAATATATTGCGTGAGAATATCGCAATGGTTTTGCAGGACACGCATTTGTTTACGGGAACGGTAATGGAAAATATTCGCTACGGAAGGCTTGATGCAACGGACGAAGAGGTTATTGAAGCCGCAAAGACCGCAAGTGCGGACGGGTTCATCAAAAGGCTTTCGGACGGATATGACACGATGCTCGAGGGTGACGGTGCAAACCTTTCGCAGGGTCAACGGCAGCTTCTAAATATCGCAAGGGCGGCTCTTAGCCGAGCTCCGATTCTTGTTCTGGACGAGGCGACAAGCTCTGTCGATACAAGAACGGAAAAGCTCATAGAAAAGGGCATGGATTCCCTGATGGAGGACAGAACAACATTTGTAATCGCCCACAGGCTGTCAACCGTAAGAAATGCAGATGCCATCATGGTTCTTGAGCATGGCGAGATAATAGAACGGGGAACCCACGAGGAGCTTCTCATGCAAAAGGGAAGGTACTACGAGCTTTATACGGGAAAGGCAGAGCTTGATTAAAAAATCGCTTGACAAACTGCCGAACTTGATGTATAATGAGGAAGATTAGATTAGCTTGAAAGTGAACAGAACAGACGAGTTCAGAAAAGTGAATTTGACTTTTTAAGCCCTATCTTGTCGTAGGGCTTTTTTTATTCCTTTTCGGCTCAAAAAAAGAAAGGATGTTTTAACATGAAAAAGGTAGTATTATCGGTAATGGCAATGATTATGGCGGTTGTTATGCTTACAGCCTGCGGCTCGGATAAGACGGGCGATTCGGGCAAAAAGGTGTACAAGGTGGGCGTTACGCAGTATGCGGATCATCCCTCTTTGGACAACTGCAGAGAAGGCTTTATAAAAGGGCTTGAGGACAACGGCTTTGTTGAGGGCGACAACCTTGAAATCGAGTATCAGGCGGCTCAGGCAAACGATTCCATGAACACTCAGATTGCCCAGACATTTGCAAACGGCGGTATGGATCTTGTTTGCGGTATAGCAACACCGTCTGCACAGGCACTTTATGTTGCGTGCAAGGAAAAGAAAATTCCCGTAGTGTTCAACGCAATTTCCGATCCTATCGGCGCAGGTCTTGCGGTTTCCGAGACCGAACCCATGGAAGGAATATCGGGTGTAAGCGACCTTCTCCCCGTTGAAGACCAGCTTAAGCTTATAAGAGCGGTTCTTCCCGATGCAAAGAAAATCGGTATTCTTTATACCACAAGCGAAATGAATTCTATCAGCACGATTGAAATTTATAAGAATCTCGCTCCTAAGTACGGCTTTGAAATTGTTGATAAGGGCATTGCAAAGCAGGCAGAGGTTACACAGGCGGCGGATGTTCTTTTAAACGAAGTTGACTGTATTTCAAACCTTACGGATAATACCGTAGTTGCCGCACTTTCGGCGGTTTTGGAAAAGGCAAACGCAAAGAATATTCCTGTATTCGGCTCTGAAGAGGAACAGGTTAAAAACGGCTGTATCGCATCTGCCGGTCTTGACTATTTGTCCCTCGGTGTTCAGGCTGGCAATATGGCGGCAAGGGTACTCAAGGGCGAGGATATTTCAAAAATTCCTTTTGAAACAATCAAAGAAAGCAAGCTTACCGTAAACGAAAGCGTTGCTTCAAAGCTCGGTATTGAAATTCCGGAGGAGATTTCGGGAAATGCCGACATTGTAAAATAAGGAGGTTTTCCGGTGGACGGTATTATCATAGGAGTGCTCGAGCAAGGGCTGATTTACGGAATTATGGCTTTGGGAATATGCATAAGCTATAAGATTCTTGATTTTCCGGATTTGTCGGTTGACGGGACTTTTCCTCTCGGAGCGGCAGTGTCAACTGCGCTTGTTTGCCGCGGAATAAATCCATGGCTTTGCCTTTTGGCGGCGGCTATGTGCGGCGCACTGGCAGG
>CABUMF010000076.1 GCA_902492655.1 uncultured Eubacteriales bacterium | reverse complement strand
CCTATGCGCCCGCTTAATTGGAAAGCTCCTGCTGATTACATCGAGTCTTTTCTTAACAATGGTGAAATTTTTTAAATATTTTGTAACACATCATTGACAAACCTACATTTTTGAAAAATTTTATCAAAAAATTTATTTTTACTTTGAAAAAGGATATTCTTATGGATAACAAGAACTTATTTTCCATAGGCGAGATTGCTAAAGCTGTTGGAGTTACAAGAAAAATTATATTGAATTATGAGGCAAAGGGGCTTATACAGCCTGACAAAAAAGACGGAAGCATCGGCAACAGATACTACACTATTGATACCTTTACTCAGATTCGTACAATTCGAGTTTTTCAGAATCTGGGGCTTTCTCTTGATGAGATTCGTGAATACTTCAATGACAAATCCGATTTGCAGCCAATGATAAAGCGGCTTGAAACTATGAGGGATGAGCTTAATCTTGCCATAGAGAAGCTGAAAGCGAGAACTCATACAACAAACGAGACTATTAATGAAATTACTATTGAGCCGCAAACAATATACATTCGTACATACAACACCGTTACGATTGCCGACAAAACCAATCGGTTGCGTGATACCGCTCTTGAAGCCATGCGTGAATATGGAACGGACACAACTAGGCGTATGTATTTTACCGAGTATTCCGAAAGCTATCCCCAAAAGATTGCTTATTGTGTTGCCATACCTCCCGAAAGTGAAGGTGAATATGTAAAGCAAATTCCAAAGCTCAAAGCAATATCATTATTTCACCATGGGGCATACGAGGATATTCCCGTTGCCCGAAAAAGACTTCTTTTATATGCGGAGGAAAATAATATAACGCTTTCGGGTACATTCCGTAACCTTTATCTTGAAGGCCCTCCGCAACACAAAGATAAGTCCAAGTTTATTACGCAGATAATTGCGATAATTGAATAAAAATAATGAGCCTACAGCGGCAACCGACATTATTGAAAAAAATCTGAATGAAATTCTGGAGGCGGAAAATAATTTATGAGTATTGCAATAACGATTTTGGTAACATTTTTTGCAGGGATGGGCGCCGGACTCGGAACAGGCTTTGCGGGCTTAAGCGCAGCTGCCGTAATCAGCCCGATGCTGATAACCTTTTTGGGTATGGATCCTTATATGGCGGTTGGCATTGCACTTTCTTCCGATGTTCTTGCCAGTGCGATTTCGGCATATACCTATCATAAAAACAAAAATCTGGATGTAAAGAACGGCTTGATTATGATGGCAAGCGTGTTGGTGTTTACCGTTGTCGGAAGCTACATAGCAAGCCTTGTGCCGTCAGCAACGATGGGCGGTTTTTCGGTATTTATGACATTTCTGCTCGGAATTAAATTCATTGTGCGCCCCGTTATGACAACCAAGGAAAGCATGGAAAAAACTTCAGCAAAAAAGCGTGCAATTCAGTCTGTAATCTGCGGTGTGATTATTGGTTTTATCTGTGGCTTTATCGGTGCCGGCGGCGGCATGATGATGCTGTTGATTTTAACGAGCGTAATGGGTTATGAATTAAAAACAGCCGTAGGCACAAGCGTATTCATTATGACCTTTACTGCGTTGACGGGTGCTGTATCACACTTTGCGATAGGCGGATTGCCGGATGCTTTAACATGGATATTGTGCGTTGTATTTACACTTTTGTGGGCTCGGATAGCTGCGGTATTTGCCAATAAGGCACAGCCTAAAACACTGAACCGTGCAACAGGTATAGTTCTCGTTGTTCTCGGCATTGTTATTATGGGATTTCAATTATTAAGCTGATTGGTATGCCGCATAAAATCCATTAACCAATGATTGTGCGGAAGGTGTGCTTAATGGCTTAAACGACCGCATCCGTGCCTCTCAAGACTTAAAATAAATCATACTTTTACACGAAAGGTCGAGGTCAAATTTTGCGGTTTCATTTTTTCGGCAAAAAACTAAAAGCCCCGTCTGATTGCTCAGACGGGGCTTTATGTCATGTGTTACTTATCGTTTACTTGTTACTCTCAATAAATCTTTGGAGTATTGCCGCAATTTCGGCTCTTGTAGCAAAGTCAAGCGGATTGATTGTGCTTTCTGTTTTCCCCTTCATCAAACCGCTTCCGCAAGCCCACTGCATAGCGGAAATTGCATACTCGGAAATGCTGTCAAAATCGGTGTAGGAAAGAATGTTTGTGCTTTCGCCGACTGATACATCACATCCCTTATATTTTGCGAATCTAAACATAATTGCCGCAATCTGCTCACGGGTAATGTTATCGTTCGGGGCAAACTCGTTTTCCGTAACGCCGTTTACAATGCCGTTTTGCTGTGCCCAAATAACCGCATCTTTGTAATATGCGTTTGCGTCAACATCACCAAACGGAATGCTATTGTTGACGGCAGGCTCACCCTCCGCACGGTAAAGTATTGCAACAAGCATACCACGGGTGAGAGGTTCATTCGGTGCAAAGACGGTATTTGTCGAACCGCCCATTAAACCGTTTTCGTTTGCATATTTTACGCTTTCAAAGAACCAGTCATTCTCAGAAACATCTGTAAACGGATTTTTCCAATTTTCAGGCTCAATAGGCTTATCGTTTTCGGGTTCTTTTTCGATTTCAGCCCACTTTGCATAAAGTGTAAGACTCTTAGTTACCTTTGTATCGAAATCGTAAGCGGTTTCGAGTTCCTTATCTGTGTACCAGCCGTCAAATGTATAGCCGTCCTTTGTAGGAGCTGTCGGCTCTGCGAGCTTCGCATATCTTGTTACGGACTTGTTTGGAACGGCGCTGCCGCCGTTTGTTTCAAATGACACAGTATAGCGAGTTATTCCGCCACCGCCACCTCCGCCTGTGCTTAATGTATAATTCCACTGTGCGTAAATTGTTGTGTCAGCTTCAAATACTGTATCTGTTGTAATCTCCGTTCCGCCGCTTGAAGCTGTGTACCAGCCCTTAAATGTGTATTTGCCGCTTCTTGTGGGCACCGGAAGATCGGTCAGCTTGCCGTAGCTATCCGTGATTGCATCGGTCGGATTAACCACACCGCCGTTGGGGTCGAAGGTGATTGTATATGTTGGATCTATGTACATGATTTCCACATAGGTGTGGGTGTCACTGTAGGAATACGCACTGTCATCAGAGGTGGTGAACTCATCGGTCGCCGCAGTGCGCCACCAATAGGTGGTGTTGGGCAGAGCCGGGGCTGCGTTCAGGGCAATGTGTGTTTCTGATGTTGCCTTTGTCTCGGCAATGACATGTCCGCCGTTGACAGTGATACCGCCGTTGGCACAGATACCAAAGCTGTATGGCGCCGTGCCACCGGTGGCGGTGATGGTGCCGCCGGATATCTCTACACCGGATTGGGGAGAAAATATGCCACAACTGCCTGCCGCTTCTCTGCCTATTGCCTCTTCTGTTGCCGCTCCGCCGGTGGCGGTGACGGTGCCACCGGAGATCTTAACGCCTGACAAGGCATAGATACCAGTGCTGATTGCCTGTCGGCGTCCGGTTTCCGTTTCCTCTGCCGTTCCACCGGTTGCGGTGATGGTGCCGCCGGATATTGTGATGTTGCCCAAAAAGGCACAGATGCCCATACTGCTGTTTTTCGTGCTGCCGCCGGTTGCCGTGACAGTGCCGCCGGAGATGGTGATGTTGCCATCGAAAAAGTAAATACCATAGCTTTCGTAATA
>CABUMF010000075.1 GCA_902492655.1 uncultured Eubacteriales bacterium | reverse complement strand
ACGAACACGTTTCGATTGAGTGGAAAATTTGACTTTTACTTATCCATCGCACACGACAAAGGGCTGTGTGCCCTTGTCAAGCGATGTAAGCAAAATGAAAAAAATGGCATAGAAATGACAAAGCAATTTAGGAAGTCGAGTCAGGTAGTCTCTAAGTAAATACTTTTCTGCAACGAGGAGTACACCATAATACAAGCCCCATATCAAAAAATTCCATGCAGCTCCGTGCCAAATGCCAGTCAAACTCCATACAATTAGCAGATTCAGAATATGTCTCTTTTTGGCAACACGGTTTCCGCCCAAAGGAATGTATACGTAGTCTTGAAACCATGTACTCAACGAAATGTGCCATCTATGCCAAAATTCCGTAATAGAGGTCGAAATATATGGATAGTCGAAATTTTCCAGAAATTGAAAACCGAAAATTTCGCCCAATCCAATTGCAATATCTGAATAGCCGGAGAAATCAAAATAAATTTGAAAACTATATGCAAGGATGCCGAGCCATACAAGTCCCGTAGATAAATATTCTTCGCCTTGCTTGAAGACGGTGTCGGCAAGCAGCCCGACCTGATTGGCGATCAACACTTTCTTTCCCAAGCCAAATAGAAGCCGTTGGAATCCGGCGGATGCCCCATAAATACTTTCGTTCCGACATTTAATTTCGGAAGCTATCGTAGAATATCTTACGATTGGGCCTGCGACAAGTTGAGGAAACAGAGCGATATACAGTGCGACATTTGCCGGATTTTTTTCGCAGGGTACGTTCTCCCGGTAAACGTCAATAACATAACTCAGCCCCTGAAAGGTATAAAACGAAATGCCAATAGGTAATGCAATATCGATGAGAGGGAAAGCTGGGAGAAGTTGATGGAGATTTTCTGTCAAAAAGCTGACGTATTTAAAATAAAACAGCATTCCGATGTTACTGGCAACGGCAACAATCATCCAAACCCTTTTTGTAGCAGCGTGTGTGACCATTCTGCCAAAAAAATAGTTTGTGGCAATTGAATACAGTATTAAAGGGATAAGATTGAACCCACCCCAAGCATAAAAAAGCAGGCTGAAAATTAGAAGTACGTAATTTTTGGAGGCTCTGTTTGGAGCTAATGCAAAATAGAAAAAGAGGACCGTTGGGAGAAACACAAACAAAAAGACTATACTACTGAATACCATGCTTAACTCCACATTTTCAAAAATATTATTTTTTCAATTATACTATACGCGGAATTGTGTCGCAAGTAATTGCGTCCTACAATAAATGAACAATTCAAAGCGAAGAATGCAACAACTAAAATTTCATTTCAGTAAATCCCGCATATTGATAACTTCTTGTTCGATTTTAGCCAACATGTTATACTATGCATAAAATATCATGGTGAAAAACAAGTACATACACGTCAAAATCAACGTAAAAAATACGGAGGGCACTGTTGCGTTTTTGCCCTCCGGATTGTTATAAATAGTAGGTTTTTATTAGAGCTTTTGGAGGGTTCTATTTTGATTTCAACAATAATCTGTACAATCGAGGATACAGGTGATCAAGCCTTTATCTGTTGTCTGTATGAAAAATACGAGCATTTGATGTTTTGGGCAACCGGAAAATATTTAAAAAATATCGAGGATCGTAAGGATGCTATGCAGGACTCAATTGTAGCCCTGATAAATAATTTGGAAACGGTTAAAACGTTGAAAGATTCATATCTGCTTACATACATCGTATGTACAGTCGAAAGCAAATCTATCAACTTGGCAAAGCGGCGAAATCTTGAATTGCGATTATTTGAAGACTTAGACAGTGAGCCGGTCGGAACCGCAGTCAATATGATTGAAGACCGCCTTTTTCGGGTGGAAATGGAAAGTACCATTTCCACTGCTTGGTCTCAGCTCTCCGACAAGGATAAGATCTTGCTGGAAAGCAAATATATTCTTGGATACAATGATCGCGAAATTGGCGAAATGATTGGCTGCAAAGCAAGCAGCGTAAGAATGTATCTGACTCGTGCAAGACGGAAAGCTATGAAACTGATCTCGGAGGTGAATCAGATTGACTCACTATGAAAAAATGCGTGAAAACTACGAGGATGCGGTATTCTATCTGCTTATGGATCAATTGGCAGGTAAACAAGAGGAAGAATATAACAGAATTAACGAAGAGTTAAAAAATGATCCAACATTTGAAGTGCCAGCCGAAATGCGGAAAGCGAGTTATCGGACGATTAAGAAAGAATTTTCAAAGGCCCATAGAGCAACAGCAAAACGGGTTGCTTGGAAAGCATTCCAGCGCGTATCCATTTTAATCGCAATAGTAACGCTGCTGATAACTGGGGCCTTTGCGATTTCTCCTGAATTGAGAACGCATGTGCTGAACTTGGTTGTTGAAACCTTTGATGGTCATGCTAACATTCATTTTTCCCCTTCTCAAAACAAATCAGATATGAGTGCGTTAGAAATAAACTGGGTGCCTGACGGTTATGTTTGTACCTACAAATCAGATGACGGCACCATGTGGGAATTCACAAACAAAGAAGATCACTGGATCACACTTATAATGTTACCTGACAGCGCTGGCATTGATCTCGATACAGAAAATGCTTCCATTGTTGAACATTTGTGTATTGGTGATTGTCAGGGATTATACATTGAACGCCCGGATGACAATTCACTGATTTGGGGTGATGCAAGTGTAGGTGGAGGATTTGCACTGGCGTCAGATAATTTGGACAAAACCGCAATTAAAAAAATCGCGGAAAAAATTTCCGCAAAATAAGCAGGCAAAGAAATTGCGCATAACGTGCACATTCAAGATTTCCTTGGATGTGCGCGGCTTCTTTTACGCCGCGCCGGACACCTGCGCCACGCAGTTCATATTGAAAGCCCGCCTTAAAATAGGTTGATTTTTACCTATAATTCGCATATAATAGGTGCTGCAAGGAGGTGTTCCTATGACCATTGATACGAACACGATCGTTTCCGTGACAGAGGCCAATCAGAATTTTTCCCGCGTGACGCGCATCGCCGAAACGAATGGACAGGCTGTCATTTTCAAAAATAACCGTCCCAAATATATGTTGGTCGATTTGGACAATTCGCCCTTGATTGACATGACAGATGATGAGAAGGTCAACTTTGTGGCGGCAAGAATTTTGAAGAAATACAAGCCCGCGTTCATGGAGTTGGCAAAATGATCAAATTCTCAAAAGAGAAGGTCTTGCTGCTTCACAAGCTCATCGCGGAGGAGACAGGCGGGAGCATTGGCGTCAGGGATGAGGCTCTGCTGGAATCTGCGCTGGAGAATGTCTTTTCCAGTTTTGGCGGGCAGGAATTTTACCCCACCAAGGAGGAAAAGGGCGCTCGACTGGGCTATGCACTCATCTCCAACCATGCCTTTGTGGATGGCAATAAGCGCATCGGTATGTATGTGATGCTGACCTTTTTGGAGGTCAACGGTATTCGGTTGGACTGCACGAATGATGAAGTTGTCGAAGTCGGTCTTGCTGTCGCCTCCGGCGCGATGGACTACGAGGCGCTGTTGGCGTGGGTGCTGGCGCACCGTGTCTGACCCAGTTTTGACCCAGAATCCGAAAAAAGCGGTTAGTGTTGGACGGAAACAATGGAAAACTCGCCGAGCGAACGGCGGCAAATAGCACAAATCGGAGCCGAAACGGCTCCGATTTGCCCTTGAGACAACCTACGGACCAGAAGGCCGGGGGTTCGAATCCCTCACGGCGTACCAAAAGTCCTCGAAATCGTCTGATTTCGAGGACTTTTGCTTTTCATAAGTTGTCATTTTCGGATACCACTTTTTTCTGACCCAAACGCTGACCCCAACGGGAGCTAAACTGTACCCAAGAAAATGGACACGAGATTTTGACCCATGGCCCCGTTCGGCGGACACGCATTTGACCCATAGGGTCAGAAGCGCCGCACCTGTGTTA
>CABUMF010000074.1 GCA_902492655.1 uncultured Eubacteriales bacterium | reverse complement strand
AGACTTGAACTGCCGACCTCTTCCTTACCAAGGAAGTGCTCTACCTGCTGAGCTACAACAGCGAGCTTTAAAACTCACAAAAGCTATTATACAAAATTTTCGGCTGTTTGTCAATACTTTTTTTGAAAATAATTAATTTGTTGCGTGTAAAATAAAAAGTTAAATACATATAATTTTGTTGACATGGCGGATGGATTGTTATATAATATCGGCAGAAGGTGAAGCGTGCATGAAAATGGAAAGACAGCCGTAACGGTTATCATCATGATTATCGCCGGGATAATCGGTACAATTTATGATGATTCGATGGATGGTGCAATCCTGTTTTCGCTTATCGCAGGAATTGCCCGCAAAGACGGTGTTGAGACAGGAAACTGTGCGAGCGTCTTTAGGCGCCGTAAATAAAAAACGGAGAGGTTTTTTTGATATGGATATTTATTTAAAGGATTATATTATCGGCGGCGAATGCGTATCCCTTGCTTTAAGCGAGGCTGTTCGCTGCCTGAGGAACGGAGATACGCTGCACTTGGGCGGAGGGAAAACGGAATTTGATAATATTTGCGCAACGCCTCAGATCTATTATATTCCGAGGTACAGCAACGAAAAGAAGTATTACACATTTTATTTTGAAAACATGGATGATTTGACAATAGACGGTGACGGCGCAGTTTTGGTGTTTGACGGAGATATTTCGCCTTTTGGCTTCAGCAATTGCCGAAACATTACTTTGAAAAATTTCAAAATAGATTATAAAACACCGTATTTTGTGCAGGGGCTTATTACTGATGCAAACGATGAATATGTTGATGTGAAATACGATTCGTCGGAAAACATATGCTGCTATGACGAAAAAAGCAGAAAACTGTATGCAAAATCTGCCGAAACCGACTTTGTATGGGATGTTTCCGCTTGCCTTACCAATGAGTTTGAAACCAAGCCGAAGCGTCCAGCGGCTACGACTGCCGACTGGTTTTTGTGTACGGGAGAGCCGCATCCCGTGTACGGAGGTATGTCGGTTTTGGTTGATACATATAAGCTGGCAGACAACCATTTTCGGTTCAGATTTAAAAACAAGAGCATTAAGCACACCGTCGGGAATTATTTGGTTCAGGCAAATCATGAAAGAAAAAATACGGATTTTTATTTTCATAAGTGCGAAAATATCCTTATGGAAAACATCGATATGTATGCATCGGCGTCGTTCGGGGCGGTGTATTTGCTCTGCAAAAACGTAAAAATCGATAATGTTAATTCTGTAATTAAACCCGATTCCGGCAGATTTATGGCGGTAAATGCCGACGTTCTGCATTTTGTGAACACCAAAGGAAAGATCGAAATTTCAAATTGCACATTTGAAAATAATTTTGATGACTCCGTAAATATTCACAGCTTGTTTTCGGTTGTCAAATGCAAAATCAATACCGATACATTGCTTTTGCATTTTACCTATCTTGCGAAAAAGGCGGTAAATCTTTACAGTCCCGGCGAAAAAATAAATGTTTTATCAAAGGATAGCTTGGAAAAGCGCGGCGAACTGACGGTGAAAAAATCCGAATTTGTCGGCGAATATTATTTGATGGTCGAATTTCAAGAGCCTGTTGACGGTATAAACATCGGAGATTTGTTGGAGTCCGAAACGGCAAAGCCGGAAGCACATCTGCATAATTGCAGAGCCGGAAACAACAGAGGCAGGGGATTTCTTGTTCCGGCGGGCAGAAAAACGATTGTCGAAAATTGCGAGTTTTACAATTTCGGCTGCGGGATCGGTGTAAACGGCGCATCGCTTCGGTATCTGGAAGGAAGCGCCGTAACCGACCTTACGGTGCGTAACAACAGATTTGTCAATTGCGCAAGGGGGTTAAACCCGTATCTTATTGTGATAAAGCCTTTTGGTCTGATGGAAAAAGAAGCGACTCCGTATCACCGCAATATTCGTATATACGACAATGTGCTGAGCCAAAACGGAAAAGCGCTTATTGACATCAATTACGCAGCGGATGCGGAGATTAAGAATAATACTTACATTCGTGATTTTTCTCAGTTGGCGCATGAAGATATAAATGAAACGGGCATAAGAGTGAATAAGTGCGAAAATGTAAATATAGAATAATTGAAAAACGGCGGTGCAATTTATCGTTGCGCCGCCGTTTTTTATATGATTGTCCCGCCGCCGACTACAGTATCTCCGTCGTAAAAAACTGCTGCCTGACCGGAGGTTATTGCTCTTTGAGGCTCGTCAAACACAATGCGGACTTCGTTTTCCCCCGTTGCCGTTATTTCTGCCGGTTGTTCCGTCTGGCGATACCGTATCTTAACATTTGCATGGAGCTTTTTTGGAGGCTCATTAAACGCTATCCAGTTTACATCGGAAACCGAAAACTCTTTTGAGAACAGGTCTTCATTCCTTCCAAGCACAACCTCGTTTGTGTCCATTCTTTTTTCGCATACATAAAGCGGCTCCGGAAGTGCAAGCCCGAGCCCCTTCCTCTGACCTATTGTATATCTTATTATCCCGTTGTGCTCTCCGAGAACATTGCCGCTTTTGTCAACGAATTTTCCTACGGGATAGCTTTTTTTCGTGTGAAGCTCAATAATTTTGGCATAATCCCCGTCGGGAACAAAGCAAATATCCTGGCTGTCGTGCTTTCTTGCATTCACAAAGCCGTTTCTTTCGGCAATTTCCCGAACCTCGGATTTTTCATATTCCCCGAGAGGAAATTTGGTGTGCGCAAGCTGCTCCTGAGTGAGCGAATAAAGTACATAGCTTTGGTCTTTCGTATGATCCTTCGCTTTTTTCAATAAATACCTGTCACCGCATTTTTCAATCCTCGCATAGTGACCTGTTACAATGTAATCACATTCTATTTCGAGAGCTCGCCTATAAAGCTTTTCAAACTTCAAAAATCTGTTGCAGTCAATGCACGGATTGGGTGTTGCTCCGCATTCATAAGCATTGATAAATCTGTCAATAACGCATTTTTTGAAATCTGCCTTGAAATTAAAAACATAGTAGGGCATACCGAGCCTGTTCGCAACAGCTCTTGCATCTTCTACATCCTCCAGGGAACAGCATGATTTTTCCCGCTCCATTCCTGCATCCTCATTATCGAAAAGCCGCATGGTAACACCGGTGCAGTCAAAGCCGGCTTCCTTCATCAAAAATGCCGAAACGGAAGAATCCACCCCTCCGCTCATGGCAACAAGCGCTCTTTTCATGTATCTGTCCTCCCAACAATGTCGTTTACAACCTTACCTGCAATTATGAGCCCCGCTACCGAAGGCACAAATGCCACTGAGCCCGGAACCTGTCTTTTGACGCAATGCTCATCCGATGAAAAGGGTTTTATGGGAAGCTCCTCCGAATATACTACATCGAGCTTTTTTATTCCCCTTTTTTTGAGCTCATGCCTCATAACCTTTGCAAGGGGACACCCCTTTGTTTTATATATATCCGAAACCCTGAATCCTTCGGGATTAAGCTTGTTGCCTGCGCCCATGGAGGATATTATTTTTGTTCCGGCTGCGTCTGCCTGCATGATAAGTCCGATTTTCCCCGTAACCGTATCAATGGCATCTACCACATAATCATATTTCCTAAAATCAAACATTGACGCGGTTTCGGGAAGATAAAAGCAGTCAAACTTGTTCACCTTAACATAGGGACTAATGTCCAAAAGGCGTTTTTCCATAACATCAACCTTTTTCTGCCCCACCGTGCTTCTGAGAGCAATAATCTGACGGTTTATGTTAGTTTCGGAAATTGTATCGTTATCAATTATATCTATCTCGCCGAGCCCCGAGCGAACAAGTGCTTCCGCTGTATATCCGCCGACTCCGCCAATACCGAATACCGCTACTTTCGCGCTTTTAAGCCTGTCCATTCCGCTTTGCCCCAAAAGAAGCCTTGTTCTTGAAAATTCCTTTTCCATAGCCAATCTCCGTTTGAATATAATATAAAATTATATCACTATAATGTGTGCTTTGTCAATGTAGGTTTGTCAATGATGTGTTACAAAATATTTAAAAAATTTCACCATTGTTAAGAAAAGACTCGATGTAATCAGCAGGAGCTTTCCAATTAAGCGGGCGCATAGG
>CABUMF010000073.1 GCA_902492655.1 uncultured Eubacteriales bacterium | reverse complement strand
GATCTCTAATCTTTTTTCCTCAAAAAATACTTTTCTCCTGTATTTCGGTGCAAATGCAACACTATTTTCAATCACACAGGGCTGTATGAGTACAAACACGGTAAGATGTTAATGCACCTCAAGTTTTGCTTTGAGAGTATACCTAACGAACCAACTCCTGCTGCAATGCTTAGATACTACCGACAACGCAAAAGATTAACCACACGGCAGTTAGCCGAGAATGTAGGAATTGTACCTGCAACGGTGCTGATGTATGAGCGTGGACGATTTCCGATACCATATCAAATTGCAGTAGCATTTGCAGATATTCTTGAAATTGACAGTAATCTGCTCTTTGATGAATTCGCACGATTTATGGATTATCCTTACAGCAACAGATTACGAGAAGTCAGAAAAGTATATGGATTGAATCAAACGGTTTTTGCGGAAAAAGCTAATATTTGTTACAGTATCTATGCTAAATGGGAAACCGCTGTCCGTCAGCCGTCACGAAAGATGTATGAGCAATTAGTAACCACATATCCCGAAATAAAAATATAAATCTTACAGCGTATCTTCGACAGAACAGATACGCTGTATTTTATAATCGGCATATTGGTGTTTTTACTTTTTCTTTTGTAAGATGAAGATACAATAAAACACAGGAGGAAAACACTATGGAAAAATCATTATTTGAGCAGAACGGCGGTACATACCGTCAAGTTGGAGATTATCTTCTTCCAAACATTACTCTGCCTGAAGAAGAAACAGTACATATTGGTATATGGGGACGACGACACAAACTATACTTGAAGCAAAACCATAGGGTATTGTATATGAACTTGCTAACAAGCGGAAAGCTGAACAGTTACCTTGCCGATATTGATAAGCAGGCAGAGGATATGCTTTTTCGGTTTGTTAAACAGATGGCAAAGCGTGAAGGTGTAACCGAAGCACTTAAAGCTGAAAATCAAATGGAGTGGGTTGGGCGGATGAACAATATCCGTAATCGAGCAACAGAACTTGTAAACGCTGAACTTATATATAATTAAATAGATATGACAAATCGCCTGCCAAGATGTTTTGGCAGGCGATTTTACTTTTACTTGATTTCAGTTTTCCAAAGTCCGTGGAGGTTGCAGTAAGCATAAACTGCAACAGGTTTATCTTCGCCGGTGCAAAAGGTAGCTTCCGGTGTATCGCCGGGTTTAAAGGCTCTCCGCTGACCTCCGTTCTCCGTTTCAAGGTAAATCCACTGAATATAATGCTCCTCAGTCATCGGATGCGTTGTTTCGCCGATCCTTACATAAACAGAACCGTCTTCCAAATTCACCAAAGGCAAGTGCTTTTCTCCTGCCGCTTCGGTGGTGTTAGGAACCAGTGCCTCCATCTTCTGTCCGCAGCACATCATAGGAACCCCTGCATCGTGAATAAGACCGATCAAATTACCGCAATGGCGGCAAATATAAAACTTTTCTCTCATTTTTCGTTCACCTTAATAATTTTCTTTACGAACTTCAAAATAGGCCTGCGGATGCTTACATACAGGGCAAATTTCGGGAGCCGTCGTACCTACAACGATATGTCCGCAATTACGGCATTCCCAAACCGTTACGCCAGATTTTTCAAATACTGCTCTGGTTTCAACATTTTTAAGAAGTGCACGGTATCTTTCCTCATGTGCTTTCTCAATAGCAGCAACGCCACGGAACTGTTCAGCTAAATCGTGGAAGCCTTCTTCATCAGCTTCTCTTGCCATGCGGTCATACATATCCGTCCACTCGGCATTTTCGCCTTCCGCTGCATGGAGCAGGTTTTCGGCGGTGTCACCAAGCTCACCAAGAGCCTTAAACCACAGCTTTGCGTGTTCCTTTTCATTTTCGGCAGTCTGCAGGAAAATCGCTGCAATTTGCTCAAAGCCTGCCTTCTTCGCGACAGAGGCAAAGTATGTATACTTGTTTCTTGCCTGAGATTCGCCTGCAAATGCTTCCCAAAGATTCTTTTCGGTCTTGGTACCGGCATAGGGGTTCTTGGATTCTTCCTCAAGCTTTACGAATTTTTCTTTCGGCTGTTTGCAGACAGGGCAGGTTTCGGGAGGAGTATCTCCCTCGTGAATATAACCGCATACGGTGCATTTCCATTTTGCCATTTTCGTTACCTCTTTCTTTTTTGTATTTTCATTGAAATTAATGTTATGGAGCAATGCTTCCACTACATCTATCGGAATATCAGGATAAGATTTTATTTGCTCCAAAAATTCCTTTGTGTTGGCGCTTTGCGGAAGCATAAAGCCTGCTTCACGGCAAAGGTCTTCTGCCATAAGTCGGGATGATTTTGTTACCGCCTTTGAAAGCGTATCGGGCAACTGAGAAGCTATGCTTTCAGCTTTTGCTTTGCTTTGAACAAGAGCACGCAAGGCTTCGACCACTTTATCCGTTTTAGGCTGTTGCGGTGGTAATTCTTTCGGCATCATAGAGATAGCGCCTGAAGGACATGCACCGGCACATACGCCGCAGCCGATACACTTGTTTGGATCAATGATGCTGTTTTCTGTATCCGTAGCGCCGGTAGGGCAAACATAAAGGCAAAGACAGTCTTTTGTGCAAAGCCTTAAATTTCGTACTGCATATTTATCTGCCATTATCTTGCACCTCCTTCTATTTTTTCAAACTTCCACGCAGGGACTTTGCATACCGGACAAAGCGCAGGCGGTGCATCGCCAACGAATACAAATCCGCAGACTGTGCAGACATACACACCTGTGTTTTCAAGCATCTTGTTACCCTCAACCTCATATCGGGTGAGAAGTGACTGCAACATTCTCGTTACCTTTTCTGCCCACACCTGACAGCGAAGTCCGCCACGGTCGTGCTGCTCTTCCGCAGTTGATTTTCCGTAAGGAAATCCTACCGAAATATCATGATTAATTAATTCAAGCAGCGTTTCTGTGCCGGCATTGCTGACAGGCTCTGCTTTTTGATGGAAGAATTCTGCGAGTTTTCTAAAGCTCTCGGATTCTTCGGGCATATACTGCTTTTCGCACCCACGGGCCAGATTGGAGCAAATGATGCTCATCTCCATTGGGGATAATTCTTTTTCCGTATGCGGCTTTTCAAGGATTTCTTCTGCTTTAGCAGTTTCCTCTTTCAGCACAAAAGCATCCTTTCCTGCACCGCAAATCGGACACTTGAAATCATCGGGCAATTCGCCTTCGATTTCATGGATATATCCGCAGACTGTACATATATATTGCTTCATATTTCCTCCTCCTTTAATTAAATAATAGCATATTTCAGATTACAATTCTGTGATGTTATCACATTTTTCAATGATTCCCGCAATGTCCGTGACCGCAGCCGTGGTCGCCGCAGATATGGGTTTCCCCGCCGTGTTCATGATCGTGGTGTTCACAATGCACATCGGGATTGAAAGCAAGATTGCCGGCAACGAAAGCATTTACCGCTTCATCGGCATTACCACTGACACCGCCGTAGAGCTTTATTCCGTTTTCTGCCAGCGCTATTTGTGCGCCGCCGCCAATACCGCCGCAAATAAGTACATCTGCTTTTACAGCGGAGAGGACGCCGGCCAATGCACCGTGGCCGGAGCCGTTGGTATCTATAAGCTCTGTTTTAATGATCTTGCCGTCTTTTATATCGTACAATTTGAATTGCTCGGTGTGACCGAAATGCTGAAAGATGTTTCCGTTTTCGTAAGTTACTGCGATTCTCATAATATTTGCTCCTTTTTCCGTTTTGTATTCTTTTTGAATTTGCCGTTTGATGCAGTCTTTTTTATAGCAAAAGTCTGTACTGCCGCTACAAAGCTGAAACTCGCCGCCCTCAATTTTCAGTGCGAAGCCAAGCACAAGTGCGTCTGCTATCTTTTTCCTTGCGGTTTCATAGATTTTCTGTGCGGTTGTTCTGCCTACGCCGAGTTGTGCCCCACATTCTTCTTGGCTTAAGTTTTCTTTGTCAATCAGCCGAATGGTTTCAAGCTCATCAAATGTCAAAACAATTGCTTCCCCGCTCACTGCTCCCGTTGGAGAAAATTCAAGTACTTCAGGGAAATAACACACTCGGCGACACTTCGTCGGTCTTGGCATTTTATCACCTCGCCATATATTATAGCACCGTTTCGGGCATATGTCAATAATATTATTGACATATGCCCGAAATTATGTGTAGGTTTACAATAGATGTGTTACAACCGACAGATTTTCAAACAAAAAAGTTTG
>CABUMF010000072.1 GCA_902492655.1 uncultured Eubacteriales bacterium | reverse complement strand
GCCAAAGCCGAACAAGCCTCTTTCATCATCGTGAACGCCGAAAATATAATCAAATTTGCATTTTGCATTATGTGCATACTGCGCGTCCGAACGGTCTTTTTTGCTGAAACAGATTTTAAGCTCTTGCTTGATATACGGATGAGGACGAAGACCTTTTTTGTTGTCTGTATTCACCTTGCTCATATTTCCGCCCAAAAGCTTGATTTTTAATCCGCACTCCTTAAATTCAGGTTTTTTCCCCGGCTCGGTTGCCGGTGTTTCATCTATGTATTCCTCATAGCTTGCCACCTGATCGTAGCGGAAAAGCTCATTCATTTTGCCTCTGCCCGTGTTGCTTCTGTGTTTAATCCGAAACATTCCCAAGTCATCGCAAAATTCAATGCCCATTTCCTTGAGCGACGAAGGGTATGTGTCTTTCTTTCCTTCTTTGGAATAGACCTCCTCAAAAAGTCTGTTCTGCCGTTTCATATATTCTATATGTCCCTTGACTTCGTCCAATGTCAGCTCGCTCAGCCTAATGTACTTTGAGCATAGATTTCCGCAATCGTCACATAAAAATTCCTTGTTCTTGATTTTTGTGCGATGCATCATGCCGCATTCCTTGCCGCATAACGCACAATTCTTTTTGCCGAAAATGTTCTTGAAAAAATCACCTATTCCCATAATTCTTTCCTCCTTAAAATTTGTTTTTAAAAACTTCCGCCCCTTCCGCCGTGACTTCTGCCGGAAGACGATGTGTGACTGCCGGAATCTGATTTCGGTTTTTCCGTTTTTGTCACGGTGCTGTAAAGAAATATATCCCTTGAAAAGTCAAGATTCATACTGTTCGGCTTCATATAATTGCCGGCATAGTCCTCTTTGACCGCCGTTTTCATTGCGCAGAGCTTTTTGTGCATCATAAAATACGCAAGAATAATGGGAAGAAGAAGCGCCCCGGCAACCACACACAGGATATACTTCATGCTGTGCTGCCTCTTGTTGAACGGCTTACCCTCTGCTGCCATCTCCAAAAGCTCTTCCGTATGCTCGGCATAGGATTTGACTGCCGCATAATAGTTATCTTCCTTCAGAAACGGAACAACTTTTTTTTCAAGATAGGCAAGACCGTTTTCGTTGAATATCGTTTCACCGCTGCCGCAGACGGAAAAATGATATTCTCTTTCGGAATCTGCTATATAAAAAAGTATTCCGTCATAATTTTCACCGTAACCGTAGCCATTATAATCGTAAATGTCGTCTGCCGCCGCTTGTGCATCAACGGCAGAGAGGCTTTTTTCCGAAACAAACGCAACGTCAAAGCTGTATTTTTCACGGATACTGTTAAACTGCGCCGTAAGCTCCTCATTCTGTTCTTCGGTAAGGTATCCCGCCAAATCCGTAATTGGTGGCTGTTTAAATTCCGCATAGACGGGGAGCGCTGACAAAAGACAAAAGACAGCTGTAATAAGTATAACAATTTTTTTCATCGCACTCACCCCCTAACGCAGCAGAAAATATGCTATTGCGATGGCGGCTATATAAGCAAAGCCAGCAATTTTCGCAAAGTATCTCCATTTTTTTCTGTTATCAATAGGATACTCACCGACAACTTTACCGGTCTGTCCGTTGACAGCAAACTTATATGTATTGTTCATATATTTAATATTGAGCATCCAAACCGGGAGAAGGGAATACCTTATTTTACCGCCTGAAAAGCTGATTTTTGTACTTTCGGGAATCACCGTAGCGTAACCGCTCGTCGTCTCCTTAAATACCGAAACCGTTGAGTTTTTTACACGTTCGTTCGCCCGCTCTATGCTTTCCTCTGCCGAAACATCATATTTATCCGCCATATACCCCGAAAGATATGCACCGTTAAACTCCACTGCATCATCATAACAAAAAGGTTCTACCGCCTCCATATATGCGTCATCCGCTTTTTTTGAGCCGTCAACAGGAATGTTGGCAAAACTCACACTGCCGCTTCTGAAAAGTCTGTAATAATCTGTTTTTGTATAATGATAATTGGAATCACTCCAGCTTGTGGTTCTTTGTGCACCGTAAGTTATTGCTGCGTTGCAATCACAATCAAACATCCAAAACGGCACGTAAACACCTGTCATTTCTTCAATTTTCTGACTTTAAACGCATCCGGCAGAAACGGTGCATTTTTGAAATCTGCCTCAAATGCCTCCATTGCCGCTTTTTTATCTGTCTTAAACGGAATAATATAGTCAGGTCGGAGGGTACCCTCAAACTGTCCCTTGATTACCGCCGCATCGCCGCAGTATGGACAAACGGTTGACCCCATCGTATCGTCACCGGTTATCTCCGCACCGCAGGAAGGGCAGGTATAGCTTGCAAGTTCAATCTCTCCGTCTGTTTCATAACTTCTCGGTTCGTAATGCTCCCAGTCATATTTTGACTCTCCCTGCATTTGCGATCCGACATCCTCAATTTGCCGCATAGCGTCAAGCTCAAAATTGTTTCCACAGGAATCGCAGTGCAGCGACTCATTCCGAAAAATCAGCGAAGCACCGCAGCAAGGACACTTATAGCTTTGTACTGTTTCCATAGTTTCACTCCCTTAATATGCTTATCATAATTTGCATCCGATAAATTTTACAGCATCGCCGCTGCAGAAATTATAATAAGAATTATTTGAAAAGTCACAGCCGGAAAATTCAATATCCGAACAATTGTAAGCACTTATAAAATACGAATCCTCTGAGCTGTTGTTATTTTTAATTTCCGAGTTTGTTACGCTTACACCGCTGCAGCCGTCCAGTACAAACATTGAAAACATCCCGGAATCTCTGAATGTGCAGCCGTTAAACTTAATTCCATCACAGCCGCTTAACTCAAAAAGCCCGTATGTGCACTCATATATTTCCGTGTTTTCCACAGTTATTTCAGCAGAGTCTGTCGCGGTTATTCCATACGTTCCGCAGCCGTGCAGACTGCACTTATCAATATTTATATCCCGGCAACCGTCAAGCATTATTACGCCGCCGGTACAATAGCCCTTCTCAACCTTATGTCCTGCCGTGATATTTTTAAGCACAATACAGCTGCATCCCTTAAAGCTCAGTACGTTTGCGTAGGGAGCCTGAGTTACAACAGAAGCGCTTATTCCCTCCGGCGCTTCTATAACAAGATTGGATACGTCTTTTATTATATATTCGTATCCTTCAAAGGTGTCGTCTGCAAAAACATTGGGGTTATCAATATTTATCGCATCAAGCTCCGATAAATCATATTCCTGCTCCTTAAGAATGATTTTTGTATAGCTTGCCGCATTAAGTATAATATCATGAGGCGTCTTTGCCTCCGCAATGTTATATTTTATTACATTTGCAATATTATTTTCTTCGTCCCAGTTAACCTCGCATCCCATTTCCTCGGCAACCAGCCGCAGGGGAACAAAGGTTCTTTCGTCTTTAATTACCGCATGAACGTCCATGGTTTTTTTTCGCCGTTTTTATAATAGTCTGCGCTGCCTATATAAAGCGTAAGCTTATCGGAGGGCGAATCAATATCGACTCTTTGTTCCTCCGCAAACCACTCAACGCTGTACTTTAAATGCTCCGAAACGGCTCTCACCGGAACGAGCGTCCGTCCGTTTTCCACAAAGGGTGAAACCTCCGTTTCGATAACTTCCCCGTTTACTGTTATCCCAACCGCAATATCTGCGCCGGCATTGACGCAAACCATATTACCGGAAATAAAAAGAAATAAAACCGTTAAAAAAGCAATATATTTTTTAATAAAAATCACCTCTTGAATTTTGGCGCATATGCTCCCGCTGCCAAAAACAGGACGGCGGGAGCATTCGGATATTTTACTTATGCCAGCTCTTTATTTTTTACCGCGCCAATTATGTACAGAACAGGAATAATCAAACCGGTGGCATAGCTCAGAATGTTAAAGCTGCTGCCGAGAATATTTGAGATGACGTTTCCGGCTACGCTTAAAATCGCCACAATGACACCCATAACCAGGCAGCTTTGAGCCTTTTCGGGTTTATCGCAGTTTTTTACACCCATAATTCCGGCAATCAGCTGAAATACTGCACTTGCCAGAATCAGCGCACTTGCAAGCATAAGCCCGCCGGCACTCGTTTCAAGAACTGCCGCCAAAGCTCCTGCTCCGATCATTGCAACAATCCCTCCGATGATACCGAACACTCCTCCGATAATCATCAGAATACCCGTGACCTTCAAAAACTTTCTTCCTTTCATAATGAACCTCCTTAAAAATTTTTATTTATATCCACATTTTAAAAATGGATATTACAATTAAATTATTTGTTTATCGTAAACGCATCGCAAAGCGGTCTCAGCGTTTTAAGATTTTCCCAAAGAAATATTTTGTCGCCCGCTTCAGGCGTTACATCCTCTGGAATTTTAACATCTTTATATTGACTCTCTTTCATTATTTTGTTTCGCCCCGCACATAGGGCAATACTCCGCATCATTAGGGAGAACATTTTCGCATTTGGTGCAGCAACGAT
>CABUMF010000071.1 GCA_902492655.1 uncultured Eubacteriales bacterium | reverse complement strand
TTGATTTCGGCAAGTACAACATACGCGTAAACGCTGTTCTTCCGGGAATGATTAAAACCGACAGGTGGGATAAGAATCCTGAATTTTATGCAAATGTACCATCAAGATTTACACCCTTGGGTGATATTGCGGTGGGAGAGGATATAGCCGATGCTGTGTGGTATTTTGCAGTTCATGCGAGAAACACCACAGGAGCAGAATTGGTTGTTGACGGCGGAAATACGATTCAGCTTTATCCCATAATAAAATAAGGGAGCAAAACGCTCTCTTATTTTATTGAATTTAAGCTTGTTATTTAATCATTTTGGCTTCCATATAGTATCTTTTTTCGTTAGCTTCTCCCATTGAGAATGTTTTTCTCGGGAGAGCCCCGTCCGCAATTACGCTTTTGAAAAGCGCGGATTTGTCGGGAGAGGGGAGAAGAAATGCGCAGGTATTCGGCTTTTCGGCAAGCTTTACGGCGACATCGGCGCCGTGTATATAATCAATCTCGAAATTACCCTTATCAAGAAATTTTTGAAGCTCTCCTACTGCAAGTCCCTCGCAGTTCAAGCTTATTTTTCCTTTTGTGTTTCCATATGAGTATTCAATAACCTGACCTTCTCCCAAGTTTACAGATGATTTGAAATCGGATATAAGCTTTTCCGGGTCACAGCCGAAAACAACTCTGTGGATTGGTTCAAACTCTATTGCTTTATTGTGAATATTCTCGATTTCGCAAAGACAGAAGCGCGCCGGATGTGTTTTCCTTTCCTCGTCCGAAAGCGTTGGTTTTATATTTTCCCAACAGGTTTTTGCTGTTGCAAGTGAATGATTTCCGTCACCGACAGCGTAGGAAAATCCGTCTTCGGCGGAATTTTCATATTCTTCTATTGCGCCGATTACATCGTCATTATTTGTTACAATAAATCCTTTGAGGTTTCCGCCCGATTGCATCAGCTCAAAATCATACAGACAATTTCCTTTTGAAACGCTTTTCATGACCTTATCTTCCGGGTCGTTTATAAGAATGATGATATGCGGAAGCTCCAAAGGCGCACCTTGCCTTATTTTCACCCTCGGAGGTATGCGCTCCATAACTGTGCCCTCCGTAGCTCTTACGGCAGATTTTGAACCCTTATTGAAGTCATATTCCTCAAGGTCGATTTGCCCTATAAGACCTTTTTTAACCCTGCCTCCGCTTAATGTTCTTTCCGTAAGAAAAAAGCTGTTAGGGTATGTTTTGAATATGCCGCTTTCAATGTAATTATCCATTGCGGTATTTATTTTTTCTATTCTTGTGTCACCTTCCGAAAGAAACGCTTCCGGGTACACAAGGTTCAGCGCAGAAGGGCTGTCACCGACGATTTCGGATACTTCTTCCCAGTATTCGGGCTGTGAAGTGAACTGGTCACAGGCAACCACGCTCCATTTTTCAAGTTCAAGGTTTTGCGGAATCATTATATCCGCCGGTCTGAAAATACTCATTTGAAAACTCCTAACTTATATTGTTTTATAAAATCCTTTATGCTTTTTGCTGATAATAGTTTCTACTCCGTCAAACATCCGAGAAATTACGGGGCATATGATATTTTCCGTTTCAAAATGTCCGGCGTCAAGCAGGATTATTCCAAGCTCTGCCGCCCTTTGAAAATCGTGATACTTTGCATCGGATGTAAGAAGCATATCGCAGTTGTTGTTTTTGGCAAATTCCAAAAATTCGCATCCCGAGCCGCTGCAAACCGCAACCTTATTAATCATAATATCGTCCGAAAAGCTTATCCTTACGGTCGCATTCAGTGCTGATTTAACCGTTTCGATTACGGACAAAAGCGGCTTGTTCCATATTCCGACTCTGCAAATTGTTGATTCCTCGGAAGAAGGGATAACTTCAATTCCCAAAGCCTTGCAAAGGGTATCGTTAACACCGCCGTATGCCGCATCGAGGTTT
The DNA here is from genome assembly GCA_902492655.1 of uncultured Eubacteriales bacterium. GTDB lineage: Bacteria > Bacillota > Clostridia > HGM11514 > HGM11514 > CAKSKB01. Next base: position 3,206 of record CABUMF010000071.1, on the reverse strand, counting down.
GTGTGAGCGCAAATCAGCGAAATATTGCTTTCAATGAGCCTAAGCGCGGTGCTTCCCACTACAGTTTCGTCGGTAATTCTGTTAAGACCTTTGAAAATATAAGGGTGATGCGTAACGATAAGATTGCAACCGTTTTCTATGGCTTCTAAAAGAACATCGGGTGTAAAATCAAGGGAAATCAATATTTTGGATATTTCGGTATCCTTTCTGCCTATCAAAAATCCCGAATTATCCCAGTCCTCCGCCAAAGAATAGGGGGCATTTTTATTCAGTATTTCAAGTGCATCCGAAATTTTCATATTCTGTCTGAAACCTCCTTGTACTTTTCTTTTAGTCTGCTGTGTTTGATGAAATCGTCCGAGCCGCGGGGGATTTTTGAAAGAATTTCATTTTCACATTCAATTCTTTCAATCAGCCATTCCTTCAGCAGAGGGTCTTTATTATCAATAAGTGCAGTTCCCACCTCAAAATCATAGTCTTCCGTTTTGCCGATTTCGGCTGATATGACCGTATATATCCGTCTTTCTTCACGAACAAGGCTTTCGCCCGTGATTGAAAATCCTCCGTTTACCAGCCTTTCCCTGAGCTCGGGGATATTTGACATCGGCTGCAATATCAGCTTTGCGGAACCTATTTTTGAAAAACCGCTTTTAAGTATATCGGCAATCAGAATCCCGCCCATGCCTGCAATGATTACGGTATCAGCCTCGCCTTCCGACAAAGGCTCAAGTCCGCCTCCGAACCGTGTGTCAATTTTTTCTGAAAGCCCTGCGAGCCGTATGTTTTTTTCAGCCTTTAAAAGAGAAGGCTTGCTGACATCGCACGCAACAGCTCTGCGAACTATTCCGTTTTTTACCGCTTCTATGGGAATAAAGCCGTGGTCACAGCCTATGTCAGCCAAAATCTCACATCGGTTAATGTTATCGTATATAGCTTTTAGCCTTGGTGAAAGCATAAATTTGTCCTCTTCGTATTAAATTACTATAATATTTCTATTATAGCACAAAAAATTGTAATAGTAAATAGTTGATTTTTATAAATTTTTGTTATATAATTATTATGGCAGTTTACGGATAATGTATGGAGGATGACTTTATGGATTTTTTTAGTTTTCTAACTTTACTTGGCGGACTGGCTTTGTTCCTTTACGGTATGGATATAATGGGGGACAGCCTTAAAAAGCTTGCCGGCGGAAAGCTGGAATCAATTTTAGCAAAGCTTACATCTAACAGAATTAAAGGCTTTTTCCTCGGTTTTGCCGTAACGGCTATTATTCAGTCGTCTTCTGCAACTACCGTTATGCTTGTCGGGTTTGTTAACTCGGGTATCATGAAGCTCGGACAAACCATAAGCATTATAATGGGTGCCAATGTCGGAACAACGGTAACTGCCTGGCTTTTGAGTATGACGGGCATCAACGGCGACGCATTTTTTATAAGAATTCTTAAGCCTTCATCCTTTACTCCGATACTTGCGGTTATAGGCATAATGCTTGCTGTCTTTACAAAAAGTGATAAGAAGAAAAATATCGGTTCCATCTTGCTTGGGTTTGCGGTTTTGATGTTCGGTATGGAAACTATGAGCGATTCAATGTCGGGCTTGAAGGAAAGTGCCGCATTTCTCAAGTTGCTTACAATGTTTTCAAATCCCGTTATGGGCATAATTGCCGGTACGGTTGTTGCTTCGATTATTCAGTCGTCTTCCGCATCAATCGGTATTTTGCAGGCACTTGCAGCTGCGGGAACGATTCCGTTTTCAACTGCGATACCGATTATCCTCGGTATGAATATCGGTACAACCGTAACGCCGATTATTTCTTCCTTAAGCGGTAACAGAGAGGCTAAGCGAGTTGCTTTTTCATGTCTTTATATTAAGATGATCGGCGTTGTTATAGTAACATCGGTGTTCTATGCACTCATCCCCGTTTTAGGGCTTGGGGACTTTATGGCTTCCGATTCGTCGGTATTCACGATTGCAATAATTCATACCGGATTTAATGTAATTTCAACGGTTATCCTTATTCCGTTTTGCAATCTTATCGAAAAGCTTGCGATTAAGACAGTTAAGCGCGGCAAGAAGGGCGTTGACGATGATATGTTTGCAACCCTGGACGAGCGTTTTCTTCAGATGGGTTCCTTCGCTGTTGAAAAGAGCCGTGAGCTTGTGTGTAATATGTTTGATATTTCGGTTCAATCGTTTTTTGCAGCTACAGACCTTTTGAAGGAATTTGACCGTGATAAATTTGATAATATTATCGAAGAAGAAAACATTGTGGACAAGTATGAAGATAAAATCAGCACATACCTTGTAAAGCTTGCGGCTCAGGAGCTTTCTGTGAATGAAAGCCGAGAGGTGACGGAACTTCTTCATTGTATAGGTGATATTGAAAGAATATCCGACCATGCTGTAAATATCGCTGAGGTTGCAAAAGAGATTTACGACAAGAAAATTGATTTTTCCGATGAAGCAAAGGGTGAAATAAAGGTTATTTCTGCCGCAGTTCGTGAAATTCTTGAGATTACATCCACCGCACTTAAAGATGAGGATTTGTCCGTTGCAAAAGCCGTAGAGCCCTTGGAACAGGTTATAGATAAGCTCAAAAGCAAAATCAGATTTAATCATATTAAGAGACTTCAGGAAGGGGATTGCACAATCGAGCTTGGCTTTGTTCTCGCCGATTTGCTGACAAACTACGAAAGAGTGTCCGACCATTGTTCAAATATTGCGGTTTGCCTTCTCGAGATAGCAAACAATTCCTTTGAAACTCATGAATACTTAAGTCATGTTAAAAGTGAAGGTGCCAATGAGTTCTTTGAACAGTACGATGCATATAAGAAAAAGTACAGATTGGGTTAACAAAAACCGGCTTAAGCGATCATGCCTTAAGCCGGATTTTTTTATTTTAGAATTCTGCTGTTCCAACTGTTCTCGGGAAGGGGATAACATCTCTTATGTTTGACATACCCGTAAGATACATAATAGCTCTTTCAAAGCCGAGTCCGTATCCTGCGTGCTTTGCACCGCCGAATCTTCTTAAGTCAAGGTACCACCAATAGTCCTCTTCCTTAAGATTAAGCTCTTTCATTCTTTCTGTAAGAATTTCCAGCCTTTCCTCTCTCTGACTTCCTCCGATTATTTCGCCTATTCCGGGAACAAGGCAATCCATAGCCGCAACGGTCTTTCCGTCATCGTTAAGACGCATATAG
>CABUMF010000070.1 GCA_902492655.1 uncultured Eubacteriales bacterium | reverse complement strand
TTGTCGGTGGCAAACTGATTTTGACATTTTCCGATAACGGCACACCGTATAATCCACTAAAGGCGGAGGAGCCTGATGTAACGCTTTCCGCTGAGGAAAGAAAAATCGGTGGCTTGGGCATTTTTATGGTAAAGAAAATGACCGAGAGCATGGAATATACTTATGAGGATGATAAGAATATTTTGAGTCTTGTGATTTGCCTTGGTTAGAAATATATAGGATGAAAGATAGAATTCTTTGAAAGGCGAAGGGGACAGTTCGTATGAGAAAAAAGAAACTCGACACGGTTCTGATTGCGATAATTTTACTGTTATGCTTGAGTGGGTGCTCCGGAAAACAAGTATATCAGCCGATTGACGATGTGAGCAATCTTGGCGGGTGCACTGTCTGTACCGCCGAGTTACAGCGTTACCATAGATTTAAATGGACATAAAATCTGCCGCGGCAAAGGCGTAAACAATATGACGGACGACGGCAGCGTTATACGCCTTTTTGATAAAGCAACGCTTACGATTAACGATACATCTGAAAATCAGAACGGTTCAATAGAAGGCGGAAGTTCTAACTACGGCGGCGGCAATGCCTCGGCAAAAGCCGAAGAAAGCTTGCCTACATCTCTTAATGTAATAAGTAACGGTGCAAGCCTTGTTGAAAACAGTTTTTCCGTATCGCCAAACGACGAAACTGCTGTCAAAGATACTGAATACACAATCACCGCAAAGGTTAAGCCTGACGAAAATTGTGAGTTCGGCGCAGACACGATAAAGGTTATGGTTTGAGATGGTTTTGATAGTATAAAACCGCTGTTTGAAGACTTTGAAAAACAAATTACAGGAGATGAAATAATTGTCACATAACATTTGCGAAAACAATATTACGGTCGGAGAGCTTAGCGATGAGGTGGAAAGAAATGTCTGATTTATATACGGTTGTTGTATTTATAACGCTTTTTACATTGATAATTAACATTATGGAGGTAATAAGCAACGGACTTGTTTCACAAAAGAACAAAAATGAAATTATTGCCGTAAGCCTTGTTATTGGTATAGCCGTTATCGGTGAATGGATCGGTGTGGAAACAAACGGCGCCGCTTCCTCCCTTATTTTGCTGCACAAAGCGGCAAAGCTTGTTGAATTTTGTGCGGTACCGGCTATTGGTGTTACTGCCGCCATTGCCTACGGTAAAGTGAAACGAATACGATTGGCATATGTTTTCATTGCCTGTCACGCTGTATTTGAAATTTGGGCAATGTTAAACGGATGGGTATTTTTCATTGACTCCGATAATATTTATCACAGAGGTTCACTGTATTGGCTTTATATCGCGGCATTTATTTTCTCTGTTTTATACTGCTTTATTTGTATGGTGATCGGCTATAAGAACTATCAGGCAAGATTTAACGGCGTTATGGCATTGGTGATGTGTTTGCTTGCGTTTGGTGTGAGTGTTCAAATGGTTAATTCCGAAATACGGGTTGATTATTTATGTGCCGTAATCGGCAATATATTTCTTTACAATAACCGTGGAAGAATAGTAAATCAAGTGGATAAAACAACAAGGCTGTTAAACCGCAGATGCTTTGACAGAAAAGCCGAAAGCGTTAAATCCAATGTATGTGTTATAGTTTTTGATATTAACAAATTTAAAATCATAAATGACACATACGGTCATGCAGTCGGCGATGAATGTCTTAAAGATGTTGGAAGAATAATATTCTCGGTATACGGAAAACACGGGCATTGCTACCGAATCGGCGGTGATGAGCTGTGCGTGATATTAAACAAGTATTTTGAGAATCCTGAAAAACTGAACGCTCGTCTGCATCGGGAAGCGGCAAAGCTTCGCCCGAAATACGGCGATATATTCGGTATATCCGTAGGGTACGCATATTGTGACGGCAGTAAAACAACATTTGCCGAGGCTTTTAAAAAAGCGGATGAAATGATGTATGAAAACAAGAAAATTAATTTTTGAATTTTGTTGTCCTTTTGTTGTCCTTTTGTTGTCCTTTATGTTCTATAATATCAATATAATAATATTTCAAAGAAAGAGGTAATGTTTATGTGGAACAGAAGAAAGTTGAAAGAGAAAGCGAAGTTAGGCGTCAAACGCAATTACTGGAAGACGGTGCTTGTAGCACTTCTGTCTGCACTCGCGGTCGGAGGCTTTGCAGCTGCGGGCGGTGCAAGTCATTCATTTGCGTCAATGCCGGATACACAATCGACATTTGGTAATTTGCCGATTGACGCACCGCAAAATCTGGCTGTTGCAAACTCAATTTCGCCGGCATTTTGGATGCTGCTCAGTGTATTTGCGATACTTGTAGCCGCATTTGCAATTTTTTCTGTTATTGCACTTGTAAATCCGTTTAATGTAGGTACATACAAATACAGTCTTAACGCAATAAGAGGCGAAGGAAACATTTCTGATCTCGGAAACGGATTTGATGTAAGCTATAAAAGAAATGTTAAGGTTATGTTTTTCTATGACCTGTATTCAATCCTTTGGACAATGCTCTTTATCATTCCGGGACTTATCAAAATCTATGAGTACAGAATGATACCTTATATTTTGGCAGACAATCCCGATATGGACAAAAAAGAAGTTTTTGCACTCAGCAAATCTATGATGAAGGGCAATAAATGGCGTGCATTCGTTCTTGATTTAAGTTTTATTCTTTGGGATTTCTTAAACTGCGTCACACTCGGACTTGTGGGAACATTCTGGGTTGCTCCTTATAAGCTCCTTACAAATGCCGCACTTTATGATGAGTTAAAACAAAACTAAACAGAAAAGAAAATATATACTATGAAAAAAATTTTGGCAGTAATATTGGCAGTATCTATGATTGGTTCGGCAAATTTGGCATTTGCCACAGATACCGATAAAATTACTGTTAAGGTAAACGGTGAAGAAATTATAACAGATGTCGCCCCCCGTTATGGAAAACGACAGAATTTCCATTCTGCCGCAGTTTAAAACCATTCAGCAGACCTCATGGTGGTCATGTGGTATAAGCAGCAGACGGATGCGGCGCTTTACAATGCGCTAAAGACAGAATAAACGAATGAATTACAAAAAATTATACAGGAGATGATACGCTTGTGACAAATACAATACCGGAGATGGAACACTGCCATGTCATGCAGAAAAATGATATTGAAGCCTATGCGGAGTGTTTTGCACATGCTTTTGAAGGATATTCCTTATTTGAATACTTTTCCGGCAGGAAATACGATGTACGGAAAATGATGTTGTTTTGGAAAGTCCTTTTGACCGCATCAAGGGAGCAAAGTTTTTGCATAGGAGACGCTTATTACCCCAATACAGTTGCACTTTTTTATCCGCCGGATTATAAAGGCGCAGGTTTTTTGCAGTACATAAAGGTAGGCGGTTGGAAAATCATGTTTAGATTTGGACTTAGGTCTACTGCCCAAATGCTCCGGTTTGAAGCACTTGCCGAAGAAATAAAAGCAAAATATGCACCGGAAAAATGCTGGTATTTATACGGATATGCCACAAGGCCGGAGTTTAGGAATCAAGGCTGCGGTTCGCGGATTCTAAAACCTATACTTGACTATTTTGACGCAACGGGACAAGCGTGTTATCTCGAAACGCTAAAGGAAGAAAACGTATCACTTTACGGTCACTACGGCTTTTCACTTGCGGAAAGCAGCAGAGTTCCGGGAACTGACATGACGCTTTATGCAATGGTACGGAACGGGAGGTGACAGGAATATGAAAAAGAAAACAAGAGGAACCGTAACGCTTGTATGCGGAATAATTTGTGTTTTATCCGCAGCGGTAATTATTGTAGTTCGACTGGGGTTTGGAAATGATTTTGAAGGAAGAATCAGCATACTTATGAACCTTTTCTGGATTGCATTGGGAATTTACTTTTGCTATATCGGTATAAAAATGAGGAAAAAAGATAACTGAAGAATAGTAAAATAGTTAAACATATTCATTAGGAAACATATGGTGTGAAAGCGGCTACCGATATATTGCCGAAAGATTTATGTCGGCATGTAAAAGCAGCCTTTGATTTATCTATTTGTGAGAGGCAAGAGTATGAATAATTTTATTATCAAGGGACATATATGCTTTAGCACATCCGGTAAAGAGCTGAAAACCTTGTCAGGGTATGCGGTATGTAAAGACGGAAAAAGTGCAGGTGTTTTTAACGAAATACCTGCTGAATTTAAGAATTATGAACTGCGTAATTACGGTGATATGCTTATTATACCGGGAATGGTGGATTTGCATATTCATGCACCGCAGTATGCTTTCCGTGGTATGGGTATGGATTATGAACTGATTGAGTGGCTTAATAATCGGACTTTCCCGGAAGAAGCAAAGTATGCAAGTACCGAATATGCTAAGAAGGCATATTCCATTTTTGCAGAAAGCATGAAAAACAGTGCAACCACAAGAGCCTGCATTTTTGCGACAAAACACAGAGCAGCGACTGAAATATTGATGGATTTAATGGAGAATACAGGTCTGATAACCTATGTGGGAAAAATAAATATGGACCGTAACGCACCGGATGCCCTTGTGGAAGAAAGCACCGATAGATCGGCGTATGACACTTTTGGCTGGCTCAACGAAATCAAGGATAGATACAAACGCACAAAACCGATTTTAACACCTCGTTTTATCCCAAGCTGTACCGATGCGCTTATGGGGGAACTGCGGGAAATTCAGCGTGCATACCATTTGCCTGTACAGTCGCATTTATCGGAAAACCGGGACGAAATCAAGTGGGTGCAGGAACTTTGTCCCGATACGGCATTCTATGGTGACGGATATGACAAATTTAACCTTTTTGGTGCTGAAAATCTTGACTTTGAAAAGGTTAATACAGTCATGGCACATTGCGTCTGGTCAACAGATGAAGAAGTAAAGCGTATAAGAGATAACGATGTGTTCATCGCGCATTGTCCGGCGTCCAATATGAATTTATCATCGGGAATTGCACCGGTAAGAAAGTATCTTGATATGGATATGAGAATAGGCTTGGGCAGTGATGTTGCAGGCGGGCAGACGGAATCAATGTTTCGTGCAATTACAGATGCAATTCAAGTTTCAAAAATGTACCGGAGATATATAGACGAAAATGCAAAACCTGTAACCTTTGAAGAGGCGTTCTACATGGCGACAAAAGGCGGAGGAGAGTTTTTCGGCGAGGTCGGCAGCTTTGACGAAGGATATGAATTTGATGCGGTTATGCTGGACGACAGTATTTTGCCGCATCCGCTTGACCTGAATGTTAGACAGCGAATAGAGAGGGCTGTTTATTTATCTTTGGATTTATGCGGAGGAATTAAAGCAAAATATGTTTGCGGTGAAAAAATTGATATGCGGGAAGGATGCAATGCTTGATTTATAGCAAAGCTTGCGGAGTTTTGTGTTGTACCTGCCATCGATGTTATTGCACAAGCAGATGAAATGATGTATAATAATAAATGTGGAAATATGACAAATTGACGAGGAGGAATTATAAATGAAAAAAATTATTTCAATTATGCTGGCACTGACAATGTTTTGCTCGTCCGTAGCAGTGTTTGGTGCCGAAATGGTTGTCACAGATAAAATCACTGTAACCATGGATGGCGAGGATATGGATTTTGATGTGGAACCGGTAATGGAAAACGATAGAGTTTTAGTGCCTTTCCGTGCTATTTTTGAGGCGCTCGGCTGCAATGTAACCTACACTGAGTCTGACGGTAAGCAATTTGTAACGGCAATGCGCGGGGATAATCAGCTGATTATTGAAATTGGCGCTTACGATATGTGCGTCAACGGAAATACGGAGGCTGTGGATGCTCCGGCAGTCATTAAGGATG
>CABUMF010000069.1 GCA_902492655.1 uncultured Eubacteriales bacterium | reverse complement strand
TGCAGGACAACCGTATGGAATATGAAGCAAACATTTTTGCTTCTCAAGTTGCTTTACCCGATGATGATTTTCTTGAGCTGGCTGAGCGAGGTTACGATACTCAGCAAATAGCAAGAACCTTGAACTCGGATATAAACCTTGTGGCTTTGAAAGCGGATACTCTCATATCACAAGGATTTAGGCTCAGACCGCAAGAACACTGTAATGACTTTCTCAGATACAATAGATAAGACCGTCTACTCAATACGAGCAGACGGTCTATTTATATTTCTCCCAATTTCCTTCGTGTTCCAAAAAAACACAAGGGAAATTACAATAACTATTGATTAGCGTACTCTTTGTGCTTTTTCATCACATACAATTATAAGGTTTTATATCTTGTTGGCGTTCCCGATGCTCTTTTACTATCATTCCGACAGAAAAGAGCATTATAGCGACAAACAGGAGCGAAATTAACGGTAATACTTTTTTGCTTTTCATATAGACCTCCGTTAATAGCTACTGTTGTGTTTAGCACGCTTCATTCCTGTTTTGTCAGCTCATAAACCTTTCCCGGTATTGCTGTGTCATTTCCTCCGACAAGAGTTAAGGTATTGGTTTGCACGGTAAAGCTGTAAGTGCTGTCGTGGACAGATTCGTTTATAAAATCTATGTAAAGCTCGTTTCCGTTAATTTCATACTTGAAGTCGTAGGAAACGGATGGCAGCACCATCGTTCCAACTCCCTTTCCGTCAAATTCATAGGCAGTAGTCCCATCAAAATCCCATTTGCCGGCAAGCGCATCTGTTCTGCCGGAGCAGCCTTTGCAGATCAACACAATAATCAGAACAACAAAAAGGAGTGCTAATAACGAGACAATCACAGCTCTTTGCCTTTTTCTTCGCTTTATTGCGGTTTTGCGTGTAGGGGAGAGATACCTGCCTTTACTTGACTGAGGTTGTCTTTTGTATGCAGTTTGATTTGATGTGCGGGCAGTCCGTTCGGCGTCAGTTGTCTTTTTGGGAGCCTGCCGAGACTGCAAATGGTTCTGCCGCATTTGAGCTTGGTTATTTCTTTCTGACGAAGGCGAAGGTGCTTTGTCAAATGTTCTGAGTATTTCTTCAATTTCTTTTTCTTGTTCGTCCATTTGATTTCTCCTTGTTCGATTTCTTTCCGAAAATCGGCAAAGCGCTTTTTTGCCGCCTTTCGGAAAGGGACTTCCGAAGAAATCCTTTTCGTAAGGAAAAGGCGGCAGCGGAAGCTCCGCTACCGCCATCCTTAAATGGTTAGCTATCTGTTATTTCACAGATTTTCTTTTTTTAGTATAAACAGTAGTTGTCACAACCCCGAAGCCGCTGACGAACAGCAGAGCGATCCACAGCCACATCATACTGTTGTCGCCGGTCTGCGGAGACTGAACATCATCCGAAGGCTTATTGCCGGGATTGGTAGGGGTTTTACCAACATTGTATTCGCAGGTATCGCACTTGCCATCGTTGTTAGCGTCTGCGTGAGCAGCCTTGCTGTTCTCAATGATAACGCCACAACCTGCTACGGTGCATTCCTTCCAATGATTATCCTTGTCGGACTTCCAATCGGATTCGGTGTGACCGAGCTTAGCAAGATTGCCCCAAGCTGCAAGGTCGGTTATTTCCTTTGTACCGAGTGCATCTTCATAGAACTTGCCACAGCCTTCGCACTTGTAGTACGCTTCCTTACCGGCCTCTGTGCAGGAAGGCTCAACCTTTGCAACAGGCTTAATGTCGCAGGTGTGTCCGGCAGGGATGTCCTCCCAAACTGCGGTTACGGTAGTGTCAGCAGTAACGGTGATCTTGTCGCCAACTGCCTTTTCGTTACCGCCAACGCTCCAAGCCTTGAACTGCTTGCCATCGGGAGCAGTGAAGCCGTTTTCAGGGAGAGTGTATTCGCCGGAAATTCCGGTTACATCTGCCATTGTGCCTGTACCGCCGTTAGCCGCAAAGGATACGGTGTAGGTGGTAGGTACAACCTGCTGCTGTTCCCAAGTAGCAACGAGAGTAATATTGCCGTTCACTGCGGTGTTGAAATCATAAGCAGAACCGTTCAAAGTCCAGCCCTTGAAATCGTATCCGTCCTTGGTAGGATCGGCAGGCTTGGTAGCCTTCTGACCTGCTTCGATAGACTGTGCCGTTACAGCAGAACCACCGTTGGAGTCGAAGGTTACGGTATAGTAGGTTACAGGGATGTTCTCCCAAATTGCAGTTACGGTAGTATTTGCGTTTACGGTGATGGTATCGCCAGCAGCCTTTTCAACACCGCCAACGCTCCAAGCCTTGAACTGCTTGCCGTTAGGCGCTGTGAAGCCGCAGACAGGAAGTACATAGTCACCGGAAACACCGGTTGCATCAGCCATACTGCCCGTACCACCGTTTGCATTGAAGGTTACGGTATAAGTAACAACAGGAATGTTCTTGTAGGTAGCCTCTGCGGTTACATTACCAGCAGGCATTACGAAGGTGGTAGTTGCGCTGTTTGCATCAGCAACGACAACACCGTTAACAACCCATTTATCAAACATCTGACCGGAAGGAGCTGCACCTGCGGTCAAAGTAACGGTTGTACCCATTGTTGCCTTGGTGATCGGAGTGCCTGCACCAACGGATGCAGTACCGCCTGTCACGCTTTTCATAGCACTCCTGCAATTTCTCCTCATCGGTACGCTTCGGCTTTGCAGGCTTGGTCTGCTTTTCGGCAGCAGGCTCATTTGTGGTTATGGTCTTTTCTTCCTCATTCATCTGTCAGCCCTCCCGTCATCATTTACGATTTCGGCCTTCTCTCTGCTGTCCAACCAGTCGAAAAACTTATCCCTCTGAATAAACTTCCGACTGCCGATCTTCACAACAGGCACGTCCTCACGATTAAGGATATTGTACGCCATAGTTCTCGTGAAGCCCATTGCCTGAATGTCGTTTGCCGATAACATCATCGGCAGATTTTCTCTGCTGTTCATTAGCAGCACCTCCATTTTCTTTTGTTCGGCTCTTGGGATTTTCCTCTGAGCCTGCTCCCATTATATATCAAAATTTTCCGAAAACGCCTTTTTGACCTCATTCTTTTTGCTTCGAGCAACTCATTAAGCCTATGCGTGCAAATATCATACAAATACAGATAATTCCGTACCATCCGTTGTCGAAACGTGCAAAACGTGATATATAAATTCTATAAAATTATTTCGGCGGATTTCATTGGAGTTTTTCCGAAAGGGGCGTATTTGTTATGATAAATCTGTTTGTTCTCCCCTTGACTATATTTATAGTTTGGGGTATAATGGAATAAATCGGGTAGCTAAACTGCCCGACAAATCGGAAATGGTTTTACACCCACCCCCAAATTTAAAAATCGAAGGGAGGACTTTTTCCGTCAGGAAAAAGGATACACTATGCGTGAAACAAAAGTATTCAGCAAAAACAGCACATATCAGAAATTTGAAGTGCTTAAGACTAACAGAAATAAAAGGTACAGATATAACGAGTTCTTAGTTGAGGGTGTCAGAAGCCTTAATGAAGCTGTAAAGAACAAATGGAATATAAAATCTTTTATTTATGACGGAAACAATTTATCCGGCTGGGCAAAGGAAATGATTGCAAATATTAAAACAGATGAGAATTTTTGTCTTACAGCTGAGCTTATGAATGACCTCAGCAATAAAGATGATACGTCTGAGTTAATGGCTATCATTGAAATGCGTGAGGATAAGCTTGAGAACGTGTCGCTTTCCGAAAATCCTTTTATAGTATTATTTGACAGACCGTCAAACAAAGGCAATCTCGGAACAATGATACGCTCTTGTGATGCACTCGGAGCAGATATGCTTATCATTACAGGACATTCCATAGACCTTTATGATCCTGATGTAGTTGTTTCTGCTATGGGTTCTTTTTTCAATATGCCCGTTATACGAATCGCTGATAATAACGATCTCTTTATGTATCTAAACAAATTGAAAGAACAGTATCCGAATTTCCTTACTGTCGGAACTACCGCTCACAAGCAAAATCCGATTTATTCAGCTGACCTTACAGTTCCTCTAATGCTAATGATGGGCAATGAAACTATGGGACTGAACAAAGCATATAAAGAATATTGCGACCTGCTTTGTACTATTCCAATGTCAGAAAAATCATACGCATCTTCGTTCAATGTAAGCTGTGCTGCTTCAATTCTGATGTACGAAATCACAAGGCAAAGGGGCATAAAGTAAATTCTATCAGTTTATTTTTGCAATGGAATATTCCCATTTATCGGGGAGTGTGAGCAAATTCTCACGCTCCTTTTTTGCATTTCTATAACCATTACGCCCTTGCGTGCAAACACCGTACAAATACAGATAATTCCACACTATCCGTTGACGAAACGTGCAAAACGTGATATAATAAATCTATAAAATTTGTTTGTCGGATTTCGTTTGAATTTTTCCGAAAGGGGCGTATTGGTTATGATAGATTTGTTTGAGTGCTGTGCCGACATTGCTTCGGTGGGCATAATCGTTGACTTTTCCGAGGATACGGAAACATATATTGTCGGTACTCCTGCCGATATTAAGGCTTGGGCATACGGAGGTTGTCCTCTGAAAGCTCCAAAGAGACTTATGCGGCATAGCAATAAGGCAGGCAATCTTGTCAAGGACATTAACCGCCTTATGAAGGTAAAATATGAGCTTAACGAAATTATGGAGATAGGCGACAGGCTGTGCAATGCGGACGCATTATGTGACGGGAGCTGCAATGCTGTTCTTGAGGAGCTGTCGGAGTATTACGATATTTCTGAATACGCTAATATCGTTAAAAACTATATTATCTATTTTTTATACGGTAAATTCAAGCTCCGTCAGCGTGATTTCAATAAAAAAATCGGGCTGTCCGTAAAGGGCAACCACGATCGTGCGGAAAAATATATTGAATTGTTCAAAGCGGATAGTGAGAAAATCTTCCGTCCGTTCATTTCGGCAAGGGCAGCGAATATTTTTGATATAAGAACGGCTATACGGAGCAGCAATGAGGTTTTGGACAGTTCTCTTTACAGGGTACACGATGACTGCAGGAACATAAGCCTTTATGTGGCAAATGACTCTATTCTCACTTTGCTTGACATTTACTCCGATATTATGTCCGATGCAGGCAGGCTTATAACTAACTGCGAAAACTGCGGACAGCTTATGATTACCAAACGTTCAAATGCTTCGCTTACCTGTGGCAGAACAACTTGCAAGAAAGAGCGTTTATACAAGGCGAACGATGATTACAAGAAACGTGCTATGGCTGATCCGATAAAAGAAACCTATTTCAATTTCGACAACAAATGCAGGAGCTACCGCAAGAAGCTCTCCGGGTATCCCGACCTTTTGGAGAAATACAATAAAGCGTTTGACGAACGGCGTGCTAAAATTCGGGCTTTCAAGAGTGGTTTGACCGTCAACAGCAGCACCAAAGATATAGACCGGTACAATCAGATGTGCTTTGATGCTTGTCAGGATTTGCAGGATTTGTCTAAACGATTGAAAGCAAAGATGAACGAGAATAGTACCTTGACATAATTTCTACAAGAGCATTCTCTATGCTAGTTGGTGCAGCATTCAAAAAATGACCTCCTTGGCTCGTTTAAGTCAAGGAGGTTTTGGATTTTCAACTGTTGATAGAATATATACCGATCGTTCAACAAGTCGGTTATTGAATTTCCAAATATATTATGATATAATAAAAACAGCGAAGGAGGGTAAATATATGAATATTGGCATAGTAATATCCGAAAAGCGAAAAGTGCTTGGATTGACACAGCAGGCTTTAGCCGAAAAGCTGCACGTTTCTTTTCAAGCAATATCCAAATGGGAAAACGGAGTTTCCCAAAGTTAAAGATACCACATCAATCCCACGCGGACTTTTGCTCAACCGATACAGCCGGAGGGCTGGATAACAAGAAAAGGCGGTATG
>CABUMF010000068.1 GCA_902492655.1 uncultured Eubacteriales bacterium | reverse complement strand
TATAATCAATCGGCTTTCCGTCCAGAAGCACCTCTCCGCCGTTTGCGGGAAACACGTTCATAATAATACGGATAGACGTCGTTTTACCCGCGCCGTTTCTGCCCAGAAGCCCGAACGCTTTTCCGCCCTCTGCCGTGAAAGAAACGCCCTTGAGCACTTCCTTCTCGCCAAAAGACTTGTCAATGTTTCTGAGTTCAAGTACCATATTAATCTCCTTACTTGTTCGTGCAATATTCATGAATTGAACCGTCGCTGTTACAGTGATCGAACTTGTAATATCTCCGGTCCAGATCGTGTTCCGAATAGAGTCAACTCTATTTTTTCAGTTCACCGATTCCCCATATTTTAGTTTGTTTCCGCCTCTTTTTTCAGTTCAACAATATCCGAAAGATCCACATCGAGTGCGTTGCAAATCTTTACAAGAATTTCCGTGTTGACATTTTCGTCTTTTGTGAGCTTATACAGCGCGGCTTTACTGATCCCCGACAGCTCCAATAATTCTTTTTTCTTCATTTTCCGGTCAATCAAAAGCTTCCAGAGTTTATTATAACAAACACCCATCACTACACCTCGTCATGTGAACTAATAATAGCATATCATATTATTGGACAAAAAACAAGATGCTTTTGCTTGAAATCGAACCAAAAAGTTTTTGTGAAACAAAAAAAGTCATCGTTTTAATGACTTTCAGGCTCAAAAAAGCAGTAGCCCGGAGCGGACCTTCCACAGCGGTAATCGCGTCTTCGTTGTGAAAGACAACGCACTTGAAAAAGGCGACGTCGGCATCTTCGTTATTATCGGCG
The DNA here is from genome assembly GCA_902492655.1 of uncultured Eubacteriales bacterium. GTDB lineage: Bacteria > Bacillota > Clostridia > HGM11514 > HGM11514 > CAKSKB01. Next base: position 5,648 of record CABUMF010000068.1, on the reverse strand, counting down.
ATGCCTACATCAAAGAGTTGGGCAATAAGTGCCTGTTCTCGCACAACAAGCATATAAACCGATTCTGTCTCTGCGAGCATCCTTCCGAGTCAACTTTTAGCGCAGATCATCAACCTTATCTTTCTCGGTGACGATGCTTGTGTGTTTTTCTGACAATGAATACTCCTTCATATTGCCGTTATATCAAAGTTCGGAGGAAAAAGCAACAGTTAAATTCGTTTCCGAATAATGTTTTTTCATAAAGAAATTTTGCCGGAACCTTTGCGTGTTTTGCACAAAAAGCTCTTGACATTATTCCAAGTTGAGAATATAATATAGTCAGAGAGGAGATGTAAACGATGTACGGCATAAAATACATTTCAGCTATTGAAGCGGCGGAACGCTGGCACCTTTCAAGACGCCGTGTGGTTGCTCTTTGCTCAGACGGTCGCATAACCGGAGCGCAAAAAGCCGGGGCATATTGGATAATCCCCGAAAATGCAAAGAAACCGTCAGACGCCCGTGTTAAAACCGGTAAATATATCGGAACCCACGCGGCGGAAAAGGAATCAAACTGAAAGGTTTATGTTCCATAGGGAGAACAAAAACAAAAAGCGGATGCGCTGAAACGGACAAGTTAAAATTAAACAGAAAAAGAGTGATAAATTACCTAAAAAAGTGACGACAAAATGCTTCAAAACAGAATAAAGAGATGATTTTTATATGTTTTACAAAGCATAGCGCGTTAAAGCTTGAAAAATAAAGATTTTTGTGCTATAATATATTTAACAGTATCCATATAGGGATACTGAAACATCAAAAACAAGGTAAAGAGGCAGAAAGAAACCAACAAATTGTAAAAACCAAAAACTCTCGACGGGAGGTAACCGCCTATGAAACACAATAAGATTACAAGCGCAGAGAAATGACTTTTCCCTTGCGCTTTTTTGTTCTTTTTCAAAGAAACTAAACGATATTACAACAATGCCGGGGAATAACTGTCAATAAAATTTTTAGTCGAGTGGTGTTATTAAACACTACGAACAAGGAGGAATTATGCGAAAAAAATCTATATTTATATTCTTGATTACTATGATAGTTTTTACCTTTATATTCTCCGCTTGTACGGGGAAACAAAAAAAGTTATCCGTTGTTTCGCTCTCAAGCGGCAAAGAATACACGTTGCCGCTTAAAGCCGAGAATATTCTTTTAGGCGGTAATTTCATAACGTTTGGACTCGAAAAAAGCGTTGCCGAAATCGCCGAAACGCTCAAACAAAAAGGATATGACTGTACCGCTTTCAACGATAATTTTATTCTTATCAAAAATAAAATTGGTGAGAACAAAATCGATTATCTCGTAATAGGTAAATTGAGCGGACAAAATCGTTATCAATTTATGTCCGCAGTCGTTATGGACAATAACGGAGATTACTTTTTATTTCCTATTCACCTAACGGCGAAAAAGGGTTCTGACTTTAACGCAGGCGAAACTTATTCTTTTGAAACAATCAAGGATAGCCCATTTTCCGTGTCGCTGGCCGAGTTAAAAACATTCTATACGGACGCCGGTATTTACAATGTCGAAGAAGAAGAAAATTCTCTTAAAATCTCCGCAAAAGAAAGCGCGTTTATTCATAAACTTTCAAAAGAAATCTTTTACGTGTCTTTACGTGCGAATGGTGAACAAACCTTTATCGAATTAAAAACAGAGAAAAAATGAACGCGATAATCGAAATACGGAATTTATCCAAAAAAATCGGGAAAAAACAGATTTTGAAAGACGTTTCTTTTTCCGTAGATAAAGGCGAAACCGTCGGCCTTTTAGGAAGAAACGGCGCGGGAAAGACGTCTATACTGAAATGTATAACCGGACTTTGGCTATACGATGGCGGCGATATTTTTGTGTGTGGCAAAAACGTTAAAAAGTCCGACAATCGCTCTGAAATAGCCGCGCTTATCGGTTATCCTTCGCTTTTTCCCAATATGACCTTACAGGAAAATATCGACTACTTCGGCATACTTTCGTTAAAGGAATACGACGCGCGGGCAAAAGAGTTGACGGATATTTTGAATCTGTCCGACGTCCTCAATAAAAAAGTCGGCACATTTTCTTCGGGTATGAAACAAAAAGCCTGTTTGCTTGTCGCGCTTATGCAAAATCCCGAAATTCTGATTTTGGACGAGCCTACGTCTATGCTGGATCCTATAAGCGGTTTTGAGATACGAGAGTTTATCAAAAACGTAAAAAAATCGGGTATTTCGATTTTAATATCCAGCCACAACATTGCCGAACTTGAAGGACTTTGCGAACGCGCGGTTGTGGTTGACAACGGGCAAATAACGCGATTTATTGATATTAAGAAGGCAAATAAAAGGTTTTTGCTTGAATTTGCAAATCCCGACGAGATGAAAAAGGCGTTGACCGAGGCGCAGGATTTCGGTATCGTCATACAAGACGAGTCAAGCTGCGTTTTACTTGGCGACGCAACCATCTTGAAGGAGTTTATTTTTAAGACAAACCCGGATTTAAGGGATATAAAAAACGTCAACGTTTTGGAGAACGCATATGTCAACGAAACTTAAAGCATTCGGAAAATTATTAAAATTCGAGATTTTCGGAAGAAAGAAGTTTTTATTCCTCTGCGTTTTCGTTGGAATAGCCCTTTTAGCGGTTTTGTGTGCGTCCATTTACCTGAAAGTAAGCAACGCTCCAAGCGATAAAAAATCATTGTATTTTATAAGCGAATATACTTCACGAGAGGAACTTAAATCAAATTTAGATGCTTCTCGCGCGACTTTGGTCGAACTGGAAAAAGAATACGAACAGGCAAAAGCGTCGGGCGCAGCAAATTTTATTTTAGCCGAAAAGAAAACCAATATCGACGCGCTTAAACGCTCGATAAAAGGAATGGAAACTCTTTACGAAAAGAATATTGCATATAAAAACGTCATCGCATATTCCGATTTCGATAAAACCAACGGCGTGAGTGCGGTAGCAAACTTTATAAACATCTTCGCAATAGTCGTTTCGATTTTGATGGCAATAAAACTTTCCGTTTCCATTCCCAACGAAATAAAAGAAGGTCAGGCACGGTTCACTATGATTACTTCCGTAGGGAGGACATATTACGTGTTGTTTAGGTGGGCAACGGAACTAATAAGAAATCTGTTTGCTTTTATTGTGTTCTCCTTGCTTTGTTTTGCCGTGGTGGCAATGTTTTATCCGACGGGAGGCAAATACGTTCTTGTCGCAACAATAACAAATTCGTTTTTGCTAAATTACGGCGCAAGTTGTTTTTTACAAATCGTTTTCGGCACGTACACGCTGTTTCTGATAAGCGCGATTGCCTTTTCCGTTTCGCTTGTAGTGAGGAGACCGCTTCTGTCTGCAGGAATTACCATTGTCGTTTGTTTTTGCGGGCGATTTTTGGAACTGTTACAGTCAACTATCGGAAGAACGGTAAATTTCGCAAAATGGCTTTTGCCACTCAATTTACGGTTGGAACAATCTTTTACATCTTTAACCGTTAATAGCGTTTTTGTAACCGCCATATTCGGAATCTCAATTACGGCATTTTTGTTTTTTATAGCGATGGCTACATTTAGTAAAAGGGACATGGCATAAAAATTAAACACTAATAACCAAAAAAAAATAAAAGGAAGTTTGAGTAGGGCGCGAATTCGGAAGCGGCGGTCGTGAGCTCGGGCGCAGACTTTCCGAAAAATTACAACTTGCATATTACGACCGAGAAATCGTCACCGAGCTTGCCAACCGTACTTCTCTTTCGGAAGAGTATGTTGAACGCATAACATCAGATCGGCCCTTCGCTTCATATCCGATACATATCGGGACGAGCTTCTATGCCCTGCCGGATTATGCTTTGGACCGTTGCTTCAGCGTATATGCAGAGCAGCACCGATTGCTTGAAGATCTTTCCATGAAATCGGATTGTATTATCGCCGGGCGATGCGCCGACTATATTCTCCGGGAAAAGGATCCGTTCCGTATATTTGTGTATGCGGACATGGAAAGCAAGCTGCAGCGTTGCCGCGAACGCAGTCCGGCGGATGAAAATCTGTCCGACTCAAAGATGAAAAGAAACATTCGCTCTATCGACAAGGGTCGCGCGCGATACTACAATTATTTCAGTCAACAGAAATGGGGCGCACGGGATAATTGCGATCTGCTTATCAACACATCGGGCAAAGATATTAAACAAATTTCCGAAGCGGTTGCCGAATATCTGAAAAAATATCTGTTTGACTGACAGGCTGCAAGGACTCAGAGGCTGAAATAAAGCAGAGCAGATAAGCCCCGGGAGTTTATTATACATGGGCGCAGATATATCCTGTTCTGCCGTCATGCGGCGTTGTTCTGCACAAATCGCACCATCTGACTCTAACGGTAGAGTCTTAAAAGTTAATCAAACCAAGGAGGAAAATAAGATGAAAAAGAAAATTGCAGTAGCCTTTCTTGCAAGCTTGCTTTTGAATCTCTTGCTTGCAGTGCCGATACATGCCAACTCCGCTCAGCGTCACTGGAGCGGAACAGACAGCACCGGCGCACTTGTGAAAGACAAGAACTGTCCGCTTGTGGTGGATAAAGAGCTTCTGACCTTTGATGTGCAGGGATTCCCGAAGAATTACTACAACAGTATCGAAGAATTCCTCGCCTATACAGGAAAGGTCACGGCTGAGTACGCCTTCCGCAACCCTGCCGACTATACGGTGACTGCCACGCTTGTCTTTCCGTTCGGTAACCTGCCTCATTACGGGGAATATATCTACGATTCCCCGACCGATAAGTATATCGCCGTTTCGGATACCGAAAAGTACGGTGTTAAGGTCAACGGCGAGCCGATTGATGTCGCCGTACGTCATACACTCAAGGCTCGTGGCACACCGTTCTCTTTAGACGAGGATATGCCGAAGCTGACAGACGGATATATCGCAGACAGCTTTTTCCGTCCCGATCTCTCTGTATGGGTACAGCAATATTCCGTTGAAGGCATCGGTGCCGAAAACCAAGCCGCAACCGCCGCTTTTGTTCTGCGTGAGGATTCCTCAAAAACACGGGTGCTGTGGGCGGAAAAGAACGGTATTGCTACGCTAAAAGACGGTATCCGAATATCCGGCTGGACAAAAACCGGAGACACACTTACCGTATATATTTTCGGTGAACCTCCGAAGGACGGTATCACATGGTCACTTTATGAAAACGGCGCGTGTAAAAAGAAAATTGACGGCAATATTACATTGAAATATTCCGAACAGATGACCTTTCGGGATTTTGCTTTCAAGGAATACGACAACAGCTCCGGCATATCGGAGAGTGATTGGTATAATGCGCAGGTTGCATTTATGAATGACGGTTCAAAGGATTGGATGTACGGCGGAATTTCCACCGAAAAATCCGCCTTTTCACTGATGCGGTGGTACGAGTATACCCTGACGCTGGAACCGGGACAGACTTTGACAAACACGGTAACAGCCCCGCTGTATCCGGCAATTGATGCAGGCTACACACCGAGTATTCATACCTACACCTATCTGCTCTCCCCGGCAAAGACATGGGCGCAGTTCGGAGAGCTGAAAATCGTGGTAAACACACCGTATTATATGACCGAAAACAATCAAGGCAGCTTTTCTAAGACGGAAAAGGGCTAT
>CABUMF010000067.1 GCA_902492655.1 uncultured Eubacteriales bacterium | reverse complement strand
CCTATGCGCCCGCTTAATTGGAAAGCTCCTGCTGATTACATCGAGTCTTTTCTTAACAATGGTGAAATTTTTTAAATATTTTGTAACACATCATTGACAAACCTACAATTATTGACATATGCCCGAAATTATGCTATACTAAAAATACTGAAAAGGAGACACGGCTTATGAATTATTTAACATACTTACCAGTATTTGATAAACTGACGAAATCACAGCAAGACACGCTTACAAGCTCATCTTTTGTTCGTAAATTCGGCAAGGGTGAGCTCTTGCATAACGGTTCGCAGAATTGTACGGGACTGCTCCTTGTGCTCTCAGGTCAGATTCGTGCGTTTACTATATCCGACGATGGCAGAGAAATTACGATGTACCGCCTTTTTGAACGTGATATTTGCCTTTTCTCTGCATCCTGCATCATGAACAGCATTCAGTTTGATATTACCGTTACCGCAGAAAAGGAAACTAAAGTTTTAGTCATCCCGTCAGAAGTTTACAAAAGCATTATGGATGTTTCCGCACCGCTTGCCAATTACACAAACGAAGTTATGGCAAGCCGATTTTCAGATGTAATGTGGCTGATAGACCAGGTAATGTGGAAAAGCTTTGATAAAAGACTTGCTGATTTTCTTTTGAATGAGGCAAACATCGAAGGCACTAACATTCTTAAAATCACCCACGAAACAATCGGCAATCACTTGGGCAATCCCCGTGAAGTGGTAACACGAATGCTAAAGTATTTTGTGAACGAAGGGTTTATATCACTCTCCCGCGGAACGATTGAGATTATAGACAAAGACGGACTTGAAAAGATTATAGTTAGATAAAACAAAGCGTTGAGTTTCTCAAAAAAGAATTCTCAACGCTTTTTCTTTTCTGTCCTTTTAATCATCCATTCCGCAGGGGGTGGATTTTTTATTTAACGCTTTATCATTACGGACTGCATCATAGAATCGGAAACCACCTGCAAAATTATATGCATCAAAACCGTTACCCATTAAAATTCTGCTTGCAATATAGCTTCTCAATCCACTTTGGCAGATAACATACACAGGCTTGCTCCTGTCCAGCTCACCTATACGTTCACGCAGTTCATCAACGGGAATATTGATAAATCCCTTCACATGCCCCATGCTGTACTCCATTGGTGTACGTGTATCAAGAAGTGTAACACTCCCGTCACGAGGAAGCGTTTCATCCTCCTCGTAATACCATTGTTTTACAATGCCGTTTTTTATGTTTTCAATGATATAGCCTGCCATATTCACAGGATCCTTTGCAGAAGAAAACGGCGGAGCATAGGCAAGGTCAAGTTCTGTAAGTTCATATGCTTTTATTCCGGCACGGATAGCGGTTGCAAGCACATCAATCCTCTTATCGACACCGTCAAAGCCTACAATTTGTGCACCTAAAATGCGGTAGCTTTCTTTTTCAAACAGCACTTTCATAGTCATCATTTTACCGCCGGGATAATATCCTGCGTGACTCATCGGCGAAAGAATGACTTTGTCTGTAGCAATACCAAGGGACTTTGCGGTTTTTTCGTTAATACCCGTAGCGGCAACAGTCATGTCAAATATTTTGATGACGGATGAGCCCTGTCCGCCGGTATAATGGCTGTCACCGCCGCAGATATTATCGGCGGCAATTCTACCCTGCTTGTTTGCAGGTCCGGCAAGAGAGATGAGTGTGTCTGTATCCGTTACAAAATTTTTGATCTGAACCGCATCTCCAACCGCATAAATGTCAGGTATAGATGTTTCCATTTTGTCATTGACCACAATACTGCTTTTTATTCCGAGTTCCAAACCCGCTTCTTTCGCAAGTGTGGTTTCGGGAGCGACGCCGATTGCCATTACAACCATATCGGTATGAAGTGTCGGAGCACTTTTGAGTTTCACATCAATACCGCAATCGGTATCGGCAAAACCTTCAACCATAGTATCAAGCATTAGATGGATACTGTTTTTGCGGATTTCAGCATGAATAAACGATACCATATCCCTGTCAAACGGAGCCATAAGCTGATCCGCCGCTTCCACGAGCGTTACATCTATTCCGAGTTCACGCAGATTTTCCGCAACTTCGATTCCGATAAATCCTCCACCGACAACAACTGCCGATTTCGGATGGTGCTCATCCGTATATTTCTTGAGTCTAAGCGTATCCTCAACAGTGCGCAGGGTAAATATCTTATCGCTGTCAATACCGTCAAACCCCGGCTTTATCGGCTTAGCACCGGGTGAGAGCACGAGCTTATCATAACTCTCGGTAAGGATTTTACCGTTTTCAAGATTTTTTACGGTAACGGTTTTGCTGTCAGGATGAATTGCCGTAGCTTCATGATGAACATTCATCTTAACTCTAAAACGCCTCCAAAAGCTTTCAGGCGTCTGCAAGGTTAGATTATTTTCTTCTTCAATGGTGCCGCCGATGTAGTACGGCAGACCACAGTTAGCGTATGAGATAAATCCTGAACGCTCAAAAACAACGATTTCCGCTTGTTCGTCAAGCCTGCGTATTCTCGCCGCCGCAGTAGCGCCGCCTGCAACACCGCCTATAATTACAACCTTCATTTATTTTACCACCTTTCCACGGTAGCTGCTGATGCCTCCGATATTTTTTACATTTGTGTAACCAATTTGCTTCAAATAGGATACAGCTTGTCCGCTTCTACCACCGCTTAAACAATACACATAAAGCGGTGTGCTTTTGTCCTTGACGGTATTCTCAACGGAAGAAATTCTATCAAGAGGTATGTTGACGCTTCCGTCAATGTGCCCGTCACGGTATTCCTCTGCCGTCCTAACATCAATCAATACAGCTCCGTCGTTTGTTTCGTATTCCGCAACACCGGTGTTGATGTCGGCGGTGTTGCGAAAGAAATTAAACAGTCCCATCTTTTTTCTCCTTACAGCATTGCTTCAATTTGCTCTTTCGGTCTGTAGCCCACAACCTGATTCTCGAGCTTTCCGTTTTTGATCACAGCAAGCATCGGGATGCTCATTACCTGAAACTGTGCCGCAAGCTCCGGCTGTTCGTCCACATTTATTTTACCGACCTTAACATCGCTTCGCTCATTTGCGATTTCCGATACGATCGGACCCACCATACGGCAAGGGCCGCACCAATCGGCATAGAAATCGAGAAGTACAGGTTTATTGGAATTCAAAACTTCGCTTGCGAAATTTTCTTTATTAATTTTAATTACAGACATCTTCGTGTCCTCCTTTGTTTTATTGTGTCTTTATTTTAACCGATTTGAAATCAGAGTTCTGTGATGTTATCACTTACCTCTTTTTCTGTTCCTTAATTTGCAGATTGCCTGTGTCATTGTTCCCATCGGGCAGAAAGCGCACCACGTTCTCGGCTTAAAGAAAATCATAACAATAAGACCGATTAGAAGCGATGTAAGCATCAGGCTGTAAAATCCGAAGCTGAACTGTGCCACCCAATCCGGGAATATACTTCCCGAATATGTCCATCCCCACGGAATACGGAATGTCCAAAACAGTTTGATTGCTTCACGCAGATTTTTCGAACCGCTTGCCACAAGGTAGGTCTGAAAAACCATATTGCCGAACATGGCAAGGAAAAATATCAGAAAACCATATCGAAACCATTTGGATGCCATCCATTTCGGTGTTGGCTTGTTTCGGGAGCATTTGAGATCTCCGCCCAGCTTACAATAGAGTTGCCCTCTGCCGCAAAGATGGTTGCAGAAAAACTTGTTACCGCCAAATGCAGCGAGTATGAGCGGCAACAGAAAATCAACCATACCGAGCCAAGCAAACAGAATATTGAAAAAACCGAGTGCAAAATATACAATGGACCATATCCATAAATAGTCATACCAATGCTTTTTCTTTGTTTTCATATGTTCACCCTGCTTTCCATTGTAATACTGTTTGCCGGGCAAACCTTTTCGCATTTTCCGCATCCTACGCATTTGTCTTGTGCAACCTTTGCAAAACATCCTTTATGTACCTTTATTGCCCCTAACGGGCAAATGTTTTCACAAGCACCGCAGGCAACGCAAACTGACTTATCTACTATTGAATATCGTTTAGACGCCATCCTTATTCCTCCGATTAAAATTAGCTTATTATATTTTATTACGGTATTTTATGCTGATATTACTTTTCCTTGTAGTAGAGCATACAGTGGCAAAAGCCTTCGAAATTGGGGTCGGCGATCTGATCTTTGAATTCCTTGCACATACACTTGGTATCATCTGTTTTTTCTCTGCGGCAAGGGCAGTAACCGCCTGTCTTTTTCAGTCCTTCTTTTATGGTGTTGACAATTTCCGTATCGGGATTTAATTTGATCTTCATTTTTCTTCTCCTATAATGTGCTTAATATAATTTTCCAAAACCTTTTCGCTCATGGCACCGAGCTGTATATAGTAAATCGAGCCATCGGCGTTGATAAATACCGTTTCGGGGATTGAATAAATGCCGTAGGTGTTAGCTGCGTCATATTTGGTGTCGTAATATACGGGGAAACTGTAGCCGCTGTCAAGTACGAATTCTTTGACACCGTTTACTGTTTCATTATATCCGTCGGTGAGATTTATCATCATAAATACGACCTCATCACCGTATTTTTCGTACATCGCATCAAATGCCGAAAGCTCGGACTTACATGGGCCGCACCAAGATGTCCAAAAGTTTATGACGATTGGTTTGCCAAAGTAATCTGAAAGTTTTACTTTATTCATTTCCGAATCATAAACGGTGAAATCATCCGCCTGAACCACATTTTCAGAAGAAGCGTTATTCTGCTTTTCATCAGTAGAATACTTTTCCGAAAGCTTCGGATATAGCACTGCCGCAAGTATCATAATCGCAACAAATGCGACCGCAATTATTATCCATACCTTGTTTTTCATTTTCTCACCTCACATAGTAATAGCCAAAAGTGAATTTAAAAGTCCAAATGCCATTGCAAGTCCGACTATTATCAATAAAATACCGCTAACCAAATTGATTACCTTATAATGTTTTTTGATTAAGGTAAAGGCTTCCGATAGCTTATCGAGCAGCACTGCGGAAAATATAAACGGAATGCCCAACCCCAGGGAATATGTCAGCAATAATGTCGCTCCCTTTAATGCTCCGCCTGTACTTGATGCCAACATCAAAGCAGAACCGAGAAAAGCTCCGACGCAAGGGGTTAAGCTTACCGAATAAATTGCTCCAAACAAAAAAGCCGATGCAATTCCCGTTACTTTATACCCCTTATGCATTCCCTTAAAAAACGGTATGCGGAAAACCTCCAAATAAGATAGACCGAACAATATTACAATAACGCCGGAAACTATATTTACGATTGTTTGATATTCAGAGAGCAGTTTTCCAAGCGTTCCCGAGAAAAGTCCGAGAGCCGTAAATACAACCGTAAAGCCCACCACAAAGGCAATAACCTTAAATATCATCTTGGTATTTCTGCCTCCATCGTTTTTGCTTTGCCCTGCAAAATATGAAATGTAAATAGGCAACATAGGTAGCATACAGGGCGATATAAAGGAGATCATCCCCTCTAAAAATGTAATGATATAATCCATGCGTCGAATTCCTTTCGTCAGCTTATAGTGTTATGTTATCAAATTTCTTTACCGCTTTCCGTGATGTTATCACATAAAAAGGCGGAGTGCTTTTTACTCCGCCTTAAAATAATATGATTTTTTAACTGTTCTCCCTTTTCGTGTCAACTGCTTTTATTCATTATAAGTCAGATACTAAGTAAGTGTTGTTTCATCATAATTCCGATGCATATACATATAGTCGGCTTTTCTTTATACATCTTTTAGCTTTTCTTTCATTTTCTGTAATGCTTTGCGGTAGGTTTTGTCTGCGGTATCAGGAGAAGCCAAACCGTGGTCTATTGCAATATCAATAAACGCTTCTTTCGGTCGGGATTTCAATTTCGGATTGCCGTCTACATCCAAATCGTTCTTATCATAATATTTTGTGGAATAGCACTCCATACAAAAGCCCAGATGTGCGGAAACTATTGCCCGTTCACGGTAATTCAAATTTTCAAATGCATCCATGACCGCTTCGGCTCGTTCCAATTGGAAAAACAGCTTATCTGGTTCAGATGTGCTATCAGCGGCTATTTCTTCCCGGCTTTCTTCGCTGTCCTCGTCGGCATATTGCCAGTAATAGTCCACAAACTGCATATTCTGCATTCCCGACCGAATGATTTCAGCGGTATCTTTTTCACTTGCACCAATCACCTGTGCAATTTTTTGAATGGTTACACTATCCACCTTGCCGCCATATTCACGAAATAACCGCATAGCTTTTCTCAGCCGCAAATACTCATCATTGCTCTGAACCGTAAAGCCCGTCCGCATAGTACGGATATATTCGTGTACCTCCCGCATAGCGGCATATTCCTTATATGCGATAAAAGGAACGCCACGATTGGGATCGTAGTCCTGCAAAGCTTTCAGCATTCCGATGATATATGCCTGCTTTATATCCAAGAAATGCCCGACCATCGCATAATCCTGAACAATGCTCATTACCTTGTCATTGATGGTGCGCTCGTAGTAATGCAGAAACCAAGAGATATATTTATCATCTTTTTTAGAAAGGTAACGGAGTATATATTTTTGTAAATTGTTCTCTTTCGGCGGCGCCGGCATCAAACGGTATATTTGTAATTCTTTTTCCCATTCTTTCACGGCAGCCACCTCCCTCGTGTATTTAACGGGATTGTTTTAATCGTTTATCTGTTTCCTCATAAAGCCGTTCACGACGCATATCTATCGCATATTGCCTGTTGGCGTATCCTGCGTCCTGCTGTGCTTTCAGTTTGTATTCCTTTGCCAAGGTCTGCGCCGCCTTTGCAAATTCTTCCGTTATGGTTTTCCTGCCCTTTTCAGTGCGGATAGCGGCACAGCGGCGGTTGTAAATA
>CABUMF010000066.1 GCA_902492655.1 uncultured Eubacteriales bacterium | reverse complement strand
GAAATAAGATAATACCCATGAAGGCTAATTTGTCTCAAAAAAACACACATGAAATTAAAATAAAGCTTTCCTTTTTTCTAGAACACCCTTATTTTAGGCTTTCCGGGTAAAAAAACAAAACCGCATAACTACTGAATTTTTCAGCAATTATGCGGTTTTTCTATCGGAGTGACAGGGTTCGAACCTGCGGCCTCAACATCCCAAATGTCGCGCGCTACCAACTGCGCCACACCCCGAAACATAGCCTAAATATTATATTATATATCAAGCCGATTTTCAACCTCGAATTTTATGTGTCAGCAGTTGATTTTCTCTCTATTTCTTGAATTTTCTCCGTATTTCTTCATATTACGGCGATTTAATATCAGGAATATGCACAAAGCAAATCCTATAATGCCGAAAATTCTGTAACCTGACGAAACAATACTCCCAAATCCGAAAAATGATGTTATGAAGGAAAGAAAAATCCCAACATAGCCGTACTTCTTCCCTGCTATGTCGCTCATGCAAAATGCAGAACACGCCGCAGTTGTGTACATCGCAAAGAAAAGTATAATGCCAAAAAATACACTTTCTCCGACAGCGTTTGAAAGCGGAATTTCAAAGTCCGCAAAATCCTGAGTGAGAAAGCTTACGGCGGCGATAAGAGGCGCCATAATTATAAATAAAAACACGGATACCGATAAAGGCTTTTCGATTTTTATTGATTTCAGCAAAATCGGAAAATATATAACATTGTACCCGGCATAAATAAAGGGGTGGCTTTCGGCATGAGTTCTTTCGCATATGCTCATGTCCCCGAAAATCACAGCGGAAACAATAATATATAGCGCAATAATAGGCGTCAGAATAACCGCGGCGGTTTCAATTCCGGTAATTCCGGCAATATAAGTTATAACAACCAATACTGCCAAAATTATTCTGCCGTACGGAAAATATGACGCGCCGGCAAACATGGCTGACTCCATACATACCAAAAACAAAAATACAAAAATCCGGTATGTTATGTTCTCTGCCAAAGCGTTGCCTTTTTTAATAATAAGAAATGTAAACAGACAAATCAAAAAGCATGAGAACACCGCATTTAACAGACCGAAAATCCCGTCCGGAGGAAAGAACTCGCAGATTTCCCGACCGGTCGCAAACCCTGCTCCGATAAGCGACGAACTCAGTAACAAAGCGGTTTTGACAGCATTTTTCACAAAGCACCTCTACAAAATTCATTATTCTTTAATATATTATCCTCTTGACAAATTTATCACAATTTTGTATTATATAGATATGTAATATTTTTTAAGGAGCATGAATATGAACAATAGAGATAAGTCGATGGACAAAATTGTTGCTCTCTGTAAGGGCAGAGGCTTTGTGTACCCCGGCAGTGAAATATACGGCGGTCTTGCAAACGCTTGGGACTACGGCCCTCTCGGAGTTGAGCTCAAGAATAATGTTAAGCGCGCATGGTGGAAAAAATTCGTACAGGAATCACCCTACAATGTAGGTCTTGATGCCGCAATTCTTATGAATCCCGAAACTTGGGTGGCTTCAGGTCATATCTCAAACTTCAATGACCCTCTCATGGACTGCAAAAACTGCAAATCAAGATTCAGAGCGGATCATCTTATCGAAGAAGCAGAGCCAGGAATAAATGTTGCGGGCTGGTCAAACGAGCAAATGACAAACTATATAAAGGAAAAGGGCATTGCCTGCCCCGACTGCGGTTCTCATGACTTTACGGATATAAGGAAATTCAACATGATGTTCAAAACCTTCCAGGGCGTTACCGAAGACTCAAAGTCAGAGATTTACCTTCGTCCCGAAACCGCCCAGGGAATTTTTGTAAACTTCAAGAATGTTCAAAGAACGACGAGAAAGAAAATTCCGTTCGGCATTGCACAGATAGGTAAGTCCTTCAGAAACGAGATTACCCCCGGAAACTTTATTTTCAGAATTCGTGAATTTGAGCAGATGGAGCTTGAATTTTTCTGTGCTCCGGGCGAAGACCTTAAATGGTTCGCTTATTGGAAAGAATACTGCAAGAACTGGCTTCTCGGTCTTGGCATAAAGGAAGAAAATCTTAAGCTTCGTGACCACGATCCCGAAGAGCTTTCACATTATTCCAATGCTACAACGGACTTTGAGTTTATGTTCCCCTTCGGCTGGGGCGAGCTTTGGGGAATTGCCGACAGAACAGACTTTGACCTTAAATCCCACAGCGAGCATTCCGGAGAAAAAATGGAATATATCGACCCCGTCACAAACGAAAGATATATCCCATATTGCATCGAGCCTTCCTTGGGAGCAGACCGTGTTACCCTTGCATTCCTGGTTGAAGCTTATGATGAAGAAATTGTTGACCCGGAAAAGAACGACACCAGAGTTGTTATGCATTTTCATCCTGCAATTGCTCCGATTAAGGCTGCAATCCTTCCTCTTTCCAAAAAGCTTTCGGAAAAAGCCGAGGAGCTGTATTTCGACCTTGCAAAAGACTTCAGATGCGAGTTTGACGAAGCCGGAAGCATCGGTAAAAGATACAGACGGCAGGACGAAATCGGAACTCCCTTCTGCATCACATATGATTTTGACTCTGAGGAAGACGGTTGCGTAACCATTCGTGAAAGAGATTCTATGGAGCAGGAAAGAGTTAAGATTGAGGATGTAAAGAGCTACATCAACGAAAGAATTAAATTCTAAACCATTATAGGAGCTGATAACAATGTCTATAAAAATAGCAATCGCAGGCTACGGCAACCTGGGACGGGGTGTCGAAGCGGCAGTTAAGCAAAATCCCGATATGGAGCTTTACGGGATATTTTCAAGGAGAAATCCGGAGTCGGTAGTAACCAAAACCGGCGCAAAGGTTTATCATATTGACGAAATCGAAAAGCATAAAGACAGCATTGATGTTCTTGTTATCTGCGGCGGAAGCGCAACGGATTTACCGGTGCAAACTCCCGAGCTTGCAAAGCATTTCAATGTTATTGACAGCTTTGACACCCACGCAAAGATTCCCGAGCATTTTGCAAATGTTGATAAAGCGGCAAAGGCTTCGGGCAAGATTGCAATGATTTCCGTCGGCTGGGATCCGGGTATGTTCTCTCTCAACCGCCTTTACGCCGAAAGCATTTTGCCCGACGGAAAGGATTACACATTCTGGGGCAAGGGCGTAAGTCAGGGACATTCAGACGCAATCAGGAGAATTGAAGGTGTTGTCGACGCAAGGCAATATACAGTACCGATTGATTCTGCGCTTGAAGCAGTAAGATCCGGCTCCAATCCCGAGCTTTCAACCCGCGAAAAGCATGAAAGAGAGTGCTTCGTTGCCGTAAAGCCCGATGCGGACAAGGCAAGAATAGAAAAGGAAATAAAAGAAATGCCCAACTATTTTGCGGATTATAATACAACGGTGCATTTTGTTTCGGAAGAAGAATTAAAAGCAAATCACGCAGCTCTTCCCCACGGCGGTTTTGTTATCAGAACGGGTAAAACAGGGCTTAATAAGGAAAACACGCATATAATCGAGTATAATCTTAAGCTTGACTCGAACCCCGAGTTCACCTCCTGTGTTTTGATTGCTTATGCAAGAGCGGCGTTCAGAATGCAAAAAGAAGGCATGAGCGGCTGCAAAACCGTTTTTGATGTTCCGCCGGCATATCTTTCGCCTAAAACAAATGACGAATTGATAAGTCATCTTTTATAAGTTTATCAGAGAGAAGCGAAATGGCTTCTCTCTTTTTGTTCTAAAACTTGTTGACATTTCAACAAGCGTATGCTAAAATTAATATTGGTTGAAATTTCAACAAGTAAATAAGGAGTAAATTTATGGAAGAACGATTTGAAACCTTCACGGTTCTGATTAACAGAATCAGCCGAAATGTCCGAAAAATCAAGAACCTCGAAATGGCTGAGTATAATCTTAAAAGTCCGCATATCTCATGCCTCTACTATTTGTACTCGGAGGATAATCTCAACGCAACCGACCTTTGTGAACGCTGTGAGGAGGACAAGGCTACAATATCCCGTTCCCTGAATTATCTGGAAACAAACGGCTATGTTACCTGCGAATCGAAAAATGTTAAGAGATATAAAAATCCTTTGCTTCTTACAGAGAAAGGTGTTTCGGTCGCAAAAAAGATTTCCGAAAAGATTAACGGCATCTTGGATTATATAAGCGACAGTCTTACAGAAAAGGAAAGATTGGCTTTTTACAAAAGTCTGTCCGTTATAAGCGACCGTCTTGAATCTGTTGTAAATAATTGCGGAGGTGGAAGGTAACCTTGTTTTTTATTAAATCTGCATACTGTCGTATTTTCCAGAAAGCATTTCATGTTGCAATTCCCCTTCTTCCGTACAGAGAGCCTGAAATTATCTCATCCTGTGCAAAGCTCAACGAGGTTTTCATAAAAGAGAAAACAAAATCGGTTATAATCGTTACGGATAAAGGTATAGTAAACAACGGCTTAACAAATTCTCTTAAGGCTGTATTGAACGAAAGCAAAATTCCTTTTGTAATCTATGATGAAACCCGCCCGAATCCCGATGTTGACAATGTTGAAGAAGCCCTTAGGCTGTATAAGCTTCACGAATGTGATTGTATAATTGCGATTGGCGGCGGCTCCTCTATGGACTGCGCAAAGGCTTTGGGAGCCCGTGCGGTATATCCCAAAAAGCAGCTTGGGCAAATGAAGGGAATATTGCGTGTTAACCGCAGATTACCTGTTCTTATAGCAATTCCCACAACGGCAGGAACCGGTAGCGAGGTTACCCTTGCTTCAATAATCACAGACAGCAAAAAGCGTCATAAATATGCGCTTATGAGCTTTCCTCTTATACCTCGCTATGCGGTGCTTGATGCCGCTCTTACCTATTCCCTGCCACCTCATCTGACCGCCACAACGGGAATGGACGCACTTACCCATGCCGTAGAGGCATATATCGGAAGGTCAACCACAAAGGAAACAAGAAGGCTTTCGGAAGAGACGGTCAAGCTTATTTTTGAAAATATTAAGACTGCGTATTCAGACGGCACAAATCATGCGGCAAGAGAAAATATGCTTCATGCCGCATACAAAGCCGGTATCGCATTTTCCAAATCCTATGTGGGATATATTCACGCAGTTGCTCATTCTCTCGGCGGACAATACAGGATTCCCCACGGACTTGCAAACGCCGTTATAATGCCTTATGTTTTGGAAGACTACGGCAAAAGCGTATATAAAAAACTACATAGGCTCGGTGTAATCGCCGGCGTATCTTCAGTAGGTGATTCGGATAAGGTCGGAGCGGAAAAGTTTATAGATGCCGTGAAAACACTAAACCACGAAATGAATATTCCCGACAAGATAGAAGGTATTTTGGAAAAGGATATTCCGGTCATGGCTCGACACGCGGAAAAGGAGGCAAATCCGCTTTATCCCGTTCCTAAGCTTATGACAGAAAAAGAGCTTGAAAAATTCTATTATCAGATTTCGGATTGGAGTAAATAAAATGACAAACGAACAAATAAGTCAACTTCTGAAAACTCAGCGCGAATATTACAAAAGCGGAGAAACCATACCGGTTCGGTTTCGCATAAATCAACTTAAAAAGCTTTACGATGCCGTTAAAAGGCACGAAAACGAAATTAACGCCGCTCTGACCGCCGATTTGGGAAAAAGCAGTTACGAGGGCTTTATGTGCGAAACAGGGCTCGTTTTGTCGGAAATTTCATATATGATTAGGCACACAAAGAGCTTTGCTAAAAAAAGAAGGGTTCACACACCCCTTGCGCAGTTTGCATCCGTAAGCTATAAACAGCCAGTGCCTTACGGCAATACGCTGATTTTGAGTCCTTGGAATTATCCCTTTCTTTTAACTATAGAGCCTCTTGCCGATGCAATTTCCGCAGGCAATACGGCAATAGTAAAGCCGAGCGCATATTCTCCCGAAACAAGCAAAATTATCGAAACTGTCATATCGGAATGCTTCGATCCGAAATATGTTGCGGTCGTAACCGGAGGCAGGGCTGAAAACACAGCACTCCTTGAACAAAAATTCGACTTCGTGTTCTTTACCGGAAGCCAATCCGTCGGAAAAGAAGTATTAAGGCACACAGCCGAGCATCTCACCCCTGCGGTATTGGAGCTTGGCGGCAAAAGCCCATGCATAGTTGATAAATCCGCAAATATCAAACTTGCGGCAAAACGCATCGTATTCGGCAAGTTCTTAAACTGCGGACAAACCTGCGTTGCCCCCGATTACATACTTTGCGAAAAAAGCATTAAAGATACGCTTATTTCGGAGATTGAAAAGCAAATAAAGGAGCAATACGGCGAAAATCCTCTTGAAAACAAAAGTTACGGAAAAATTATCAATGATAAACACTTTAACCGTCTTTGCGGCTTAATTGACAAAAATAAAGTTGTAATCGGAGGAGAAACCGATGCATCATGTAACAGGATTTCACCTACCGTTATGGATAATGTAGACTATACCGATGCGGTTATGGGCGAGGAAATATTTGGGCCTGTTCTGCCCGTTATATGCTTTGATGATTTCGACAAAACGGTCGATGAATTAAAGGATAAGGACAAGCCGCTCGCACTGTACCTTTTTTCAAGCAACAAAAAACACATTGACCGCATTACAACCGAGCTTTCCTACGGAGGAGGGTGCATAAACGATGTGGTTATTCACCTTGCCACAAGCGAAATGGGCTTCGGCGGTGTCGGAGAGAGCGGAATGGGTTCATATCACGGCAAGGACGGATTTGACGCATTTTCCCATTATAAATCAATAGTTGATAAAAAAACTTGGATAGATCTTCCCATGCGTTATCAGCCGTACAAAAGCCAGATTTACGATACTTTGTTGCATATTTTCTTAAGATAAATTCTTGCAAAAACAAAGCCACGAAATTCTTGTTAAAATTGCATATTATATACATTGCAAAAATTGCTTAACATTGTCTATTATGCCTATTTACAAAACAGCATTTTTTTGTTATAATATATAACTGTTGGCGGACAAATAGTTCGTCAGATGCACGCACCATTAGCTCAGTTGGTAGAGCACCTGACTCTTAATCAGGGTGTCCGGGGTTCGAGCCCCCGATGGTGTACCAAAACCGTTGAAATCGTTGATTTCAGCGGTTTTTAATCTGCAAAAATAAATATCCCCCCGTAAAACGGGGGGGATTTCAGTTTCGGGCATAGCCCTAATACTACTGGCAACGCACAAGTGCGTCTTTTTCTTGGCCTGCCAGCCATGCAATTATTACT
>CABUMF010000065.1 GCA_902492655.1 uncultured Eubacteriales bacterium | reverse complement strand
AGTATATCCCGACAGCGGCTCCGACCGCAGCCACAGAACAGATAAACTGCCGTGTTGAAAGTCCGAAAAACAGGCTTTCGTGATAGTCCTTTATTTCCTTGTTAATTCGTATCTCCAAAATTGATTACCTCCTCATCTTTCCGGCTCGCTCTTTTTCGGTGTTTTCGGCTGCAAGTCGGTAGGTTTTTCGCCGTTTTCGGGTTTAATGAAATCTATCCGATTTGCCGCATAGAAAGCGTTGGGATTAAGCTGTCTTTGCCAAGAGGCATCACTCGGCGCCCACCGAAAGCCGTTTGCTTTGAGCGTTTCTCTTTGTTCTTTGCTCGGTTTTTCATCAAACAGAAGCTGCAAACGGTTTTTATCCTCATTTATGACAGCTTCGCCGCCATTAAATTTCCAGCCGACAAACTCCGTATTCTGCGTTGCCGTAAGGTTTTCGATACGCTTTTTCAGTCTGCGTATTTCGGCATTGTTATTTGTAAGGCGGTATGACGGAAACGGCTGTTTATCCCACGAATACGCCTGTTTTATATTTTCATCCAGCTTTGCCGCAAGCTCGTCCGAAACGCCCTCACAGCCTACGCAAGTCCCGTTTTTCTTGTAGTAGGCATTTACCTTTTTCATAAATTCCTGTTCTGTTTCGCATTTATGCAGTTTTTCCGTCAGCTTTTCAATAGCCTGTGGGTCATCGCTGCTGATAGCATTATTTTTGTAACTCATATAAAAATCCTCCTTATGTTCCGAATAATTCTTTTACAATTCTGTCTGCTCCTTTAATTAAACCTACCAAAACGAGCATATTAAAAATCACCTCGCCGATATATTTCCATATCATAGTGACGGTTGTAATGCTTGTATCTATCGTCGGCGTACTGTGCGACGCAAATGCGGAGAATATAATGCACGAAAGCACAATAACCGCACCTTCCATGCAAACTCCGACATACGACTTCAAAAATGATTTTCCCATAAACGATGTTGTTTCCCCTGCAAATGAGGAAAGAGGAACGGGAGCTATCGCCGTATAGATATACAGCTTAAAAAATCTGCCGTACACGGTCATAATCATTATGAATGACAGTACCGTTATGAATAACGAGCCGAGTATCGTTACAAGCCAAAGCGGAATGCTCGCCCAAAAGCCTGTGTCCTCGACTGCCTGTTCAATCGCTGCCGGGAGCGTAACAGAAGCTCCGCCAATACCGCCGAGAGAGCCTGCGATTTGTTCCACAATTCCGCCGCAAATGGTGTATATTGCCGTCATTAAGTCCATTGCGTATGTAATTGCCACCTTTGCCGCACAAAAGCGGATAAAATGCTTTAAGGCATATTCCGGTCGCTGAAAGTCACGGAATGATGCTGTGCTTTTGAATATGCTCATAGCAAAAAAGAGGACCAGCAAACCAAGTCCCATGGCTTGCAGTCCTCCGTTTATTCCGGATATAACACCCCATATAGCACCGCCTTTGAAGCTTTGCGGCGAAGTCGTCAAAAGCTGCCATATTTCCGTCATTTTATCATTCCAAGTGGAAAACGCATTTTCGAGGTTGGCTACTGTTCCGCCGTTTTTCGCAACACCGCTGCTCATGGCAACCATATTTTCCTCGGCGATTCCCACATCAATGAATTGCCCTCTCTTGGCATATTCTTCTCTGACTCCTTTTACCATTCCGAGACCCATAGGAGTAGATGCGTTTATAACTACTGCCTTTGGATTTGTATCGAGCAATTCCTTTATACTATCAAATACGGGATCGTCAACTTCCTGTACTTTTACCTTTGGACTCCCGTCCTCTACATTAAACGGTCCTCCCGCATGCCATGACTCCCTGTCTTGTTCCGCATAATGCAACCCCTTTCCTTTTATTGTGTGTATATGTAATACTATCGGATGATCTATATCCTTTACGCTTTTAAACATTTCAACCAGACTTTGCACGTCATGACCGTTGTCTAAATACCTATAATCCAATCCAAACGATTTGAAAATATTATTCGAAGCGCTGCCGCCCGTTTCTCTTAATTCCTTTAACGTTTTATACATGCCACCGTGATTTTCTGCGATGCTTTGATCGTTATCGTTGAGGATAATAATTAGGTTTTTATCGTATTCTCCCGCATAATCCACCCCCTCCAACGCTTCTCCGCCGGACAATGAGCCGTCGCCGATAATTGCGATTATATTACCTTTTGACTGTTGCAGATCCCTGCCCTTTGCCAAGCCCAAAGCTAATGAAACAGATGTTGAAGTGTGTCCGACAGTAAAGATATCGTGTTTGCTTTCCAATGGGTTTGTATATCCGGTTACATCGCCGAAATGTTCGCTGTCTAAAAATGCCTCTTTTAAAATCTTATGCGGATAGCACTGATGCGACACATCAAACACAAATTTATCTTTAGGAGAATCAAAAACATAATGAAGCGCAACTGTCATTTCGACCATCCCCAAATTCGGGCCGCTATGTCCTCCTGCATTACTGATTTTGTTTATCAGCGCCGCTCTTGTTTCATCTGCTAAAACTTTTAATTCTTTAATATTTAATTTTTTAATGTTCTCCGGACTGTTTATATTCTCTAAATACATAACAAATCATTCCTTTTTTCATTTTATAATAGTACAACCATACAAAAGAATACATTCAATGTCAATATGTATAAAACCATAGTTGTTCCTTTTGTGCTGACCGTACAAATTTGACAGATGGTCAATTTAATTCCATATTGTTTATTACTGAGATATTTTCAGCAAGCTTCATTTTCGCATAATCGCATTACTAAAATTATTATCAGTTAGCCAAGTACGAATCTGCGTACTCGTTGTACCCGATGTTCCCCTAAAGCCTGTTTTAACATCTGCGTTCGGGCAAGTGTTCTTTATAGCCGATACAGATGATGAAATTCCGCTTGAACCGCTTGTACAAAACGGCATTATTGTTTTGTCCGACAAATCATATGTATCCAAGAATGTATTGATAATTTTCGGCATAGTACCCCACCAAATGGGATAACCGATAAAAATAACATCATAGTCCTCAAGGTTTTCAAGCTTATTTGAAATGGCAGGTCTTGCATTTGCGTCATTTTGCTCATCGTTTGCACGGCAATCGCTGTTATAATTCAAGTCTGCGCTTGTGTAAGGTTCTTCGGGCACAATTTCAAATACATCCGAACCGGATTCTTCAGCAATTTTTTCTGCAAGTGCTTTTGTGTTGCCCGTTGCCGAGAAATACACAACAAGGCTCTTACTTGTCGGCTCTTTTGTTTCTTCGGGCTGTTTTGTGGGATTTTCTTCTGCTGTTTTTGTATTTGTAATTGTTACGCTTTGCTCACGTTCGTTCCATTCAACCTCAAATTTGAAGCTTTCTGCTATAAAGCGAATTGGAAGCATTGTGCGGTCATTCATAACTGTTGGTGCAACATCAAGAGCCTGCTTTTCGCCGTTTAAGAGAGCCTCTGTCGAGTCGATTGTCAGTTTGATTTCATCTTCTCCGTAGGTTAGTGTAACCTCTTGTGTTTCGCCGTTCCAATCTACCGTACCGCCCATTTGCTCAACCACAGCACGCACCGGGAGCAAGGTTCTGCCATTTACTATAACAGGAACGGTGCCCTGTTCGTCAATCGGCATATCATTTCCGTTTACCGTCATGGTAGGACTGCCGATTTTAAGAATAATTGTTGTGTTGTTTTCGGTTTGTTTTTCCTCTGCCGCACAAGATGTGAGTGTAAGACTCAAAATCATACATATTGACAAGAGAAAAGATATTATTTTTTTCATTGAATTTTTCCTCCTTATTTTTCTTTTGATAATGCACCTACAATATTATGCGGAATATATAATTCTTCGAGATATGCCACATCTTCGTCCGTCAGCTCAAATTCAAGTGCTCCTGCGGCATCATCAAAATATTTTGCTTTTGTCGCACCAATAATAGGAGATGTGACACCTTTTTTGAACTGCCAAGCAAGTGCAATCTGTGTCATTGTTTTTTCGTATTTATCGGCAAGCTCGCCTACACGCATAACGATTTTGTGATCCTCAATTTCGTTTTTATCATACTTTCCTGCCGCCATATAATCGGTTTTGCTGCGTTTGGTATCTGCGTGCCAGTTTGTACGGCAAAGTCTGCCCGCCGCAAGCGGACTATAAGGCGTAAGTGCCACATTCATCTGTTTGCAAAGCGGAATAAGCTCTCTTTCGTCCTCACGATAAATAAGATTATAATGATTCTGCATTGATACAAAAGGCGTCCACCCATTATCCCTTGCCGCAAGCTGCATATTGTAGAACTGATAGCCGTACATTGCAGACGCACCAAGCGCACGAACCTTGCCCAATTTCACGAGATTGTTAAGTGCCTCCATTGTTTCTTCAATCGGAGTCCCATAATCAAAGCGGTGAATGATATAAAGGTCGAGGTAATCCGTGCTGAGCCTTTTCAGTGTACCGTCTATTTCACGATTTATTGCTTCCTTTGATAAATGCCCATCATTAAAATATACCTTTGAAGCAAGCACAACCTTGTCACGAGAAACATTGTTTTTAATTGCACGTCCGAGATATTCCTCACTTGTGCCATGTGCATAGGTATTCGCCGTATCAAAAAAGTTTATTCCGAGATCAAGCGCATGACGGACAACTTCTTCCGTTTCATCGTGACTTAAAGTCCATTCGTGAAAATCTTTAAACGGCTTTCCAAAGCTCATACAGCCGACACATAGCTTTGATACTTCAATATCCGAATTTCCGAGTTTTGCATACTTCATAATTTACTCACCCCAAACTTCCTTTGCCAAATTGAATACTGCCCACGCCTTGGGCCAGCCTGCATAAAACGCTGTATGCGTTATTATTTCAGCAATTTCCCTTTGTGTCACACCGTTATTTTTTGCGTTCTGAAAATGATACTTGAGCGAACTATCTGTGATTCCCTGCGACATAAGTGAAACAACGGTTATAATACATCTTGTTTTTAAGTCGATATCCTCATTGTTCCAGTTTTCACCAAACAAAATATCATCATTAAAATGTGCAAAGTCAGGTGAAAATTCTCCGAGTGCGTCACGACCCGCTGTTTGTGTGATTTTTTTCATAAATATCAAATCCCTTCCGAATTAAAATTCATTTGCCCATTGTGCGATTTTTTCGTCCGTCATACCATTTAATAATCTTCCGTCACGAATATCAGCGTTGGGACAGATCTTCCTCAACACATCGGCGGTTTTGCCCATTCCGCTGCCACCGCTTGTTGCAAACGGAATAATTGTTTTGCCTGAAAAATCATAGCTTTCTAAAAAGGCATCAATGATGGTCGGTGCCACGTACCACCAAATCGGGAAACCGACAAAAACGGTGTCATATTCGTCCATATCCGAAAGTTTCTCCGCAATTTCCGGACGAGAATCCGGATTTTTCATCTCAACGCTTGAACGACTGTTGCTGTTTTGCCAATTCAAATCCTCATTTGTGTACGGCTGTTTGGGTTTGATTTCAAACAAATCCACTCCTATCACATTTGCCAGTCTTTCTGCATAATTTTTTGTAACTCCGCTTGCTGAAAAATACGCTACTAATTTTTTACTCATTTTAAATTCCTCCATCTTAATGTTCATATTTGTATCTTTTTATAAATCCTGAGCCGTAATGGGATATAAAAATACAAAGTCCCATCAGAGCAAGATAATCTAAATAAAACAGTATTTTGGATTCTGAATAATCCATAAACACAAACTCGCTTTGCAAAAACATATATGCTGCAAAATTTCTTTTTATAAACGCATACATACCGTATGCCGCAATAATCAGTGCAATCACGAGGGCAACAGCTTTATTTGCTCTTGTCTGCTGTTCCTTTTTA
This sequence comes from uncultured Eubacteriales bacterium, assembly GCA_902492655.1. Classification (GTDB taxonomy): domain Bacteria; phylum Bacillota; class Clostridia; order HGM11514; family HGM11514; genus CAKSKB01. The sequence goes on along the minus strand of CABUMF010000065.1, from coordinate 1,554 downwards.
TGCCTTGAAAACACTGTTAATATCATATTCCAATGAAGTCCCAAATGCAGGCTTATTAAAACATATCCCCAAAACGCTCCGAGTATATGCAGCTTTCTTGCAAGTGCCATATTTCCGCCAATAAAGCTTAAGCCGGACATTGAGATTCCACTATACATAAGTGCAAACATTGATAAAAGCGTTAAAATGTCTACAATCAGTATTATTATTCTTATAGGTGTATATTTTCCTTTGAATAAATTTTTGTGCCAGCTCAAATTCAGAATATGGTGCAGAATAAACAGGGTGAACATAGAAAACCCTATCCACCCGTGAGCCGACTTTCCCCAAAACTGATAACCCATGAGAAAAAGCAGAAAAACTGTCATAAGCACGTCAACAATCATTTTGACTAATTTTTTTGAAACCATACTCATCACTTCCCGATTTTTTCAAGCCATTTTGCAACTGCATCATCGGGAGAAGATGCCGCAGAACTGCCAATATGCAACCCTTCCGTTACGGTTGCCTCGGGTTCAAGCTCTTTTACTTCGTTCACTGTATCCGAAAGTCCGCTAGCGCCGCTTGTGCAAAACAAGGAAACTGTCTTTCCGGATAAATCATAGTCGTCAAAGAAGGTGTATAAAATCATCGGCATATCGCCCCACCAATTCGGAAATCCTACATACACGGTATCGTAATCCGCAATGTTATCAATTTTATCTTTTATAACCGGTCGTGCGTTTTGCTGCTGTTCCTTTTTTGCAAGGTCAACAACCGTATCGTAATCATCGCTGTACGGCACCTCCGGTACAATTTCAAAAATATCTGCTTTGGTTTGGCTTTGTATTGATTTTGCTACTTTTTCAGTGTTGCCGGACCAAGAGAAATATACAACCAAAGCTTTTGAATCTGTGTTTGTTGTTTGAGCAGAGTCTTTTGAATTGCTTTCGGCGATAGTTTGCCCGTTTTCATTTTCTTTTGTACTTTGTTTGGTGTTGCTGTCGCAGGCGGCAAGTGACAATACCAAAACAACTGCCATAAAAATTCCGATTAACTTTTTCATGTTTACAAACTTCTTTACTTTTTATTTTCTTTTGCAACTTTGTAGCGCAGATAATCAATGCCGTCAAGCTGCTTTTGTTTTGAGTGAATTTCATCAAGCGTGTGCTTTCGCTTTTTTGTAAGCATTTCAGTGCATTTGTCTGCCGTATCTTCATCCGAAAGCCAGTATTCAAAGTATTTTTCAGCTTCCGTATCGTCAAATCCGGCTTCATACAATGTCATAATCATACTAATGTTCTCAATGTCTTTGTCGCTGTATCTTGTACATTTTTTTATTGCCGTGTATTTCTCCAACAAATCCGGAGGAACATTGTATTTTGTCAGCACTTCCTGTTTTGTCATTTAATCACCACCAAAAAAAATATAGGCACCTTTATCAGGTACCTATATTATATCACCATTGAGTAATTATGTATAATACTTATATTGTATTATCAGAAATGCCTAATATGTATTTCTTAGCAAAGTCAATAAATGCTTCCACTGTCGGAGATTGAATTTGGTTTTTCT
>CABUMF010000064.1 GCA_902492655.1 uncultured Eubacteriales bacterium | reverse complement strand
CAAAACCGAGCTTGCTTGCGAAAATCGGAAGAGTACATCCGATTATTTTTGCAATCAAAACGGTGACCGCAACCGTAATACATACAACTCCTATAGTAACAGGATCAAAAACCGACATATTGCCGATAAGCAAATAATCAATCAAATAAATCTTAACAAAATTTACCGCTGCCAAAGTTACGCCGCAAAGAACCGCAACTCTTATTTCCTTCCAGAGCACCCTGAAAATATCCTTAAATTCGAGTTCTCCGAGGGAAATACTTCGTATAACCGAAACAGCCGCCTGACTTCCCGAATTACCGCCCGTATCCATAAGCATGGGAATAAAAGCCGAAAGCGTTATATGAGCTGCAAGAGCAGTTTCAAACTTTGTCAGAATAATTCCCGTAAAAGTTGCCGAAATCATAAGAAGAAGCAACCACGGGATCCTTGCCTTCCAGGTAGCGAAGGGCGTAGTCTGAAGATAAGGCTTGTCGGTCGGAATAATAGCCGCCATCTTTTCAATATCCTCAGTTGCCTCGTCCTCCAGGACATCAATAGCATCATCGACCGTAACTATACCCACAAGCCTGCGTTCATCATCAACAACGGGCATGGCAAGAAAATCGTATTTCTTAAAGTTATTCGCAACAACCTCTTTATCCTCAAGAGTGTGTACATAAATAAGGTTTGTTTCCATAATGTCGCGAATCAAATCGTTTTCATCCGAAAGCAAAAGGGTTTTTGCAGAAACCATACCAATGAGCTTTCTTGAATTGCTCACGACATAACAGGTATAAATCGTTTCCTTGTTTATTCCCGTTTTTCTTATAACACGCAACGCCTCAGAAACCGTCATATCCGCGCCGAGCCGAACATACTCGATTGTCATAATACTTCCGGCACTGTCCTCGGGATACTTAAGAATTTCGTTTATCATTTTTCGGGTTGACGGGTCAGTATTCCTTAATATCCTGTTAACCACATTTGCAGGCATTTCTTCTACTATATCAACGGCATCGTCAATATAAAGTTCCTCGATGACATCCTTAAGCTCGTTATCACTGAAGCCCTTTATAAGCATCTGCTGCATATCCGATTCCATTTCGACAAAGGTTTCCGCCGCAAGCTCTTTTGGAAGAAGCCTGAAAAGAAGCGGAAGCTTCTGGTCCGGCATATCGGCAAAAACAGAAGCAATATCTGCAGGGTTCATGGTTGACAAGACATCTCTTAATGTGTTGTACTTTTTACCGTCAACCAAAGCGATGAGAGTATCTTCAATATTAACATTCCTATCGCTCATATTGCACACCTCCTATTAAATTTTAAAATGTAATAAGAGTAAGTGCAAGCGAGATTATCAGCAATAAGACACAGGCATGCTGTATCTTAAATTAATGTATCTCACTCGCGGCTTACTACTGCCCGAATTACCGCCTGCGTCCATTCTTCTCACCTCGCAATTAATTGGATTTAATTTGATTTCAACTTAAATTAAAGCTTAAACTTATCGTGAATTGCGTTAACCGCAGCTTCGGCATACTTTTCTTTTACAAGAACAGACACCTTAATTTCGGAAGTTGAAATCATCTGGATGTTTATGTTTGCATCGTAAAGAGCCTCAAACATCTGTGCCGCAATACCCGGATTGTTAACCATACCGGAGCCGACGATTGAAACCTTTGATACATCCTTATCAACATTAATTTCCTTAAATCCGATAACACCGGCATTGTCGTTAAGTGTTTCAACGGCAGTGTCAAGATGATCAAGAGAAACCGTGAAGGAAATATCCTTAGTATCATTTCTGCCTATCGACTGAAGTATAATATCAACATTAACATTTTTCTTGGCAAGCATCTGGAATACTCTGAAAGCCTTGCCGGGCTCATCCGGCACGCCTATAAGAGCGATTCTTGCAGTATTATTATCTCTTGTTACGCCTCTGACCAACATCTTTTCCACTTGACTTTCCTCCTTAACTTTAGTGCCGGGAACTTTATTAAAGCTTGATTTGACTTCGAGATTAACATTATATTTTTTTGCAACCTCAACAGAACGGTTGTGAAGAACATTTGCACCGAGACTTGCGAGCTCCAAGATTTCATCAAAGGAAATATCATCGAGCTTTTTGGCATTCTTGCAAATTCTCGGGTCGGCGGTGTAAACACCGTCAACATCGGTATAGATTTCGCATAAATCCGCATGAGTAACGGCTGCGAGAGCAACGGCTGAAGTATCGGAGCCGCCACGGCCGAGCGTAGTAATATCATCATACTTATTTATGCCCTGAAAACCGGCAACTATGACAATATTCTTCTTGTCAAGCTCGGCTAAAATCCTTTCCGGATTTATTGTGCCGATACGAGCCGAGCCGTAATGAGAATCTGTATTAATGCCTGCCTGCCAGCCCGTCAGCGAAATAACGGGATACCCCATTTTTTCAAGAGTCATGGCAAGCAAGGACATAGAAATGACCTCACCCGAGGACAGAAGAACATCCATCTCTCTTCTTGAAGGCTTTTCGTTAACCTCTTTAGCCTTTTCGATTAAATCGTCAGTTGTGTCACCCTGTGCCGAAACAACAACGATAACATTGTTGCCCTCATTGTAAGCGTCGGTAATGCGACCGGCGACATTTCTGAGTTTTTCAGCATCGGCAACAGAACTTCCGCCGAACTTTTGAACTATTAAACCCATCAATCTTCCTCCTAACCGAAAGTGAATAATCGGATGAATAATCACTTTCATTGTGTTTAAATACTTACGCAGCAAACAGGAATATCTGCGTTTTTATCATTAATCGTTCAATACTCTGATTGACGAAATCACCTTAACACCCAAAGTATCATTAAGACTTTTGATTTTATCAATCAGGATCCCGTCATTATCTGTATATGTTATAACAGCCGTTTTTTTACCGTCAAAAACCGATATTTCTGTTTTAACGACCTCATTTATTTCATCGGAAAGGTCATGATCGCCCTCCACCAATACATAATATGCGGTTTTGACGGATTTGTAATCAAGTACCGCGTCCGCTGCCTCGTCATCCCAGTAAGGTGATTTGAAAATGCCTTTGTTTTTGGAAATATCAATAACGTCCGCAACAACAGCGCTTGCAGTAGGCAGCTTGCCCGCTCCTCTGCCGTAGAACATACAATCACCGACAGAGTCGCCCTTCACAAAAATACCGTTGAAAACGCCTTCAACGCCTGAAAGAGGATGCGATTTATCAACAAGCATGGGAGAAACCCTTACCGCAATCTTACCGTCATCGAATTTTTTGTAGTAACCGATAAGCTTTATTGAATATCCCAATCTGTCTGCAAACTCCGCATCGTCAAGGGTAATTTCCGTAATGCCTTCCGTATGCACAAGGTCGGGATTAACATAATTTCCGCTTGCCAGGGATGCCAAAATTGCAATTTTTCTGCAAGCGTCCGTTCCCAGTACATCCGCATCGGGATTTCTCTCGGCATAGCCCTTTTCCTGAGCCTTTTTAAGAACCGAATCAAAGTCCTGTCCTTCATGTATCATTTTTGTAAGAATATAATTTGTAGTACCGTTCAATATTCCCAGAATTTCACTAATATCGTTTGCGGCAAGGCATGAACCCAAAGGTCTGATAATCGGAATACCGCCACCCACGCTTGCCTCGAACATATAGTTGACATTGTTTTCCTTTGCAAGCTTCAGAAGCTCCGTACCGTGAGTTGCGACCAGTTCCTTGTTTGAAGTAACAACGCTTTTACCCGCAATAAGGGAACGTTTTGTAAATTCATAAGCAGGATTAACTCCGCCCATAACCTCAACAACAATATCAACATCGGAGGAAAGAATTTCCTCAAAATCCTTTGTAAAAAGATTTTTATGGGGAAGATCGGGAAAATCTCTGATGTCGAGAATATACTTAACATTCAAAGTATCTTGCAGTTTCCCGGTTTTTAAGGTATTCTGAATTACTTCATAAACACCTGAGCCGACCGTACCGTAACCGAGTATTGCAATGTTTGCCATAATGATAATCTCCATTCCGCCGCCCTGCACGGCATACATAATAGTAACAATTTCTCTTATCAGCAGGGCAAGGAATGATAAGAGATAATTGTACCCATGTGCGTTTTACGAAGGCTTTGCCAAAGGACGCTGCACGGGCATTAAAATCCGACGGAATATGATGTGAAACAAGCTTTCACATACACCGTATTTGCTAATAGTTTACACTGACCGGAAAAAGTAAAAATTCGATCAATACAAACGCCATTATATATATTATACCACATTATGCATACTTTTCGCAAGATTTATTTAACATATTTAAGCATTTTTTTTAATGAAATCATCTTTATTTTTTACCGAAAATTTGTTATAATAGTATAAAATCATATTTTAATCGCAAAAGGAGTGCATATATATGAAATATGTTGTATTTTTGGGAGACGGAATGGCAGACCTCCCCGTAACCGAGCTGGGAAACAAAACTCCCCTCGAGGCGGCTCACAAACCGAACATGGATTTTATTGCATCCCACGGCAAGCTCGGAATGGTAAAAACGGTTCCTGACGGTATTAAACCGGGAAGCGATGTTGCAAATCTTTCGGTAATGGGCTTTGATCCGTTGAAATATTACACCGGCAGATCGCCTCTTGAAGCGTACAGCATAGGTGTTGATATGATTCCCGGCGATATATCCTTCAGATGTAATCTTGTTACACTGTCGGACGATGAGGAATACGAAAACAAAACAATGGTTGATTACAGCTCCGACGAAATTACAACGGAGGAGGCACGCGAACTGATAAAATCCGTTGACAAAGCTTTCAGAACGGATGAAATTGAATTTCATTCGGGTATAAGCTACCGTCATCTTATGCTTTGGCACGGTACAAAGGACAATTTCAAACTCACACCGCCCCACGATATAAGCGGCAAAAAGATTACAGATTATCTTCCGAACAACAAAGTAATCCTCGATTTGATGAAAAAGAGCTATGAAATACTTAAAAATCATCCGGTTAATCTTGAAAGAATTAAAAACGGAAAGCATCCCGCAAATTCAATATGGATATGGGGAGAAGGCTCAAAGCCCGAGCTTCCGAGTTTTAAAGAAAAAACAGGACTTTGCGGCACAATGATTTCAGCGGTTGACCTTCTTAAAGGAATTGCAATATGTGCAAAGATGAATTCCATTGATGTAGAGGGCGCAACCGGAAATGTGAATACAAACTTTTCGGGAAAAGCCGATGCGGCAATCAACGCACTGAAAGAAGGCAGCGACTTTGTTTACATTCATGTTGAAGCGCCCGATGAGAGCGGTCACAGACACGAAATTGACAATAAGGTTAAATCCATTGAGCTTATTGACGAAAAAATTATAGGACCTGTTATGGAATACTTAAAATCGAGCGGTGATGATTTCAGAGTTATGGTTATGCCCGACCACCCCACTCCGATTGTTTATATGACCCATACCTCAGACCCTGTTCCCTTTGCTATATATGACAGCAGAGAAGAAAAGTTTTCAGATGTGAGATACACCGAAAACTGCGGAAAAGAAACAGGGATTTATGTAGAGCCGGGCTATAAACTTATAGACGAGCTTTTGGAAATATAACATACAGCCGGGAAGCGTGCTAACTTCCCGGCAAATTTTTTATTCCGTAAATTTTTTAAGCTTTATAACCGTCCTTTGGGGCGCGTCCTTTGAGTTTTTCCAATCGGCGTCCTTGTTTTTGTAGTCAAATTTTTTGGTGAACCAATTTATTTCCTCGTTTATCCGCTTCATCTCCCGAACTTCAATATCCGTAAGCATATCGGAAAAAGCAGTAAATTCCTTCTTTGAGAGCTCCTTTTTTGCCGTTTTCAGAAGTTGGTAAAAATGCGGAACACAAAAGCCCTTTGAAGATAAAAGCTTATCTCTGAACTCCTCGTTCTTTTGCCACATATAAAGTATCACATTTATGTACCTTACAAAAGTATCGTTTATGTAATCGCATACCGCACAGGAATTTTCCAAAGCTGAAAGCTCTGTCAAAATAAAATCAATATCCCGTGTTTTCTTTATCCCCTTTTTCCTGTCAAGTATTTCGTTCAGTGAATTCAAATGCGTATCGAGCATGAGAGAAAGCGGAAGTCTGTTTTGGTTTTCAAGCATTTTGGAAAGATGCCTGCGGCAAAAGCCTTTTTTATTGGTTTCAATTCTGAATTCCGGCTTCATCATTGCAGGCCCGAGGAAAAACTCTGTATTTTTGTCCTCGAGATTTTTTTCAAGAAAGCAAAGTGCACACTCGCAGTCCTTGTCGAACGCTTCGTTTACGGGAATCTCGTATATCTTTTCAACCTTCATAATTTTATCCTTTACAAAATCTTCAAATTGTTGTATAATTAAGTATAACATATTTTCTCAAAAGATAAAAGGGGTATTATGAAAGTTTACGAAAAAAATTCTTCCGTCTTTTTGGAGGATACAGAAAATTTTGATATAAAGCAAACCTTTACCTGCGGACAGTGCTTCAGATTTCACGAGTATGACAACGGTTTTTTTGAAGGAGTTGCGTTCGGAAAATATCTTGGTATATCGCAAATTGGAAATCTTGTCGTGATTCACAACTGCACGCTTGAGGAATTTGAAAGCACATGGAAGCCGTTTTTTGATTTGGACACCGATTACGGCATGATTTCAAAGTCCCTTTCAAAGGATGGAATTATGAAAAAAGCCATTGATTTCGGCGGCGGTATAAGAATACTCAAGCAGGATATGTTTGAGTGCATTGTTTCATTCATCATATCTCAAAACAACTCTATATATAATATTGAAAGAGTTGTGGAACGGATTTGCGAAAAATACGGCACCGAAATCGGCGTGTACAACGGAAAAACAAGATACTCCTTCCCCACTCCCGAGCAGCTGTCAAAGGCGACTGTCGATGAGCTCACAGAGCTGAAATGCGGCTACAGAGCTGACTATATTACGGGATTTACAAACGCCGTGGTTAAGGGGGATTTTGATATTGAAGACCTATCGCATATCGACACAGAAGCGGCAAAAGATAAGCTTCTTTCGGTAAAAGGCATCGGAAACAAGGTTGCCGATTGCATATTGCTTTTTGGGTATCATAAATTCGATGTGTTTCCAACAGATGTTTGGGTAAAAAAAGCCATGGCGGATCTGTACTCGGTGGATGTTAAAAATATTGATTCGTTTTCAAATGATTATTTCGGAAAATACCGCGGACTTGCACAGCAATATCTGTTTTACTATAAAAGAAGCGGAGAAAAATAAATTCAGGTCTTGTTTTTTTACCGAATATGTGATATAATTAATAAAGCTTTGCGGCTGTGGCGAAATTGGCATACGCGCAAGATTTAGGTTCTTGTGCCTTTGGCGTGCAGGTTCGATTCCTGTCAGCCGCACCAAACAGTAAAAATCCGAACCTTGTACCAATCGGTGAAGGGTTCGGGTTTTTATTATATCTTGATTATCCTAAATTTAATAGTAAACTTAAATAGCATAAAAGCACTTGCGCTTAAACCGACCGCCAAGAGTTAGACCAAAAATCTAACGATTGGGAGGAAGGTTCATGACGAAAGTGCTCTTTATCCTTTTTAAAATTAAGTTTAATAACAATAATAACTACAAGAAATTTTTAATTTCTTTTAGTGTTTTTATTGTCACATCAACCCAATTATGGGACAGGGCTCCCTTAATGTTTGTAATGTCTTTAGTGCACTTAAAATTAAGAGAGACACCAATTTAAAGTTTTAATACCCTCATATCAAGTGCTCATCTCTTTAATATTTCTAACACTTAATGTGATTGATTGTAATTGATTCAATATACATATACTGTTATTTCTTTACACTAACTTCAACCGCATTGTGTAATGGTCTGAGACTTTGCATTTGCCATCTTAGAATCTTAATATTATGTGCGTCGTTTATATTCTCAATTAGAACATATAAATTAGATTGATCCAGTTCTGTTATATTCTTCAAATCCAACATTTTTCCGAGATTGTCATATATTGCAACAACTGTTGTTCCAACAGCATCTTTGATATCTGAAAGGCCACCCGAAATTGTCAAATTTCCGTCAACATCTATAATTGCTGAAACAATCGGTCCCGTAGGCTTAATCGGAGTTGGTTCCACAAGAATTGCACCACACACGCCACAATGTTTTCCGCCTTCGCTCCCCCAAACGGTATCATATCCGGGCGCTATTGATGGTGTATCTATCGAATTGTGCCCTATTGCAGGGACAACTTCCTGCACAAATAACACTTTATCACACACCGTACAGTGACTACCTTCAGTCAGACCCGGCTCTGTACAAGTGGGTGCTACCGCTTTGTCAGTAACTGACTTATGTCCG
>CABUMF010000063.1 GCA_902492655.1 uncultured Eubacteriales bacterium | reverse complement strand
GGTGACAACGCCGCCGTTTATAACGCAGCTGCCTGACCTTGGAGAAATGATACCTTTGCTATCATATTTTGCGTTGCCGGCAGTGGCATATACCGTACCGCCGTTTACGGTCAGTAGATCGACGACATAGATTCCCGCGCTTGAGAGTTTCGCCTGCTCGCCGATTGCAGTGACGGTTCCGCCGGTTACAGTGATATTTTGACCATAGATGCCAAAGCTGTAATCTATGTCCTTACCACCGGTTGCGGTTAGCGAGCCTCCGTTTACAGTGATGCTGCCCATATAGGCATAGACACCGGAGGTTACATCTGCATATCCCTCTTCAGGATTTGGGGTGGGCGTACCGCCGATTCCGATTACTGCACCTCCGTTTATGGTGATGCCCCCCTTATAAACATTGATTCCAATGCTTGAGCCTTCTGTATTACCGCCTATGGCAGTCAGTTTGCCCATCTCATCGCCGGTGCTCTGGGCATAGATGGTTAAGGAAGCGCCTTCAATGCAGCCGATCCCGCCGTCCACGGTCAGGCTGCATCCGTCCATCAGGATAATATGTACATCGCCACCTAAAGTAACGGCTTCGGGAACGGTAACATCCCCCTGAGCAACATACCAGCCTTCGTTCCATGCGGTTGTTGTTGCCTCCACCACGGTATAGCTGCCGCAGTTCTGCTGAGAGCCGTTTGCACCCAAATAAGGTACATCTGCACCGGCAATTAAATAGGCTCCACCTTCCGCATTGCCTTCAACATGATAGACTTCCTCCGAATTTGACGGTACAGCTGTTTCCGATTCTCCCTCACAAAGCGCAAAATCCGCATTTTCCGTGCTGCACACAGGGCAATCCTCATCTACGCTCTCCGCGGCGCAAAGAGATGTACAAATACATTCTGTTTCCGTCTGCCCGTCTACGGCGGCAAGCACCGATTGGAAACAGAAGGTAAACAGCATTGCGCCGCAGAGCAACAGGCTCAATATTCTTTTCTTCATACTCGTTCATCCTCACTTTCTTCCGCACTTTTCGCACGGATAAATTGCATTAATGTCTGCGCATCTTTATGTTAAATATATTACTGCTTTTATAAAACATTATCAATAGGTTTGTGACGAAACGACATTTTTCTGGGACGAATTGACATAAAAAACGGAGAAAAAATCCCAATCCTTCCCTAAAAAAAGCGAGCTGACAGAAAATCTGTCAGCCCGGATGACTATTCCTTCTTTTCTTTGTCCGCTTCGGCGTAGATTCTTTCATATTCTGCCTTGATTTTTGCCATAATCTCATCTTGAGAATTGATATAATCCGACAACACCTTTTCAACATCCACAGAATCGTAAACATCCTTGTTAAGTCTTACATCGGCATCTTCGCAAAGCTTATCTATTTTTGCCTGAAAACCGTCCTTTGTAAGCTTTTCTTCAATCGGTTCTCTTGGAATGTCGGTATCGGACAGGGGTTCCCTTTTGATGATTGCATAGCCGTATTCCGTCTCCACAACATCGCTTACATCGCCTTCGTTTAAGGAAAAAGCCGTTTTGGCAAATTCCTTGGAATAAGTACCGTCATCTGCAAAGGTATAACCGCCGGGGTACTGTGCGTATCCCGGGTCTTGATTATACTGCGCCATGAGGCTGTCAAACGTTTCTCCGCCGTCAAGCCTTGATTTTATTTCCATAATTTTTGAGAGAGCCTCCTGCTTTTTGTCATCGGGGAGTGCTTCGTTATTTTCCGGATTTACCGTCAGAATGAGAATTTGCTTTGCACGAGCATAATTCTTTTTATAGTATTCATTGATTTCCTCTTCCGAATAGCCCTTTAATTCGGAGGTGTACTTTGAGAACAGTCTGACCGAATATTGGCTCATTTCATTAATATTCTTAAAAACTTCGGGAGTAAGACCGCCCGCCTTCAGCTGAAGCTCTGACATATATTCGCCGTAGCTCTTAGACATTTTATTGGTATTATTGTCAATCGTGTCTAAATCGTCCTTTGAAAGCTCGATTCCCTCAGCCTTGGACTGCGTCCTGTAAATATGATAGGGCTTGCATCGGTTGATAGCATCGTCAAGCGCGTCCTGCTTGAAGCTTTTGCCCGTTTTTTCGTCGATTTTATCCCAGAATTCACTTCTGTCCGCATCGAGCACATTGTTTGCCGAGACTAAATCGTAAGACGCCATTATAAGGAAATAATTGAACTCGTCAACCGAAACCGTCTCCCCGTTTACGGTCATAACCGCATCGGAGGGACCGCTGTACCCGTCATAGGTAATGCCCTTATTCGGTTCAATATCCTTTTCTTTTCCGCACCCCGTAAGCAAAAGTGCGAACACGCAAATTGCAATCAGTAGTTTTTTCATATAAATTATCCTTTCGGTAGCATTAAAACCATTATAGCTTATTTTTGGCTCATTTTCAATTCATTAAGCCGATGTAACACAATTTTAATATTTGACAGCGTATTGAGTGCATTCCCTTGCGCACCTCGAACATAGGTCATGGAAGGTCTTGTTCCCGCAGAAACAAGCACCCTGCCCTTAAAATAACCTGCCGCAAGGCTTGCCATTCCTATTGTTTCGGGAGATGCATTCTTAAAGTAAAACACGATGTTTGAGCCAATCTGCCTTATTTCCCCTATTCCGACATCGGAGGCAACATTTTTGAGTAGCGCAATTTCAAGAAGATTTGAAACCGCATTGCTGTATTCGCCGAATCTGTCGCGAAGCTCATCCTCCATTTCGTTATACTCCGCCTCTGACGAAATTTTCGCTATACGGCTGTAAATATCAATTCTCGTATCATCGTTCCTGATATAATTTTTCGGGATATATGCGTCAATTTCAATATCAACCGTAACATCCGTTATGGCAGACGCTTCACCCTTTTGCCTTCTTATTTCATCCTCAAGCATCATGCAGTAAAGCTCATATCCCACAGAATCCATATGCCCGTGCTGTTCCGGACCGAGCACATTCCCTGCGCCTCTGATTTCAAGGTCACGAAGCGCAATCTTAAATCCCGAGCCGAACTCCGTAAAATCACGCAGGGCGGAAAGTCTTTTCCTTGCAACCTCGCTCAAAACCTTATCCTTTTTGTACATAAGATAGGCATAAGCCATTTTGTCCGAGCGCCCGACTCTGCCTCTGAGCTGATAAAGCTGAGATAGACCGAGGCGGTCGGCATCTTCTATGATAATGGTATTTACATTAGGAATATCAAGCCCTGTTTCGATTATCGAGGTGCATACCAAAACATCAACATCACCACGGGAAACATCAAGCATTATCTTTTCAAGCTCGCCTTCCCTCATCTGGCCGTGAGCATAAGCAACCGTTGCATCGGGCACAAGCTCTCTTATTCTGTTTGCGGCGGCAGAAATTCCGTCCACACGGTTAAACAGATAATAAACCTGCCCACCCCTTGAAATTTCACGCACTATCGCATCTTTTACAATGGACATATTTTGCTCAAGAACATATGTTCTTACAGGATACCTGTCCTTTGGGGGCGTGTTTATGGTGCTTATATCACGAATACCTATCATGGACATATGGAGAGTTCTCGGGATAGGCGTTGCAGTCATGGTGAGGACATCTACATTTGTCTTTAATTCCTTCATTCGCTCCTTATGCTTTACGCCGAATCGCTGTTCCTCGTCAATAACCAAAAGCCCGAGAGAAGGAAATTTCACATCCTTTTGAAGTATCCTGTGGGTTCCTATCAAAACATCAATTTCACCGTTATTTACCTTTTCCACAATCTTTTTTTGCTGAGCAGGGGTTCTGAATCTTGAAAGCATTTCCACCCTTACGGCAAAATCGGACATTCTGTCACGAAATGTATTGAAATGCTGAAGCGCAAGAACGGTAGTCGGCGCAAGATACGCCACCTGCTTGCCGTCCATAACGCACTTAAATGCCGCACGGATTGCAACCTCGGTTTTACCGTAGCCCACATCGCCGCACAAGAGTCTGTCCATGGGAGAAGGCTTTTCCATATCCTCCTTGACCTCATTAATGCTTTTGAGCTGGTCGGGTGTTTCGGTGTACGGAAAGCTTTCTTCAAACTCCTGCTGCCACGGGGTATCGGAAGAAAATGAGTGTCCCTTTATCGTTTCACGCTCGGCATAAAGCTTAATAAGCCCTTTTGCAAGCTCCTCACACGAAGCCTTAACTCTGCTCTTTGTGTTCTTCCATTCCTTGCCGCCGAGACGATTCAGCTTGAGTTGCTCTTTGCCGCCGACATACTTATGTATCATATCAAGCTGTGTTGCCGGAACATACAAAAAGTCGCTTCCGCCGTACTGGAGCTTAAGATAATCCTTTGTAACACCGCCTGCTGTAACAAGCTCCTGCCCAAGATATTTACCTATTCCGTGATTTATATGAACAACATAGTCCCCCGGTGCCAAATCCGATACAGAGCTTACGGCATTCTTTTTTGAAACCGCTCTTTTCTTCTTTTTGCTTTGCCTGAAAACATCCCTGTCGGAAATAAACACAAGCTTAAGCTCGGGGTATTCAAAGCCTCCCGAAAGGCTACCCGGGGTAATCATAACACCGCTTATTTCGGTTTCGGGATTTTCCGAAAACTTTGCTTCAATCCCTTCTCTTTGAAGGCTTTCAATCAGATTAAGCCCTCTCGCATGACCGCCCGAAAACAGTACAACCCGACTTTTTTGCCTGATATAAAGCTTAAGATCCTCGCAAAGCATCGCAGTGTTGCCGTTATATGTGCCTTCGGTTTTAACCTCTATCGACGCAATCGTCTTAAACGGGATTTCAGTTCCGCTTTGCAAAAACTCGCAAAGTGCCAAAATACAACCCCTTGATTTTCTGACAAGCTCGGTATAATCCGTATAAAAATCCCCTGCTCCGCCGCAAAAAGGCTCATTTCGTTCATACATAGCCTCAATCGTTTTCATAAGCTCAAAACCGCAGTTTTCGGTCTTCTCCTTTATTGCAAGGGGCTCGTCAAACACAAACAAACCGTTGAAATATTCAAAAATCAACGGAAGCTCAGGATATATTTCGGGAATATACTTGTCGTTTGAAGGAAAATAATGCCGCTCGGAAAACTTTTCCCAATCGGGATTTCCCGATAGCTTAAGCTTTTCTGCGATTTTTTCCGCAGTTTCGTAATCGTAGAGAATTTCGTAAGCCGGCGGGACGGTTATGCTCTTAACCCTGTCGCCCGAAAGCTGGGTTGTGACATCAAAGCCTCTTATCGTGTCAACCTCATCGCCGAACATATCTATTCTGTAAGGACAATCGGAGGTTATGGGGAAAACATCAATTATTCCGCCCCTTACCGCAAACTGCCCTGCCCCCTCAACCGTTTCGCAAGCACTGTAGCCTGCCAGGGTGAGCTTTTTTGAAAATTCATCCATATTAAGAATATCCGCTTCGGAAACAACGGATGTGTATTTTTTCAAAAGCCTTTTGGGCAAAACCGGCTTCATCGCCGCGGCGGCGGTGGCAATTACTATACCGCCCTTCCTAAAAACCCTCTCGAGCGTTGAAATTCTTTGAATTGTTATTTCGTTACTTGAAGAATCAAGGTCGTAAAAAACATATTCTCTTTCCGGAAAAAGCATAACACGCTCGTCGCAAAGAAAAGTCAAATCCCTGTAAAGTTGCTTTGCGGAAAGCTCGTTCGGAGTGATTATAAGACAGGAATTTGTATTCGTTTCCTTAAGAAGGGAAAACAGAACATGAGCCTTTGAAGAGCCCGAAACTCCCGAAAGACAGACATTTTTGTTTTCAAGTATTGATTTTTTGGTTTTCGCATAACCCTCAAGCTCATCCAAAAGGTCATAAAACTTAGGCATAGTTTCACCTCTGATTAAAACGATTCATAGCTTCGGAGGCTTCGCCTGCAATGAGAAGCTCCAAAGCCGTGCAGACATCCGGAATCATTTCGGTCAGAATTTTTATATCTTCCTTGGGGAACTTGCCGAGAACATGGTCTGCAAGGTCCATTTCCGAAAACGCCTTTTCTCCGACCCCGATTTTGAGCCTCGGAAAATCCTCCGATGAAAGATTATATATAATCGACTTAATTCCGTTATGACCGCCCGCACTCCCCTTAAGCCTTATTCTCATTCTGCCCACACTTAAGGAAACATCGTCAAAAATAACGATAATATCCTCGGGTGAGCATTTGTATTTTGCCGAAAGCGACTTTACGCTCTCGCCGCTCAGGTTCATGAAAGTCTGCGGTTTTGCAAGCACAACCTGCTCTCCGGCAATTCTGCCGACGCCCGTCAGTGCCTTACATTCAGACTTATTAATCTTAATATTATGCTTATGCGCAAGACATTCGATGTATGCAAATCCGATGTTATGCCTTGTGTCGTCATATTTTTTTCCGGGGTTTCCGAGACCTACGATTATTTTCATAAATGTTCTCCGTAATATGAAATCAAACGGGTGACATTCTCTGCCGCCCGCTTGAACAGTTTTAATATGTACCGCTTTTTATATAAAGAGAGTGCTTATTGACTTTTCGTCAAATATTCTGCTGATTGCTTCCGCAAACATCTGAGCAACAGAAAGCACATGGATTTTATCAAGCTTCTTCTCATCCGGCAGCGGAACGGTATCGAGCATAATAAGCTCCTTAATAGCTGACTTTTCAATTCTGTCAATAGCGGGTCCTGAAAGAACTGCGTGCGTACAGCAGGCATAAACCTCTGTTGCTCCTCTTTCACGGAGTGCGTCTGCGGCATGGCAGATTGTACCTGCGGTATCAATCATATCGTCAACCAAAATAACCTTCTTGCCTTTTACATCACCGATTATGTTCATAACCTCGCAAACATTCGCCTTCGGACGACGCTTATCTATAATTGCCATCGAAAGGTCGAGCCTTTCTGCAAATGAACGAACTCTCGTAACACTTCCCAAGTCAGGAGAAACGCAAACAACATTATCTTTTTCGTCAGAGAACTTGTCTGCATAATAGTTTGATAAAATCGGAATGCCCAGAAGATGGTCAACCGGAACATTGAAGAAGCCCTGAATCTGAGCTGCATGAAGATCCATTGTAAGAACTCTGTCGGCACCTGCCGTTGCAATAAGGTCTGCAACGAGCTTTGCGGAAATCGGATCGCGCGCCTTTGCCTTTCTGTCCTGTCTTGCATAACCGTAATACGGAATAACGGCTGTTATTCTGCCGGCGGAGGCTCTCTTGAACGCATCAATCATAATAAGGAGCTCCATAAGGTTATCGTTTACCGGATTGCAGGTTGACTGCACAACAAAAACATCTGCTCCGCGGACGGTTTCCGAAGTTGTAACAAAAACTTCCCCGTCGCTGAACTTGCCCACCTTTGCGTTACCGAGCGGAACACCGAGTATATCCGCAATCGCCTTTGCAAGAGCAATGTTTGAATTGCCTGCAAAAATCTTTACATTCTTACCATGTGCTATCATTTGTTTTTCTCCTTTCGACTGTTCACCCAGCCGTATTTATTTACTTGATTTGCTCTGGCAATCGCCAATGAATCCGCAGGAACATCCGAAGTGATTGTTGACCCTGCGGCCGTAAAAGCATTATGTGCAACCTCAACCGGCGCAACAAGATTTGTATTGCAGCCGATAAAGGCATTGTCACCGATTTTTGTTCTGTGTTTTTTTCTTCCGTCATAATTACAGGTAACCGTTCCGCAACCGAAATTGACATTTGCCCCGACATCACTGTCGCCGACATAAGTCAGGTGCGAAACCTTTGTACCCTCGTCAATTACCGAATTTTTAATCTCAACAAAATCCCCGATTTTAACATTTTTTCCGATTTTTGAACCGGGCCTTATATACGCAAACGGGCCAACGCTTACACCGTTTGAAACCGTGCTTTCAATGCAAACGGAATTTTCAATGCGGACATTATCCCCGACAATCATATCGGTAAGCCTTGTACCAGGGCCGATTATCGAGTTACTCCCGATTTTGGTTTTACCCAAAATAAAGCACCCCGGTTCTATAACCGTATCCTGCCCTACTTGGGCATCGTCGCCTATATAAGTGGCCGCCGGATCTATTACGGTAACACCGCTTTTCATGACTTTTTCGGCATTTCTCATATAAATATATCCGCTAAGACACGAAACGGAAGCTCTGTCCGTAATTTTGGAAAGCTCCTCAGAATTTTCCGAGCAAACAAAAACATCTGCATTATCAGGGCTCATAATTTCGGACAAATCGTCCAATGCGTCACACCTCTTATAAAACGCTTCCGAATCGTAAATACATATACGGTTCTCTTTACCGTTTGAAAATGCCGTTATCCCGTTTCCGCCCTTCTCGTGGGCATCATGACAAGCTTTTAAGAGCTCCGAAGTTACCGCGGGCATATCTCCGTACAGAACGAGTACATCACCGCTGTAGCCCTCAAAGCACGCCTTAAGCTGTTTTGCATCAAAAACACATTCACAGCGATTTGAGATGTACGAAGCGACTTCATCTCCGTTTTCTCCCAAAACAACAACTGCTCCTT
>CABUMF010000062.1 GCA_902492655.1 uncultured Eubacteriales bacterium | reverse complement strand
GTCAAAACCGATCACAGCGACTTTTCCGGACAGACAGGCGATATTATTTTTATTGACTCCCGCGTCCCACATCAAACAGGAACCTTTCCGGATTGTCCTACCAATCACCGGCTAATCCAAAAATATGTGTTTTCTCACTTTCCGCTATGGCAGGAACCTCTCATTGCACAGTTTTTACATCCGCATCCGCAGGAGGTTTTGCCTTGTTTTTTGTTTCTTACGATATATGATATAATAGCCGCAATAACCGCTGTAAGTACAATACATATAATTATTGTAGAAATATTATTGAGTAACCATGTCATCATATAAAGTCTCCTTTTCGCTTATCAATGTATTCCTATTTTTAACTGTCCGCGACGGATTAACCGCCGCAGACAGTTTAGTCTTTACCTTTACGCTTTCACGCTTACCTTAGCAGTAAGCTTATTAGATTCTTTGTAAGGCTTAAAGAGCATATAAACCATAAATACAAGTACAGCCAAAGCAAAAATCAAACCAATTACATTTACATTTCCGATAAACAACGATCCGAACTGATTTACCATAAGTGCTATTGCATAAGCAAATACACACTGATAACCGATTGCAAACCAAGTCCATTTCGCATTGTTCATTTCACGCTTTATTGCACCGATTGCCGCAAAGCAAGGAGCACACAGAAGATTGAACACAAGGAATGAATATCCCGAAACTGTGGTAAACGCTTCTGCAAGATTTCCATATACAGTTCCTGTACCGCCGTAAAGAATACCCATAGTTCCCACAATATTTTCCTTCGCCACAAGCCCTGTAATGGATGCGACGGTTGCCTGCCAATTACCCCAACCCAAAGGTGCAAATATCCACGCAATTGCATTTCCTATAACTGCCAATATGCTTGAATCCAACTGTTCATCCGAAAGCATTGTGAATTTTCCATCAACAAATCCAAAGTATGTTGTAAACCAAATAACAATCGTAGAGAGAAGAATTATTGTTCCCGCCTTCTTAATGAATGACCAGCCACGCTCCCACATACTGCGAAGTACATTTGACAGCGTGGGCATATGATAGCTTGGCAATTCCATAACGAAGGGAGCAGGATCGCCCGCAAACGGTCTTGTCTTTTTAAGGATTATTCCCGATAACACAATCGCCGCCATACCTACAAAATATGCCGATGTTGCCACCCACGCAGAACCTCCGAAGATAGCGCCTGCAATCATCGCAATAAACGGAACCTTAGCACCGCAAGGAATAAATGTAGTTGTCATAATTGTCATTTTTCGGTCACGGTTATTTTCGATAGTTCTTGATGCCATAATACCCGGAATACCGCAGCCCGTACCAACTAACATTGGAATAAAAGATTTTCCCGAAAGACCGAATTTTCTGAATACTCTGTCAAGAACGAATGCAATGCGCGCCATATATCCGCAAGCCTCCAAGAATGCAAGCAATAAGAACAATACAAGCATCTGAGGTACAAAGCCAAGAACTGCTCCGACACCGGCAACAATGCCGTCCAATATGAGTCTCGAAAGCCAATCGGCACAGTTTACTGCACTTAAAAGACTTTCGACAAGAACAGGGATACCCGGAACCCATACACCATAATCGGCAGGATCGGGATCGGCACAGTCGTACTTTTCGTATATTTCAATTGATGCGAGCAAATCGTCATAGGACGATGTAACCTCTTCATCAGCCATCGTTTCTTCATCAACAACTGTGTATGTTGCTTCATCTATAGCCTTTGCAGACTCTGCAAAAGATGTCAGTGCCAAAACTGCCGCATCGGCATCAAAATCTTCTGATTCTGTATCAAGTGCCGCTTCAACTTCTTTGGTATCAATGCCATTATCTGCCGCATATTCAATATAACCGTTCACCACCTGAGATGCTTCGCCAAATTCGCCTGCGACCTCGGTGTAAGCCGAAGTGCCTATTCCGAACAAATGCCAGCCGTCACCGAATAGTCCGTCATTTGCCCAATCTGTTGCCATTGTACCGACAGATACCATTGATATGTAATAAACAAGGAACATAACAACTGCAAAAATCGGAAGTCCGAGCCAGCGGTTTGTTACTACCTTATCTATCTTATCGGAATTGGATAATTTCCCTGCGTTTTTCTTTTTATAACAGCCCTTCATAAGCTGTGAAATATAAATATATCTCTCGTTTGTGATAATACTCTCCGCATCATCAAGCTCTTTTTCTGCAGCAGCTATGTCCGCTTCAACATGAGACATTGTTGCCTCTGAAATATTAAGGGCTTCAATCGCTTTATCATCGCGTTCAAAAATTTTAATTGCATACCATCTCTGTTGTTCTTCGGGCATATCGTGAAGTACAGCTTCTTCGATATGAGCAATTGCGTGTTCGACAGTACCCGAAAATGTGTGCATGGGAACTGTCTTCCCGTTCTTTGCCGCATCAATCGCCGCTTGTGCAGCCTCCTGTATTCCCGTTCCCTTAAGGGCGGAAATTTCAACGATTTTACATCCAAGCTCACGAGACAGCTCTGCAATATTTATCTTATCGCCGTTCTTTCTCACAATATCCATCATATTGACAGCTATTACAACAGGAATACCAAGCTCGGTGAGCTGTGTGGTAAGATAGAGGTTTCTCTCAAGGTTTGTACCATCCACAATATTTAGTATTGCATCAGGTCTTTCACCTATAAGATAGTTTCTTGCAACAACCTCCTCTAATGTGTACGGAGATAAAGAGTAAATACCGGGGAGGTCGGTTATTGTTACTCCGTCATGTTTTTTAAGCTTGCCTTCTTTTTTTTCAACCGTAACTCCCGGCCAGTTTCCGACAAACTGATTGGAACCTGTAAGTGCATTAAACAAAGTTGTTTTACCGCTGTTTGGATTACCCGCAAGAGCAATTCTCAAATTCATTACTAAATCCTCGCTTTCATATTAGTTGTAACTAACCTAATATCAAAAAATTTTATTCGACTTCTATCATTTCGGCATCTGCCTTACGAAGGGACAATTCATATCCGCGAACCGTAACCTCGATCGGATCCCCCAATGGTGCTACTTTGCGGATATGTACATCAGTTCCTTTTGTAATTCCCATATCCATAATTCTGCGTTTTACGGCACCCTCGCCGTGAAGCTTGACAACCTTGACCGTGTCCCCGATTTTTGCCTGTCTCAATGTCTTCATAGTTTTTCCTCCTTGAAAATATTTGGATTTTTCAGACCATGATTTTTCGTGCCATTTCTTCGCTTATGGCAACTCGTGTCTCTTTGACATTTACGATTACATTCCCCCCTAATGTACTTATTACCTTGACAGTTCCGCCCACAACAAAGCCGAGATTTTCAAGGTGCTTTTTCACTTCGGGTTTTCCTCCGATTTTTTTGATTGTATTTTCTTCCCCCACATCTGCGAGCGACAGCGGCATCATATGTGACCTCCATTCTGTTAGTCTCAGCTAACCAAAAATCCCAAACAAAAAGTTAGTTGTCACTAACCTACTTCAGTTAGTTTACCATAACTAACTTGGCTTGTCAATATATCTTTAAAAAATTTTTTCGTTTCTTTATTTTACATTACATCCGCTAATTGATTCTTCGACTTTTTGTGCAGTTTTATGAGATTACCGCAAAATACTTCGGTTTGACAAAGCTGATATAATGTGATATAATGATTAAAATGCAGTTGTGTAAAATCCAAATTAAACATACTCTGCTTTTCAAATAGCATTAAATTTATATGGAGTACCTATATTATGAGAATAAAAGAATCAGCAGAAAATTATCTTGAAGCAATTTTGATGATAAAATTAAAAAAGGGCAATGTTCGCAGCATTGATGTGGTCAATCATCTTAATTTCACAAAACCGAGTGTTTCGGTTGCTATGAAAAACTTCCGTGAAGAAGGCTACATTAACATGGATTCCGAAGGCAGTATTACCCTGACTGAAAAAGGACAGGAAATTGCAGAACGAATGTATGAACGTCACCAGATTATTGCAAAGGCTTTAATGGCTTTGGGCGTTGATGAGGCAACTGCTTATGAAGACAGCTGTAAAATTGAGCACGACATAAGCGATTTAAGCTTTAAGAAAATTAAAGAGCATCTTGATAAGTATTTAAAATAACGGCAGGCGCAAGTATTCTCCTATAAAGGAATACCCGCATTTTCTTTTATCTCAATTTGTTATTCCTTATAAATTTATATGTTTACCTCATTTGTTTGTAACACGGCTTACGAAGGTATATCCCATACTTTCAATCGTACTTTTGAGTTCATCGTCTGATACAGGTGTTTCAGTCCACACTTCGGCATAATTATCTCCTGTAATTTCCTTAATAAATCAAACATTTTATGTATTAAATTAGGGCTGCAGCATAATTTCACGGATGCGGTTCAGCTCGATTTCTGTAACTCCGGCTGACAGAAGATAGGCTTCGCATTTTTGATTGATTGTGTCACCTTCTTTTCCATAGGGATGTAATCCCTCCAGCAGAGATAAAAACAGCTCTGAACGGACAGATCTTTCGCCCCAAACCGAAAAGGAGGTAAACTCATAATCCATAAACAAATCCTGCTCGCTCATACCCAGTATTCCTCCCAGCAAGAACAAAACCGTACCCGTTCGGTCAGCTCCTCCCCAGCAATGAATATAAAAAGGATAACGCTCTTCCTCGGTAAATAATCGAAACAGTTGTCTGCAAGTTTTCTTTTCCTCTTCCTTCAAAAAATCGCCGTAGGCATTAACAGGAAGCAATATATGGTTTACCAAAGGACCAAGAGCTGAGGAAAACACTTTTCCCACTGCCTCCCGGCGAAGATCCAAATCGGTTTTAATCTGCAGTTCATCACACAAAGTGTACTTTCCTTGCTCCGTTACGGTATGGTGAAATTCCATCTCACATCCTCGAAAAATACGCCCTTGGCGAATTCGTTTTCCTTCTCTTGCTTGCCAGCCGCCCAAATCACGAATGTTGCTCAGTCCCTCCGCAAAAATCAATCTCGGAGGCTGCATGGAAACAGTAAATTTCCGGATTTCCGAGCGGCACAGGATTTGCCCTTCACAGCACGCACAAACAAACCAGTAAACAGTTTCTCCAAGCAAAAAAAGGGAGGTCTCAAAGTTATTTTCAGTGCAAAAATACTCCCTGCAATTTTTGAAAGAAGAATCATTTGAAAAGACAATTTTAAATTGACATTTATCCGCTTCTTCTCCTTGCGTTTCCCAAGCGAAAACAATCTGAGCCGGAGCGGAATGATCCTGACCTTGTCTTTTGAGATTCAGCCAGTCCAAAGGTTGGTTTCCCGATTTATTTCCATTACCGCCTGCCTGCAAAAAACTCTTATGTTCCTCTGTAAGCAGACTAACCTCTGCCCCATCGTAAGGTTTTGTTAAGTAAATTTTCATCAAGCATCACCTACTAAGCTATAAAATAACAATCCGTATGTATTATCTATCCGAAGCTTTTATATCATTATATCAAAAAAATAAATAATGTCAACATCAAATCCCAAGGACGAGAAAATAAATAATGCAATAATCGACAACACTTTATTGCAAAATGTAATTTAAATTAAACAAAAATGCACGATGTTTCAGTAAATTTAAGCAAAAAACAAACAAATTTTTAAAAAAATGCAAGTTTGAAAACAAAAAGTTGCAAAAAATCTTGAAATCGTAAAAAAAGTGTGATATAATTATGTTTAGTTAGGTTTGTAAATGCAGCCTTGCAAATTTCACTTTTCTCTATTGGAGGTTTTATTTATGTCATATGTTCAAAGAGTATTGGACGAATTAAAGGCTAAGAACCCTGCACAGCCCGAATTCATTCAGGCGGCTACAGAAGTTCTCACCTCACTTGAACCGGTTCTTGAAAAGCATCCGGAATTTGAAAAAGCAGCACTTCTTGAAAGAATTGTCGAACCTGAAAGACAGATTATGTTCAGAGTTCCGTGGGTTGACGATAACGGAAATGTTCATGTAAACCGTGGCTTCAGAGTTCAGTTTAACAGTGCAATCGGACCTTACAAGGGCGGTATCAGGCTTCATCCTTCCGTTAACCTCGGAATAATCAAATTCCTCGGTTTTGAGCAGATTTTCAAAAACTCTCTTACAACACTTCCTATCGGCGGCGGAAAAGGCGGAAGCGATTTCGACCCCAAGGGCAAGTCGGACAATGAGGTTATGGCTTTCTGTCAGAGCTTTATGACAGAACTTAGCAGGCATATCGGCGCAGATACCGATGTTCCCGCAGGTGATATAGGCACAGGCGCAAGAGAAATCGGATATATGTTCGGTCAGTATAAGAGAATCAAAAATATGTACGAAGGCGTTCTCACAGGTAAAGGTCTTACATGGGGCGGCTCTCTTGCAAGAACAGAGGCTACAGGCTACGGTCTTGTTTACTTTGCATCTGAAATGCTCAAGGATCTCGGAACTTCGTTTGAAGGCAAAAAGGTTGTTGTTTCAGGCTCGGGAAATGTTGCTATCTACGCTACGCAGAAGGCTCAGGCACTCGGCGCGAAGGTTGTTGCACTTTCCGACTCCAACGGTTATATTTATGATGAAAACGGAATCGACCTTGATGCGGTTAAGGAAATCAAGGAGGTTAACAGAGGCAGAATTAAGGAATATCTTAAGTATCGTCCCGAAGCTAAATACACCGAAGGCAAGGGAATTTGGTCAGTCAAGTGCGATATTGCGCTTCCCTGCGCAACACAGAACGAGCTTACACTTGACGATGCAAAAACTCTCGTTGCAAACGGTTGCATTCTCGTTGCAGAAGGCGCAAATATGCCTACAACCCTTGAAGCTACAGCTTATCTCCAGGAAAACGGTGTTTACTTTGCACCCGGCAAGGCTGCAAACGCAGGCGGCGTAGCAACATCCGCTCTTGAAATGAGTCAGAACTCGCAGAGACTTTCATGGTCGTTTGAGGATGTTGACGAAAAGCTCCACAATATTATGGTTACAATTTACAGAAACTCTTACAACGCCGCAAAAGAATACGGTAAGGAATTTGGCGGAAAGGCAGACCTTGTATCAGGCGCAAACATCGCAGGCTTCTTAAAGGTTGCCGATGCAATGATGGCACAGGGCATTTGCTGATAAAATCAATATATTACGGCTCCTTCGGGAGCCGTTTTTTTGGGCAATAAAACCATTGACTTCTGCTTTTGTATGCATTATAATAATATTATAATGGGGTGGAATTTTGCAAAAGGAGTTGCTTTTATGAAAAAAACGAAAATTATTTGCACAATGGGGCCTGCATGCAGCGACCGGGAAACACTGAAGGAAATGATGCTTTCGGGCATGAATGTTGCAAGATTCAACTTTTCGCACGGCACACACGAGGAGCATCTTGAAAGAATTGAGCTTTTCAAAAGCGTAAGGGATGAGCTCGGAGTTCCGGCGGCAATGATGCTTGACACAAAGGGACCGGAATACAGAATTAAAACCTTCAAAAATGATAAGGTCACACTTAAAGACGGAGCATATTTCTCGCTTACCTCCAATGATGTCGAAGGAGATGGAGAAAGGGTTTCCGTTTCATATAAGGGTATGATTGATGAGCTTAATGTGGGTGACAAAATCCTGCTTAATAACGGTCTTATCATTCTCGAAGCTGTAGAAAAAACCGATACCGATATTATCTGCAAGGTCGAAGTCGGCGGTGAGCTTTCAAACCGAAAAAGCATGAGCTTTCCGAACAAGGTTTTAAAACAGATGTACTTAAGCGAGCAAGACAAGGCGGATCTGCTTTTCGGAATAAAAGCGGATTTCGACTATGTTGCATGTTCATTTGTTTCGTGCAAGCAGGATGTGCTTGATGTCAGAAATTTTCTTAACGAAAACGGCGGCGGCGAAATTGACATAATTGCAAAAATCGAAAATCGTTCCGGCGTTGACAACATTGATGAAATTCTTTCGGTAAGTGACGGAATCATGGTTGCAAGAGGTGATATGGGTGTTGAAATCCCGTACGAGGAGCTTCCGGCAATCCAGAAAAAGCTGATTACGACTTGCCGTTACAGAGGAAAGCGTGTAATAACCGCAACAGAAATGCTCGAATCAATGATTCATAATCCGCGCCCTACCCGTGCGGAAATATCCGATGTTGCTAACGCTGTTTATGACGGCACAAGCGCCGTAATGCTTTCGGGCGAAACTGCGGCAGGCAAATTCCCCGTAGAGGCAGTTCGGGCAATGAGCAAAATCACACAAGAAACCGAGAAAAACATCAACTATAAAAAACGGTTTTTGACATCGAGCTTTGAGATTCGGAACATGACCGACGCACTTTCTCATTCCACTTGCTCTTTGGCAATGGATGTGGGCGCCACCGCAATCGTAGCCTGCACAAGAAGCGGAATGACGGCAAGGCTGATTTCAAGATTCCGCTCTCCGATACCGATAATCGGCATGACAACAAACGAAAAAGTGTACAGAAAGCTTGCTCTTTCTTGGGGAGTGCTTCCGGTTATGACGGAGGAATTTGAATCCACCGATGTTTTGTTTTACCACGCTGTAATGAAAGCAAAGCAATCCGGACTTTGCAATCCCGGTGATGCGATTGTAATAACCGGCGGAATAACGAACGGCAAATCCGGTAATACGAATATCATTAAGGTCGAAAAGATATAATGAAAAAAGCGTTGCCTTTACAAATCGAAGGCAACACTTTTTTATTTGCTGTTTTTTACCCGCAGCCTTGTAATCGCACGGGATAATGTAAGCTGCGCCATATGGTACTCTCGTATGCTTTGCTTTTGAAGAAGCGCTTCCTTTGCGGCATCTGCGGCGTGCTGTGCACGCTTTATATCAATATCCTCTGGATGCTCCGCAGAATCGACGAGCAAAAGCACATCGTTGTTTTCAATCTTAACAAGACCTGAGGAAACTGCCGCAATTTCATCCTTCTTCCCCGGAACCCTGAAGGTCATAATCCCGGGAACAACTGCACTGATGACATTGCTGTGCCCTGCCCATATTCCGTACTGACCGTCTTCGGTGGGCACAATCATGGATTCGCAATCCCCCTCAAAAAAAACTCTGTCCGCCGCATAAATGTGAGCCTTGAAGGTATTCATCATTATTCCTCCTCCGAAAGCTTTTTGGCTTTTTCGATAACATCCTCAATTCCGCCGACATTAAAAAATGCCGCTCCGGGGAACTTCATTTTTCATAACTTTCTACTCCTTAAACGAAATATCCGATACCGCTGTTTCTTCGGCTTCGTTTCTTCCGACAAGATAATCAATAGTGATATTAAAATAATCCGCAATTTTTATCATGGTTTCTATATCAGGCTCAACACCATGATTTTCATACTTGTTGACTGACTGCTTATACCGTTCTCATTTCTTATCTTTTACAAATTTTTAATCATTTCAACCACCCTCCTTTAGTTAAACAACTTTTAAGAGTTTTGTATAAAGCTTATTGCTTTGTAGGTTTGTCAATGATGTGTTACAAAATATTTAAAAAATTTCACCATTGATAAGAAAAGACTCGATGTAATCAGCAGGAGCTTTCCAATTAAGCGGGCGCATAGG
>CABUMF010000061.1 GCA_902492655.1 uncultured Eubacteriales bacterium | reverse complement strand
AAAGATGAGGAGGTAATCAATTTTGGAGATACGAATTAACAAAGAGATAAAGGACTATCACGAAAGCCTGTTTTTCGGACTTTCAACACGGCAATTTATCTGTTCTGTTGCTGCGGTCGGAGCCGCTGTCGGGATATACTTCGGACTTAAAAACTATATCGACAAAGAAACGGTATCTTGGCTTTGTATTGTGGCGGCAGCGCCTATCGCCATTGCCGGCTTTTTCAAATACAACGGTATGAACTTTGAAGAATTTGTCGGAGCGTGGTTTAGGTCTGAATTTCTCGCTGCCGGTGTGCGAAAATTTGAAAGCACGAATTATCTTTATGAAATGATAAAGGAGGAACTTAACAATGGTAATGCTAAATCTGTTCGGAAGAAAAAACCGAATAAAAAAGCAAAAAAGGAAAATTGCAAGGACAGTTCAACAGTCGATACCGATTGATGCGATATACAAGGACGGTATTTTTCGCACAGGTCGGCTGTTTTCAAAGTCGTGGAAATTTTCGGACATAAACTATGCCGTAGCTTCAGATGATGACCAACTTCAAATGTTTCTTGCCCATTCTGCGATACTGAACGGACTTCCGACAGACGCAATGGCTGAAATCACAATATATAACCGACAGCTTCACAATAAGGTGTTCGAGCAAATCACAACGCCGTCCGATAACCCGAATTACAGAAAATACACAAAAGAACTCAACGGCATACTCTGTGATAAAATGTCGGAGAGCAACAATATCGTACACGAGAAATATATCACGGTTGCAACCGAAAAGAAGAACATTGAGGAGGCGAGGACATTTTTTACCCGTGTGGGAAATGATTTAACAGCAGATTATGCGAAAATATCGTCAAAAATAGCGGAGCTTGGTTACAAAGACAGGCTTCGCATTTTTAATGACTTTTTCAAAACGGGCGAAAATGAAGAATTTGATTTTGACCTCAAAAAAGCTATGGCGAAAGGTGCGGATTTCAAAGACTATATTGCACCCGACAGCTTGGAGTTTAAGAAAGACTATATCAAAATCGGCGATAAATACGCACGAACGGTGTTTTTGAAAGAATACCCCTCTTTCTTAAAGGACAGTATGATTTCGGAATTAACCGACTTTTCACGGAGTATGATGTTATCTATCACTATTCAGCCGATACCGACCGATGAAGCGGTTAAGATAGTTCAGAAAAAGCTGCTTGCCATTGAAACGGATATAACCAAATAGCAGCAGAAGCAAAATGAAAACAATAATTTTTCCGCAAATATTCCGTATGAAATGGAGCAAATGCGAAAAGAAATCAAAGAGTTTCTTGACGATTTAACAACCCGTGACCAGAGAATGATGTTTGTAACGGTTACGCTTTTGCATATTGCAGACAGCTTGGAGCAGCTCGATAACGATACCGAAACGCTGATGTCGATAGGCAGAAAACATCTCTGCAATTTTGCAACGCTGAAATATCAGCAGGAGGACGGTATGCAGACGGTATTACCTTTCTGAACGCTGAATATAAAGGCAATGCGGACACTCACGACCGAAAGTACGGCGGTTTTATCACCGTACAAAACACAAGAGATAATCGACAAGGGCGGTTTGTATTACGGCATAAATGCTATTTCCCATAACCTTTTGATGTGCAACAGAAAATTACTGCTTAACGGAAACGGCTTTATTCTCGGTGTGTCCGGGTCGGGTAAATCGTTTGCGGCAAAAATGGAAATTCTGATGTCGGCTTTGTTTTCTAATGATGATATTATCGTCATAGATGTTGAGCGTGAATACGGCTCGCTCATACGAAATCTCGGCGGCGAGGTTATCACGCTTTCCGCATCGTCAAAAAATCATATCAACGCACTTGAAATAAACAATGATATTGATATGGACGAAAACCCAGTGTCGATAAAATCAGAGTTTTTAATATCTCTGTTTGACCAATTGCTAAAAAGCAATGATTCAAGGCTCGGCGGCGGTGTCGGTGCAAAGGATAAGTCAATCATTGACCGCTGTGCAATTAAGGTTTACGGCGAATATTTAAGCGGTAAATCGGAGTATATGCCGACTTTGGTGGACTTCCGCAATGAATTACTCCGTCAGCCGGAGGACGAGGCTGGGGATCTTGCATTATCGCTTGAAATATTTACAACAGGCTCGCTTGATGCATTTGCACATCAGAGCGATGTCAATACAAATAACCGCATTGTTGCGTATGATATTTTGGAGCTTGGCGAACAGATGAAGTCTATCGGACTTTTGATTATGCTTGATAATATATTTAACCGAGTTATGGCAAACAGACGGCGTGGCAAATACACCCGTGTTTATGTCGATGAAGCACATTTGTATTTCAAAAATCCGTACAGTGCAGATTTTCTTTTGAAGTGCTGGAAACGGTTTAGAAAATACGGCGGACTGCTCACAGGCATTACGCAGAATATTTCCGACTATCTGTTAAATGAAATAGCAAGAGGTATGCTTTCAAACAGCGAATTTCTGCTGCTCTTAAATCAAGCGCCGTCCGACAGAAAAGACCTGTCGGAGCTTTTATCCATATCCGATACGCAGATGAGCTACATCACCAACGCCGGAGCAGGACGGGGACTTATCAAGGTCGGCGGTTCCATTGTGCCGTTTATCAATGAATTTCCGACCGATACGGAACTCTATAAACTAATGTCGACAAAAATTAATGAGCAGTAATATTATATGCGGCGGGGCAGAAAAAACTCCGCCGCTGAATTTTTGCAAGGAGGACACTATGAAAAACAAAATGACAGAAAAATTATTTGAGCTTGCCTATACCGACAGTATGACAGAAGTGCAAAATCGCAACGCTTATGAGGAACGCTTAAAAAAGCTCCGAAAGCCTAACGCAAACATTTCACGCATTACGGTTATTGTTGTCGATGTAAACGGCTTGAAAGAGATAAACGACAGTTACGGGCATTTTTGCGGTGATGATGCAATAAAGACCGTTGCAAAGGCTCTCCGGGATACTATCGGATTAAAGGCTGACATTTACCGCATCGGCGGTGATGAATGTGTCTGCATATCCGAAAGCAATGTGCTGCCGTATATATCGCAATTCAAAGACACGATATATTTTATCAATAATGAAAAGCTGTATAACCTGTCTGTTTCAATAGACTATTCAAGATTCCACGAAAAATACAGTAAAAGCATTGACGATATAATCTGTCGTGCCGATGAGAAAATGTATAAGGATAAAAAGAGTAAAAAATAACGCCGGAGGTGATATACTTTGAGCGAAAAAGATATAAAGACAAAGCCGAAAACAACCACTAAGGCTGTTCATAATACTCCGAAAGCCGCAGACCGCTTTGCAAAAGAAGCGGTCAAGGATATAAAAACCGTGTCAAAAGATGTGATTATCAAAAATACCATAGATAAGCAACTTGAAACACGGCAGTCGGAACAACCGCAGCGAGCCGAAGTTGAAGCAACCGAACAGGTTGAAAACACCTACTATTCCGCCGTCGATACTGTTTATCAAAAAGGCAAGCATTTTGCGGAAAATAAACTGAAGCAACACCGTCAGCAAGTGAAAACAAGGCAAAATTTCGATGTGCCAAACACGCCTCAAAATGACAATATTTCAGAGGTGCAGAACACACCCAAACAAGCCGTGCATACTCCCAAAACAAAAGAGAGCATACAAGCGTCTGCACCCGAAAACACTCCAAAGGTGCAGAGCAAATCTACCGCACAGGTTAAGACCAAAGAGGCATATATAAAGTCGCAGAAAGCGGATATGTCGGAGAAATCAGCGGATACGGTTAAAACAAAGGCTAATTACATAAAACAGCACAAAACCGCCGAAGTTAAGAACGGTATCAAGCAAAAACCGAGCGAAATTGCTCCAAAAACAAGAGTGAATACCTCTGTTTCCTCTGCTCCTACTCCAAAAACCAAAGAGCAAGCCATAAAGGACGCACGGAAAAAATATATTTCGGAAAAACTGAAAACAAAAGCTAAAGCTGAAAAAACAGCACGGCAAAATCATACTTCGGATATGCCGATACATAACGAGGGCTTGCCGAAAACAAATGCGGAGTTTATCAAAAGTGATATGTCAGCACCAAATGTTAATTCCGAAAATATGCTTGATACTTCTTTACCCTCAAAATCTCTGCCGAAAACAAAGGAAAGCTACATACGCTCACACGGCAAAGCTCCGTCCGACCTCATAAAAACATCCGACAGAGCAAAAGCAATGCCGAAGCAAAATACCCATACCCTTACCCGAAATATATCGACCGGGACAAAAAAGGCGGTTAAGACAAAAGACAGTCTTTTGAAAGGCACAAACAAAGCCGTAAAAACAGGCAATTCCTATGTAGGCAAATCTGCAAGGAAAAAGACCGTTAAAACAGCAAAACGGGCGGCAAAGACGCAGAAAGAAATTACGAAAAAGGCAGCTAAACAAGCCGCAAAACAGGCAAAACAAGCGGCACAAAAGGCGGCACAGGTTGCAAAGGCAACCGCAAAAGCGGCTGTTAAAATTGCGGTTAAAGTCGCTCAAATGGTAGCGGCAGCAACCAAAGCCATTGTTTCCACACTTGCCGCACTCGGTGGCTGGGCAGTGCTGTTGGTTGCTTTAATTGTTGTAATCGTGGTTGCGGCAATAGCCGCAAGTCCTTTCGGTATATTTATTTCAGATGAAGCAGCGGATAATGACAGTATTCCCATTTCAGCTATCGTTGCCGAGTGCAATATGGAGCTTTCAAACAAACTCGATGACATAGAAAATGCCGCAGCAGCCGACCGCAGCGAAATTATCGGCGAACAGGCAAATTGGGACTTGGTACTCGCTATATTTGCGACAAAGGTTGCGGGTGTGGAAGATGATACGGCCCTCGATGTTGTCGTTATCACGGAAGATAAAAAACAAAAGCTCAAAGATGTGTTTTGGGATATGCACGAGATAACCTCCCGAACGGAAACGGTTGCAAACGGTGATACCAATGAGAAAGTTGTATATATTACAATTACGGCGAAAACAAAAGAGGAAATGATAGAAAAATATCATTTCACACGCAAGCAGCAGGAAGCGCTCGATACGCTTTTGGAACAAGATAAAGTGCTGATTTCTCAGGCGCAGTCTCTTGCGGTATCAGACGCAGCTGCACAGGATATTTTGAAAAACTTACCCGACAGTTTATCAGCGGAGCGAAAGAAAGTTATAAAAGCCGCCTGCTCACTTGTAGGCAAGGTAAATTACTTTTGGGGCGGTAAATCGTCTGCTATCGGCTGGGACTCAGAATGGGGCAAGCTGAAAACAGTATCGGCAGAAGGAAGTAAAACGACCGGGACGAAAAGACCTTTCGGACTTGACTGTTCGGGGTTTGTTACTTGGAGTTTTATCAATTCCGGGTTTAATGCGTCAAGCATAGGACACGGAACGAAAGGACAAATCGCAAAGTGCAGCCGAATATCTTGGAGCAGCGCTCAAGCCGGGGATTTAGCCTTTTACGGTGATTTATCTCATGTCGGAATCGTTGCCGGAAAGGACGCTGCCGGAAATATTCTTGTTATCCATTGTTCAAGCGGTAATAATAATGTCGTTATCACAACAAACGGCGGTTTCGGCTTTGCTGCAAGACCGAGGTGCTATTAAAAAATATAAGACAGCGAGGAGCATTTTGATATGCCTTTCGCTGTCTGTATGAAAGAACCACACAACCGAGAATTATTCTCTGCTGTGTGGCTCTGTTATTGTTTTTCCCGTGCATACAGTGCCGCAAAATTAAGAAGCTGTTTTTTTGAGGAAACGCCAAGCTTGCTGTAAATATTGCCGTTATGGTATTTAAGCGTACTCTCTTTAACTTCTGCAATCTGTAAAATTTCAGGAACGGTTTTTCCCTCCAGATAGAGGTCAAATATTGTTCTCTCCTTGGGAGTAAGGCTGCGTAAACCCGAACAGAAATGATCATAATCATCCTGTATGATGATATTTTTATGCTCTTTCATCAGACGCTTGTTTTCGGTTCTGATGCGTTCAATCTCGCTTTGCAGACTCTCGTTTTTTTTGGAATGCTCATCGAAGATTTTTTGATATTCGTTGTCCTTTCCGGCAAGAAATGCAAAAAGGTCGTCAATTTCCATAATACCGCTTTGACTTTCGTCGGAATATGTCTTTTCGGATTGCTTTATTTTGTCAAGCGATTTTTTTATCGGAAGGATAAATCGTTTTGAAAAATACAGGCTAAGGCTTAAAACAGCAAACCCCAAAATCAGAATTATGAGTATAAGCTGTACAGTGTTTTTCGTTTCCAGCCCGAAATAATCCGCATACGGCATCATAACCGTAACCGAATAAGGCGTGTTTTCGGAATAAAGAGTTGTGCTTCTCGTCATGCCGATATATGCGCCGTATTCATTTTTTAAAGCGACAAGACCCTTTTTCAGCGGCTTGATTTTGAGGGAATCCTTAGGTGCAAGAAAATATCCGTTTTTTGCTCCGCAGCTTAATCCCTCTTTGATATTGATTTCTTTATCGTCCGAGCGGGAGAATATGCAGGTTATGTGCGGAAGTGTGGACGGTTGTGCGTGTGCGGACTTAAAAATGCTTTCGTTTACTTCAAAGCCGCAGATGCCGTAAACACGGCCGCCGTCGCCTCTGATAGGAAGAGCAATAAGCATAACGCGCTCCGACGTTCCGGGAAGCGTTATAATATTACAGATATGAGCGGCTTTTTCAATCGGCCCGGAGGTATCCGAAAAAACTTCTTCAAAATTCGGGAATACCCCGGTGTCAAATTCCAAATGCCATTTACGGTGAGGCATAATGCCTTTGTTTATTGCAGCCTTCACATTTCCCCTGTAAAGAAGCATTGTTTCCTTGTCCGTTGTTCCGAACAGATCCTGATTAAGATACACACCTGCTTTTGAACCGCTTGCGCCGGTTTGAGATGCGTTAATCAGAATAAAAGCACCGGAACAGCTTGCCTTTAAAAGCTCGTTCTTCAATAAATCAATATAGCGTTCCTCAAGAGCGTTGATATGCAAAGAAGAATTTTGAACGCCGCCAAAATCTATATTTTCCGCATTAAGATATTTCTCTGTAAGCTGTGCGGCTTTTTCGGAAAGCTGTGCGCCGCGCAAGGTAATATCATTGTAGTAAGACGTCATTTCACGGTCGAAAAACTCAATCTGAAGGCTTAATATATCCGATATTTTATCCTCGGTTGTCGAAAAACGTCCGAACAGGAAAAGAAAAGCCGCTAATATAAGCAATAAAACGATAGCCAGGATAAACATATATCCAAACAGCTTTTTTTGCATAGATTGTCTTTTGTTTCTTACCGATATTTGCATAACAATCCCCCGTCTATTTTTCGCAGAGCTTTTGCCAAAGTCCCTCGGCAAGTGCTTCGGGCGGTGTGTTGCTTAATATAAATTGTTTCTGTTCGTTTCTTAAATAATCGTAAAATGCGTAAACTCTGCTGTAATATGCGGGACTTTGCTGTTCTGACAAAACCTCCGAGCTTTCCTTAACTTTTTTTAGGGCTGCATAGAGTTTTTCATAATCGGCTGTCTTGAAACGGCAGTCGTCTATTTTGTCAAACGCACCGTTTGTAACCGGCATATAACCTGTTTGGCATACGAACTCAAGATTTCTCTCCGGCTCGGTGAGCCATTTGGCAAAAATCACTGCAGCTTCTGCTTTTTGACTTGATGTTTTATATGAGCAAAGACCGACTCCGGATTGCGTGATATACGGCTTTTTTCCGTTTTCAGCGGGCAGAGGCAGTATCTCCAGATCCATCGGCTCACTCGTTCCGTCCTCATATGTCACGGTATCATTATAGTAAAGAATTGCGGCGGACGAGCCTATGCCGGCTACAACCTCGCCTGTCATCACCTGTGTGTTTGAATAGAGATTTGAAAGCATAATATGCCCTTTTGCAAGCGAATCCGCAAATTTCATGAAGGTTTGCTTAAAAATCACGTTTGACGGGTCATAGAATCCGTTGTCGGCAAAAATATTTCCTGCGCCGCTTTCCGCAGCCGCAAGCTCAATGGCGCGCAGCGGATAATCAAGAGCGCAGAACGGTTTTCCGCCCGACCAGTCATAATATTTCGCGGTAGCATCGAAAAACCCATCCCATGTGGACAGTGCTTCATATGTAACGCCCGTATCGGCTGAAAAGCGTTCAAACTGACCGCCGGCGATAAACAAAAGATGGGTGGATTTGGACACCGGGAACACGGACAGCTTTCCGTCTGCCGTTCCGTCCTCCAAAAACCCCGGAACGTATGCCGAAAGCTCTTTTTCGGAAAAATATTCGTTCCAGTCAAGTAAACAATCCGTTCCAAGCTCCAGCGCGTTGCTTTTGTGTGCAAAGAAAAGGTCGGGCATTTCGGCGGAACCGGGAATCTTATTATGTGCGTCAAGCAGTTTTTCGCCTATCTTGGAGGCGTTGGACATTGCCGTGACGTTGACGATAATGCCTTTTTCCATGCCAACTGTCTCGTTAAATTCGTCAATAAGCCGATTCATCGGCGAATCCGCTTGTTCTCCGTAAACGTGCCACATTGTAAGCGTAACGGGTTTGTTTTTATCAAGTTCCGATTTTTTGCAGCCGGAAAGGCAGCATATTGATATGCTGAAAATGAGTAAAAGCAAAAATAATTTTCTTGCTGATTTCATACTTAGGTTCCTCCGTGATATGGTTTGATGATTTTTCCGTTTCTCCTGTTTTATGCCGGTAAGTTGCCAACAGATGTAATCAATCCTATACTTTTTCCCCTACTTTTTCAAAAAAACTTAAATTTTTTTGAAATTCATCCTATACTTTTGGCAAAAAGTATGGGGACAAAAAGATATTTTTATGTATAATGAAAACATGTAAAAACAACAATTTGCAGCACCGGAAAGAACCGTCTGCAAAAAACAAAGATAAAGAGGCGTTCTTTTACGTATGTGTTTCAACTTATTAAAAAGTAATAGTAGTTTCTCAAATAAAAAGACGCATTCTTTTTTAGCAGACACACTCTATTTAAGTATATCACACTTTTGACATTTTGTCAATGGCTTGCGGATAATTTGCGTAGGTTTGTGCAAAAGAAACGGGTTTATAAGTTTTTCAGAGAGGAGGCGAGGCGTATGATAAATGAGAAGCATAAAACGGCTGCATATAAAATTATCCCGTCACAGGGCGGAAACCGTTACAGCTTTTTCTGCGAATTGTCGGGAATGCTTGTCTGCACCACAGGAACGTATTATGCAGACGATTTCGAGGCAGAGCTTTCGGCGGCATGGGAAGCCGAGGGCAAGAAAAATTTTAACTTATGCCATATGTGCGGCAGATGGGTTGATTCGATTGTATATAATCCGGATATGCTTATGTGCGTGAATTGTGCTCCTCTTGAGGAAGGAGCAAAGTATTGCAAGCACTGCGGAGCAAAAGCGAATAACGGAGATATAATTTGCTTTGTATGTGGCAAAAAACTATTATATGGAGGAGCTGATGAGAGTGACGAGATATAGACCGTTAAGAAAAGATGTTTTGGAGCATTTCGGTTTTGGCACCAAAAATATGAAAAGGTTTAAAATCTGCCCGTGTTGCGGAAATGTACAGGCTGCAAAAAACAAGTTTTGCAAAGTTTGTCAGATGAAACTTCCGGAGGAAACAGTTTTTGATATTTACAAAGCAAAGCATCGTTGCTGCACCAAATGCGAAAATGTTCTCCCTAATGATGCGGAGTATTGCCC
>CABUMF010000060.1 GCA_902492655.1 uncultured Eubacteriales bacterium | reverse complement strand
GAAGCCGTGAATGTGATCACGGCTTCTATCATACTCAGAGCGCGGCGGCGATGCAGCTTCAGCAGTGAACGCTGAAAAAAGTATAAGGAGAAGAGATATGAATAATAAAATTATGATTTCGTTGCCAAGTAGAATAACACCTGAACTGACTGCGTTTCTTGCTACAATTCATCTGAATCAAACTGAGGTGTTTTTCAATGGGAATACCGATAGTATAAGGTATATTTATAATCTCTTAAAAGAGAAACATATTGGAATTTATTCCTTACACATGCAGAAGGATTTGTTCTACATGCCAAAAAGTTATATTGATAAATATTTGAGAGATGCAAGAAAAATTAGCGAGACGTTTGGGTGTTCATTGCTATTTCACCCTAATGGAATTACTGAAGACTATATTTATAAACTGCAAAGCTTTCCAGGGAAGGTTGCTTTTGAAAACACGACGGGCTCATATATTCAGTTAAAACCGTTGCTTGAAAAGTCGTTGAATTTTTACCTAGTATATGATATTGCACACGCTCGCTATTTTCATGATAGTATGAACTGCATAGACGAGTCAAAGATGCTATATATAC
Organism: uncultured Eubacteriales bacterium; assembly: GCA_902492655.1. GTDB lineage: Bacteria > Bacillota > Clostridia > HGM11514 > HGM11514 > CAKSKB01. Next base: position 9,282 of record CABUMF010000060.1, on the reverse strand, counting down.
ATATACAGGGCTATAACGGAGAAAATACAGTTTTGCTAAATGAAAGTGACGAAGAACATTATAAAATGTTATATGAGATTGCTTCACGATATAATTGCCCGTTTATGTTGGAAAACTCATACAAATCTTATGGCGAAATTATTCTTGATTTAAAAAAATTGAGATTCACAATGAATCGATGCGTTGCGAAATGATTTAGACATGTGCGGTCATAATTAAGATTAACAGTCGGCTTTTTTAATCCGATATACCAGCGTGGCAATCAAAGTTTTTTAAAAAATTTCGATTTTAGGTTTGGAATGTGTAACACCATGGAACAGTCATAGAAATATTATTTTCCAGCATAGAATCACCTCATTTGCATTTACTCCTTTTTTTGTAATAGATTTTTAGGTGTTGTAGAAATCAAACGCCTTGATTTACAGTTTTGGGCGGGCCAGATTCTCACGGAAACTATTATCCTACAGCACAATTAACGACGGCAATCTCTCAATGCCTGAACTATCTTTATAGAATTGAATTTTAGTCTAATTCCGTGGATTTTTCGGTACGTATTAATGGGACGAAAACCGTAAAAACCACAACGTATGTTGGTTTATAGTCGATCCAATGATTGGGACGAGGAAAAAATGCGTACTCTCTCCGCATTTTGGATACTGCTTATAATCAGCTTCATATCACCACATATGATTTTTTATTACTGAAAGCGAAACAGCTACTCGGAATTTTTGATTTTAATAAATGAGAAAAAGACATTTAATTCGTTCTCATGGGGATTATAAACTAAAATAAATATCCTTTTTAGCGATTTGCTTTTTGTAGCCATGCGCAAGTTTTATCATATTAACATATGGCATTATATAAGCATTTATAAGATGTTCAAGTTCTTCTTGTTTTATAGAGATATGTGCTCCGTTAAGCGTTGTAATTTGTAGAAGTCCAAATACACCTTCACTTTCACAATATATAGGAATTCCAATATATTGTGAATACTTATTAATAGCATACATGGATTGAAAGAAAAAGTTAATTGCAATTTCATTTGCATCCAAGAGATATAATGTATCCGGAGAATTTGCGGCGAATATCTTCCCAAAGTAATGTTTTTGAGCATCAAATTCTGAGAAATGTCTACTGTACATTTTTGGGTTAGTTGCACCGATGAACGATTTCATGGTAAAGTATGTGGTATTAATCTCAGTTACCTTTTCTACATAAGTGATTGAAATATCACGTTTGTTCGCGAATAATGAAGTTGTTAATGCATATAGCTTAGCGCAAATGCAATTAACTAAAAGTGTGTAACCAGATGTGCTTGGGTTAATTCGTTTCCACGCAGAATGTTTTGTGCACTCAAATAACAATTCGTTCAATGCACTTAAATCATTAATGACACGCTGAAGCAGTTTTATTTGATTAGCTTCTTCTTTGAAATTGCGTTCGAGTATCATTTTTTTGCTTTTTTGACGAGGCAGAACACTCCCTTCTTTTGATTTTTCTATTGATATTTCCAGTGATAGTAAGAGAAAATAAATAATAACAATAAGTATGTTTGTTGTGTTTGCTACGGAATAAAATGAGTTTTCCAGAGCTCCCGTTATAAGTCCGAGTATATGTTCAGCAATAATGAAGTAATACGTTTGCATGGTTTTATACCTCCTTATCTTGCTATTATTATATACAAGGAAAAAATGATATCAATTAAAAAACGACAGCCAAAAAAATTTTTGAAATTTTGTTCCTTGCTCATTTAATTGAAGTAATCATTTGATGCCGATGTATAATAGCCGAAATAATATTTCAACTTTGCCAACAATGACACAAATTTCTTACAAAAAAATCAAATTACATTCAATATATTTTTGGCCACTGAACTTATGACATGTAAAATTTGTCTTGACAAATCGTCAACTTAGTTGTACAATAAATATACAAAGCCACAAGCGAAAAGGAGCTACTGATATGACTTTTTATTACGAACACGTTGAACTTGATTCGCAAGAAATCGAATTAAATGATATTGATTTGAACGCTGCCCAAGGTTGTGGACCAGAGGATGAAGATGATAATAATAAAGATACCAATGATACCGACGATGATGAGACAGATCCATATTGGTGGGATGATGAAAAAGATAAGCAAGGATGGACTCCCCACGAAATGGAAATAGGCGAAAAGACAGGAAGATAGTATATCCATTAACTTAAAGACGAATGACGATATATCGATAAAAGGGTATTTTGGTCGACCTCCACGTTGAACAAACCCTAAAAAAGAAAGCTACCTGTATAGACATTTATATCTATATAGGTAGCTTTCTTTTTTGCGTGCACGGCATGTTTTTAATATATGGAGCGCAGAACTTCATTTTTGCAGAGACGTTTTTGCGAAAAATACTTGACAGTACCAATACTAAAGCCGGTTTCAAGATGGATGTCGGACAACACTTACAGGGATATTGTAAAGACTATAAAGTGCTTCTTCGGCGGCTTCTCTTGAGATGTATGATAAATTTCGGTTCTTACCAAGGGTACATACATACACTTTGCATTTCAAAAATTCGTCATTTATTTTTTCTACAAATCCGATCTTCGCGTTAAATGGAATACTTTTTCTTTCCATGCTTACCTCCTTTCTCAGAACCTTAGCTTGTTATCTGTAAAAAACTTTGCTCCAGAAAAATTGTTTTTGAGAAATATAATCAGCTCCGGAGTTTCATAAAATGCAAATAACTTATCTTCTTTGATATATGAAAAACCCGATTCTATCAAATGTTTTGATAAAACCGGATCAATCACCTTTACAAAATTGTGCATTGTATTATCTGTTTGCATCTGTGTTACCATCACGCGTTGCTTCACCGCCTTCTGAAATTTGGCTGTCATCAAGCATAGGTCTACCGGCACCATTTTCTTGCCTCGAACTCTGAGTAGCAGCCGTCTTCATAGGCGTGAATAAACTGTCAATTTCCAACAGCTCTTTTTCAATATAGTTTTCTCCTAAAATATCGAACTGATGAATTCCCATAAGCGCAAGAAATTCAAGTTTGCCGATTCCGTAATTGAGTGCGCCTCGATACTCATCTACTTTATCGTCTCTGTTGAAATGTGAGACTTCGAGAAAATGAATCTTGAACTTTACGGTACCAGAGAGCTGTTTTAAGAATCTATTGATAATTTTTTCTGACTGATACATTAGGCCAAATGCGTATGCTTCATCAACTTTGATGGCAAGCTTTGTAACACCGCTAGTGCTGTTTGTAGATCCATGTAACAGAGCCGATGTCCCCGCTTCCGCAAAAAAATTATCATTGGCGCGTGAAACGGCATCTATCTGCGCAGTAGTTCCGCTTTGCTCAAAGGAATAATCCTTTAGTTCAAAAGGGTTGAGAGCCACTCCAACTCTGTCCCCGACATTATTAGCAATGTGCTGATAATATTGCATGGCAGTATTGTAATCAACTAACCCAGCTCTTCAAAAATATCATGGATAACTCTCCACGTTCTTCCACCATCATGATTGAGCATTCCCTTTACATTTTCAAACAAAAAGACTTTTGGTTCCGTTTCTTTAACGATTCTCGCAAATTCGTAAAATAATGTTCCTCTTGCATCTTCAAATCCCAATCTTTTTCCAACCATTGAAAATGCCTGACAAGGAGCCCCTCCAACAACGAAATCAACTTTCCCCTTATATTTGGTTGCATCAAATTCCCGAACATCGGTGAACCAGTTTTCCTTACTTATTTGGTAATTTGCAAAGTAGCTTTTTTTACAGTTGGAATCAATGTCGCCTGCAAAAACAATCTTGTGTTTTAGTTTCAACCTTTGAAATGCGTGTTCAATAGCCCCTATGCCACTAAAAACTGTACCAAGTCTAACAGTCTTATCGGGAAAAGAAAAATCTTTGACTTTCCAATTTTCACTTGATAAACTCTCCGCAACAATGTCTGAATTATCAATTGTTTGTTTCCGTTCCTTGATGGCTTTTCTCGCCTCGGTAATCTTATCGGATTGCTCGTGAATACTCTTTTCAACATCAGTCATTGATTTTTGAACCATTTTTGAGTTCCTCCTGGTTGGGCACTATCTCCACTATATCATCCATCGTGCAACCGAGTGCCGTGCAGATTTTCACGAGCACGTCGCTTGATACGGTTGCACCGTCTTTTTTCATTTTTGCGAGCGTTGCCGGGCTGATTCCCGCCTTTGCGGCGAGCTCCTTGCTTTTCATCTCGCGGTCAATCAGCAGTTTGAATAATTTTTTATAGCTTGCAGCCATTTTCCACCTCATATTATGGATAGATTTGTACTTTTACAGTATACAATAATTTCCGACAAATTGCAAGGGGAAAACAGAATAAATTCAAAGAACATCGATTTTTTTGCGTGCTGATGCTCTGATAAAGCGGAATAAAGTTCAAAAACTTGGGAACAGAGCGCACCACAGATATTTATTTGCGTTAATTCATCCTGCGGGTTATCTTCTTAACCTCCCGATTATTTACATTGCCGCGCATAAGGTGTATAATACTCAAAATAACCACTCAACAAATCTGATTCGCGGAGGATATCAATCATGTGCAACCACGACACTTATCAGAACCATTCCGCAAAGCCCGAAATCATACATAACCGCGGTCGTTGCAAACTGTGCGGAGACATCATTGAATCGACCGACCGCCACGAGTTTGTCACCTGCCGATGCGGAGCTTGCTCGGTTGACGGAGGGCATGATTATCTCAGACGGTGCTTTGCCTCGCCGGATTACTTTGAGGAATTGTCAATTATAAAGCCCTGCGGCGACAGTTACGAAAATGCTTCGGATAGTAATCCGAAATCCGATCCCGACGCGGTCATTGACGCTGCGGCAAAACGGATTCTTGAGGAATACCGCGATGCTTTTACGGAACTTGCGAAAGGATCGGAGGATTAGCTGTCATTCCCGAAGGCATATCTTCGCAAATATCACTTTGGTGATATTTTTTCTTGCAATCGCTTGACAAATTATCGCTTTGGTGATACAATGTAGGCGAAGATAATCGGAGGTAGCCTGATATGAACAAAATAATCACCTTATTTCACGGCTCGGAAAAGGTCATAGAAGTGCCTTCTTTCGGTGAGGGCAAAAGAAATAATGATTTCGGGCTCGGATTTTACTGCACCGAAACCGAAAATCTTGCGAAAGAGTGGGCGGTTTCTTCTTTAAGAGACGGCTTCTGCAATCGTTATACATTGGATACCGAATATATGAAGATCCTGAATCTGAACAGCCCCGATTATACCATTCTCAACTGGATCGCCGTTCTTGTCGAGCATCGCCTGTTCTCAATCAGGACGCCCATTGCAAGAAGAGCGAAAAAATATCTGATTGACAATTTCGGCATAAACGTAAATGCTTTCGATATCGTTACCGGCTACCGTGCGGATGACTCATATTTCGATTATGCGGAATCCTTTCTGAACAATGCAATTTCCGTTGAACAGCTTGCGGCTGCAATGAAGCTCGGAAAGCTCGGCGAACAGATTGTTCTCAAATCGCAATTCGCTTTTTCCCGCATTCGATTTGAGGGGTTCGACGTTGCCGAAAAAGAAGAGTTTTATGTTCTCCGCAAGGCAAGAGATGATGAGGCGAACCGACTGTATCTTGAGCTGCTTGAGGAAGAAAGCGACGGCTTGTATATACAGGATATTATAAGAGGAGGGATTACGAACGATGACTCGCGCATACCAAGAAATATATCTGAATAAAGCACAGTCCGTGTTGGGTGATGCCTTCGATTACGCCATCAATACCTGCGGCATAGCCGGCAACGATTTTATCAAGCTGTTTTCGGCAAGCACTGTCTCCGGTCGTATGGAAAACGGAGAGCCCGCTGCCCTTGCGGGAATGAGCGGAATTGAGATTGCCTCCGAAATCATATCGGAAACGACGGGCAAAGAGCTTTCCCCAAAGCAAAAAGAACGGTTCGACCGTTCAAAAGAATACTGGATCGGTTGGGCTGTTGCTTACTATCAATGGTATTCGGGCAGAAAATACAGCGAAATCTTCAGGGTTTTCTCTTATGACGACCTGCTGCAAATGTATCATCCTCTTCACGAAGCAGACATTACAAAATTCGTTGATGTCGTTGATAAGCGAATACGCGCATACTACGCGGAAACCAATTTGAAACGTATTCGCACCGCATACGGATGCACACAAGCGGAGCTTGCAAAAAAAGCAGACGTCAGTCTTCGCTCTGTTCAAATGTATGAGCAGCGCAACAAGGACATCAATAAAGCAAGTGTCGAGACCGTGTATCGCCTTGCAAAATCTCTCGGCTGCACGGTGGAAGATCTGATTGAAAAATAGGCAACATTGTTTTGGCTTTCGTGATGTTGTATCTGATTATATACGCACGGGATTGCAAGCCGGATTCAAAATTACATCCAAATTTTCAAATCCCTTCTCTTTGTCTACTGCGTCGCAAAAGCTGATTCTTCGGGCTTGGATTTTGACCACAGTTTGTGTCACAGACAGGATTGAAACAGGCTGGCGGCATATACAATGAAGCGCGGTTGACCACAGGGCTGACCATTTACAGATTTTTGGGTGCGGCAGAAAAAACTCTGTTCTTTTTTCTACCGACAAAGCCCCGCCCGGAATCCGCTCAAAAAGCGGTCTGACCACAGTTTTTACCACAGACAAACACGGAATATGCGGAAACAGTGGACAAAAAATGCTCGGGGAGCAAGTGTCTTGGAGCGGAAACGGTATGAAAGCACGCAAAGCGCACGAGAGGACAGACCCATGTCAGTTGGGGTGGTAATACCGTTGATAGAATTATACGTTGTATGAGAGCAATTTCCGCGGCTTCCGCGATTTGCGCAATACTGCGTACCGATTCCGATCCGCTTATGCTTTCCGGTTTCCATGTTGCCGATATATGCCCATTCGTTTCCGTCATATTTCACTTTGATACTCGGAAACGGAAGCGAACAGTACTTTTTGCCGGCATAAGCAAAGGCAAGCACTCCAAACAAATAAAGCAAATCGTTTTCACTTTTCTCTGCTTTGTAGAAATCAATCTTCATCGCTTCCTTTGTTATTTTCCGCAAAGCACTCAAGAGATTATCCATAATAGGCATGAGTGCCTTTTCGGCATTTTCTTCGCAGTAAATACCGTATTTGTCCGACCAAATAATAAAATCCGTTTGATATTTTCCCTTAGCAGGCTCAATTATCGCTTCACGCTTCAAAAGATTTCGGAGGCTATCCTCAACATAATATGCCGGAACTCCGCATAACTTTGCCAATTCTTCGATTGTACATGGTTTTTCATAAGAATAGTAAAGGATATTCTGCGATAGTGCGTCTTTAATGTAAACATCGGGGAAAGGAATTCTTTTTCCGTCATAATCTCCGCTTCCGTATATTCCGATGCTCATACAAATGGGACGAAGTGCAGTTTCGTTCATATCATTTAACTCCTTTTTCAGTTTCTTCCGACCTTCCGAAAGCCGCCATGTTATTGTCCCTTCCGGAATGTTCAATTTATCGGAAATCTCTCTCGTTGAAAGACCGTCATAATAGTAAAGAATGATGACATTACGGTAAATCTCTGACAGCATTGCAATCTTTGCGCGAAGAGCGTCAAATATTTTCTCGCTTTCATAATCGTCAGAATCATCAAAAGGTATATCTTCCGGTACATCAAACGAATATACAGCCCGATATTTCCCCATAGTGCGTCTGAATGATTTGGTAACATTTGCGGCAACGCCCCATAACCATGGCTCAAATCTGCTGTCATCCCTGAGTTTGGGCAACTCGCGAATTGCCGTATACAGTATTTCCTGCGACAGCTCGTCAGCCTCGTCGCTGGAATAGGTATAATGTACGGCATATCCGTACACCTTTTCAATGTAATCTTCAATTTTATCCGGCGTCATCATTTTCACCTGCCTTTCGCCTATAAAGTGTCGTGAAACAGAGTTTCATTGGGCGCTATTCGAAAATATTATACCAAAAAATAATAAAAAATCAATTTCGGCTTTGCGATTAGCTTAAAAGATTACCGCTCCGCTTTTCCGCATCTTTTGGGGCAAAGCATTTGTTCCGAGAGCCTTTTCCTTTGTTTACTGCGTATCAATTTCACTCTTCAACTTACCTATCATCTCCCCCAGCTTCCTCTCGCACTCCTCCTCGTTCTTTGCGTAGACAATATGCTGTTCCCGCTTGCCGTCTTTGCTACGGGGCGTATATTTGCCCTGCCATGTGTTTTTACTGATCTTTGAGATACAGCCCGTGCCGGGCTTGCGTTTCTTGCTATTTTTGGCGGTGAATTCAGAGGTTTTCTGTTTTTGCTCGGGTGTTTGCCCGTCATCGTGGTTATCGTCGCACACGGGCGAATCTGCGGGCTTGGGTGTGCCGAAGGCATCGTCCATTTTCTTTGCGGCGTTGCGCTCCATCTCTCCGGTCACGTGAGAATAAGGAAATTTCACAGAGTGCTCGCTCTAATGAAAAGTTTCCGTTTGCGCTTCAGTACGACTCCAATCAAAAAGAATTCCTGCTGTCTATGCTCGAAGCAGTACCGAGGTTCGCGATGCAACAAACAACGTAAGCTCGGCAACCTACGATCTGCTCGGCAATGTAACCCGTCTTGCCGGTCCTCTCGGCGGTGCAACCAATTACACCTACGACGATATTGGCAGACTCGCATCCGAGTCCACCGTTTCGGGCGGTATCAAGAGCTACGAGTACAACGAGCTGAATATACGCAAGAAGATCACCAACGCACGCGGTCAGATTTCTATGACTCCATGGGCAGAATCACGTGCTATACTTCGCCAGAAGGCGCTGTAAGCTATACTTACGATGCCAACGGCAACGTATTGACCGTAACCGACAGCCACGGCACGATCACCGGAACCTACGATGCTCTCAACCGTGTGTCGAGCTATACCGACACCTACGGCAAGGTCATTCGCTATGAGTATGACGCAGTGGGCAATCTTCCCAAGATTATCTACCCCGATAACACTGCTGTCACATATGCTTATGACGCAAATCACAATCTTATCCGAGTCACCGACTGGGCAAACCGCGTAACCTCCTATACTTACGGTGTAAACAACCGTGTTGTAGGCGTTACCAAACCCGACGGAAGTGCAACAACCACAATCTATGACAATAAGCAGCGGGTTACTTCCACAGTAGAAAAGACTGCCGGAGGTGTTGTAAGGAGCCTGCGGACATAATCCCGGACAGGAAGGGATTATGTACACAGGCCATTATCTG
>CABUMF010000059.1 GCA_902492655.1 uncultured Eubacteriales bacterium | reverse complement strand
CCTATGCGCCCGCTTAATTGGAAAGCTCCTGCTGATTACATCGAGTCTTTTCTTAACAATGGTGAAATTTTTTAAATATTTTGTAACACATCATTGACAAACCTACAAATTGCCGGAAAATATCCCGGCAATTGTCATATTAATAATAAGTGAGCAATTCTTCGTAGACTGTGAGAATATCGAAAAAATCAGCAATTTGCTTTTCGGTGAGCTTAATCGCTATGGAATCTGTTTTTCCGATTGCCTTCATCGTAACATCCCCTGACGACAGCATATTTCTGATGCTTTCTATCAGCTTATAATCGGGAGTGAGAGCGTTCTTTTTCTCGCTGAGTTCTTCGATAGGAGTAACAAATCCGTAATGCTTTCCGCTTTGGAAAGTGTCGGAAACAGCAAATTCAAGAGTTTCTCCGTTCCCTGAAAGCTCTGCTTTTTCGGGAAAATACCACATTGCATCGGAATCAATCGAAAAAATCATATTAAGTACCGATGCCTTATAATCCTCATACTGGATTGCTTCAAAAGAAAGGGTGCCTTCAAATCCGGTTTCGGTTACAAAGCCCGGCTCCTTAGAATATGCCTTTGAAAAGAAACCGATTTCATCAGAATAACCTCTGAATTCAATATTCGGATGTCCCCCGGCGATAAACGAAAAAATATACTCACGAACCTGCTTGCAAATCGTATCGTTTGAAAGATTCTTTTTGCTCTTTCTTACAGTAACCGTAACCTCGGCAACGGTTTTATTTCCGTCCTCATCCTCTGCAATTACGGTAATAGGATAATCGCCGAGCTCGTTTACATTAACTTTGCCCTCATACTTTATCGTAACCGCAGAACCGCTGTCACTTGTGGCATTGCAAAATTTATTTATATTGAATTTTTCGTTTTGAGCCTGATAAATATTCTCCGCAACCTCAAGCTTCGGAGGAGTCGACTCGCCGCCGCACGAACACAGCACGAGCATCATCATAATAACAGGCAAAATAAGTTTTTTCATAAAAACAGCCCCTTTTCTGTTTTAATTATACCAAACATAAAGAGAATTGTCAACCGTTAACATTTCCTTTTTTCATAATATGTATATCATCAGGCAAGAAATTAACAGAAACAATCTTACCCTCGGGGTATGACAGGGTGTTGTGCACAAGCATTTTGAAATCTCCGCCGTCAAGCTCCATTTCGTAATGAACTCCTTTGAAAATGACCGATGTTACGACCGCATCCCTTGCACCCGCGCCGGCTTCGGATATTTTGACATCCTCGGGGCGGATAACAACATCAATATCCTCAAGAATTTCAAAGCCCTTATCAACGCACTCGAATGTTTTTCCGAGGAAGCTGACCTCAAAATCCTTATTCATCACGCCGTCATAAATATTGCTTTCCCCGATAAAACGCGCCACAAAGCGATTTACCGGCTCGTTATATATATCAATCGGCGTGCCGTATTGATGAATTTTTCCGTTGCTCATAACAACAATGGAGTCCGACATTGTGAGAGCCTCTTCCTGATCGTGCGTAACATAGACAAAGGTGATTCCGAGAGATTTCTGAAGCTTTTTCAGCTCAAGCTGCATTTCCTGGCGAAGTTTTAGATCGAGCGCACCCAAGGGTTCGTCGAACAGTAAAACCTCCGGCTCATTGACAATCGCCCTTGCGATGGCAACCCTTTGCTGCTGACCTCCGCTCAAAGAGTCGGGCATTCTTTTTTCAAAGCCCGCAAGGTTTACCATGGAAAGTGCCGATGTGACCTTTTCCGAAATAGTTTTCTTATCCAGCTTTTTGATTTTAAGCCCGAATGCCACATTCTCAAATATATTCATATTAGTAAAAAGCGAATACTTCTGAAACACCGTATTAAGCGGTCTCTTATTCGGCGGAACATCGTTAATGCGCTTTCCGTCAAACAAAATATCTCCCTCATCGGGCGTTTCAAACCCGCCTATCAGGCGAAGCGTTGTTGTTTTGCCGCAGCCTGAAGGGCCAAGCAATGTCACAAACTCACCCTTATTGATTTTCAGGTTGAAGTTTTCCAGTATCACATCATCGTCATATGACTTTTTTATGTTCTTAAGCTCTATCGCTCCAAAGTCAGCCATGTTGCCCTCCCAAATTTTAATCACGAGTGTTTTGTAACCGATGTTTTAATAAAGCCGCAAGGCCCTATGACAAAATTTATATGTCATAAGGCCGCATCGCACTTTTTTATGCAAACAGCTTTGTCCATTCTCTGTTATAGAGCTCAAGTGTTTCATCGTCGAAGGTATCGAATATTTCGCAGTTTTTAAGCTCTTCAACCTTCGGATACTCAATCCCTGTCTCCTCTGCGATAAGCTCTGCCGCCTCTGCCTGAGCTGAATAATACCCAATCTCTTCGGCGTTAAGCTTTGCATACTTGGTGTCGCACATAAGATTGATAAATTCCTCCGCAAGCTCTTTGTTCTTGCTTGATTTCGGTATTGCCATTGCGTCAAACCACTTGTTGCTTCCCTCTTTGGGAACAGCATACGCAAGGTTTTCATTCTCATTCATGGCAACAACCGCATCACCCGAATAGATAAGAGCCGCATCTGCCTCTCCTCTTATCATTTTATCGTCAATATCGTCAAAGCCGTAGCCGTAAAAATTATCCTGCTTCATCTGCTTTGAAAGCTTTTCCCTTGCGGCAACGACCTCCTCTTCATTCGTGGAATTTATCGAACAGCCGTTGGATGCAAGCGCAGCCGCAAACGCATCTCTTATGGATTTCATCATAATAACCTTATACTTATCTCCGAAAAGAACATCCCAGGTAATTTCGTCTTCCTTCACTTTGGTTTTATCGTAAATTATACCGAGCGTGCCCCACATATAAGGAACAGTATATTTTCCCTCAGGATCGTAATCCTGCCCCTTGCATTGCTCCGCTATATACTTCAAATTCGGGATGTTGTCATAATTAAGCTCTGCGAGCTCGCCTTCATCAATGAGCTTTTTAAGAACATATTCGGACGGAAAAATAACATCGTAATCCCCACCGCCGTTTTTGAGCTTTGTGTACATATCCTCGTTTGTTGAGAATGTTTCATAAACTACATCGACCTCAGGATGAAGCTTCCTGAACTCCTCCACAACGCTTTCGTCAATATACTGTTCCCAGTTGTAAATCGTGAAAACAGGCTTGCTTTCACATGCCGTGAGGGTTGATACGGCAATCACCGCCGCAATGACAAACAATAAAATTTTCTTCATTATTTTCAGCTCCTGACTGTTTCCATGCCGCCGGGGCAGGTTATTTCTTTAATTCCTTTTTCTTCATCTATATTTACAAACACCGTGCCGAGGGGCGTCGGTATATGAGCCTTAAGCTTTTTGAGAAATCCCGTATGCGGTTCAAACAGAACACGCCTGAAACCGGGGTCAAGCGGCTTCACACCGGCAATCTCCGTTATCAGATACACCGCCGGAGATGCTCCCCAGCCGTGACATATACTGCGGGTAAGATTAATCCCGTCCGGAGCGCCGAAGCTTTCAAAGCATGTGTCGTATCCATTTTCGGATATAATACCGTAAAACCGCTTCATGCAATCAAGTGCGGCGGCATGGTCGCCCATTTTCATCATCGCACCGAATGTGAAATAGAGATAAAACGGAGAACCGATTTGGACATGTACGCTTTCATCCTCGGGATTTCTGAATTTGTTCAGCGGAGTTCCGCTTTTTATCACATAATCGGGATTTTTAATTTCCGACACGGCATCATATGCGGCTTTGATATGCTTTTCATCTACGGCGCCGCAGAAAATCGCTGCTGCGTTTGTCTGTTCGCTTACTCGGGTATACTTTTTGAATTTTTCAAAAGGCACCGTTTCAAGACCGTTGGCTTCAAAAAAGTCGCAATAAATCCCATACCCGTATTCATCGCGGACGGTATCAACAAAACCGCCGAGTTTTTCGTCAAAGCAATACTTGTTTATCGCCGATTTAAGGTTTTCCGCACGAAGCGCATATTCCGCAGCAAGCGCTCCGCCGACGGCTTTTTCAAGCTTTTCCGCGCACAAAAGCGCATGATACAGATAGCAGCTGCATACGGTTACTTCACCGCAAGGAAGCAAGTCATTTGACGCCCACTCTATCAGATGCCACGCACCGTTTTGCGAATAAAGACCTCTGCCGCTCATCATATTTTTGCAGTTTTCAAGCAGCTTTTCAACATACGGCATAAGTTCCTCAAGCCTGTCATCCCTGCCGCTGTACATATAATAATCATACACCGATGCAACATACCAAAGCGACCATTCCGGCAGACCGCCGTCGCAGTATGTCCCAAGCGCCGGGATTGTAAGGAACTCTCCGTTTAAAAACCGTTTGTCGCCTTTTTTGTAACACTTTACATATTCATCCGTAATGCTCTGACCGATAAATTCAAGACATCTGAAATCATATTCATAGCACCCGAAATTTGAAAGATTAACCTCCTGGGTGACCTTCGCATCGCCGAACCAATATACCTGTTCGTACCCCGGGCAATCAATATAAGTGTCCGCCATGCAAAGCTTTGCGGTACGAACCGACATATCGTAAATTTCGTTAACAGCTTCATCATCACAGCGAAAATATCCGCCGCCCGAGGCACTGCGCGCCTCTTGAACGCCGATGAATTTAATCGACACACCGCCCAGCACTGTGACGGAAAGAAATCTGAATCCTCTTGCATAAAAAGAGGTGTAGTTTTCAATATTTCCGCCGCATGTATATGAAAAACTTGCCCTGCCGTGAAGGTCGGCACCGTTCTTTCCAACAAGTTCAAACGGCTCAAAAATAAGCTTCGCACCCTTTTCTCCTTTTAAAGAAAGCGTAACAAATCCGAAAACTTCGGTCCTGAAATCAAGAACAAAATTTACGCCGCCCGAAACAGATGTGCGTGCTTCATTTTGAAACAGCATATTCTGCGCACCGCACACCGTTGCGCCCGATAAACCTTTCACCGGCAAATTCAGCTCCGGCAATGAATAGCCTCCGTCAATATTGTTAAATTCTGTAAGACGGGCGCAAAATCTTGCGCTTATCGGTCTTATTTCTGCAGAACCCGGGGATTCTGCGATTTTCATAAACTCCGAAAAGCTGACGGCACATTTTATCTCGGAAATTTTTCTTTCCGTATCCGTACCCTCGAAAGGAGAATAAGGATAAGTCCATGCGAAGCATTTTTTGCTTGTTTCAAAAGACTGTACTGCGCAATCGGAAATATTAAGTCCGGCTCCGTATATAAACATTTCGGGCGCATACCCGGAATTTACAGCCAGTATAAAGTTCTCGCCTTTATTAAAGCTGATCGTATCGGAAACCATGCTCCCGTTAACAAAGAAGCTTGCTTCCATGCATTTCACCTTTGCCGTGAAATCATGTTCCGCCGTAACCGAAATCCCGTAAACCTCCATGCACATCTTGCTGACAGGGTTTTCTTTCCGCTCATTGTTAAAAAGGCGAAACCCGAACCCCTTCGGCAGCCTCGCACCCAACACCGAAACTGTTTCTTTTGCATAAACCGTATTTCCGGAAGGTTTTCCTCCGAAATTCTCGGTCGCTGCGGCTTCAAAAAGAACTTTTGCGTAATCAGCTCCGGAATAGTCAAACTTCGGGCTTGTAATGTCATTGTTTTTTGATGCGTCATAATGCTCTTCAAACCGCTTTTGCGGCTCCAGCGGAGCGCACAGCTGTGCGGTTTTAGGCTCAATCGCAGCGCAGCTTTCTATTTTCCATGATTCATCGGTTTCAAAGACCGTTTTTCCGCTGCAAACAACCTCCGCTGCGGCTTCTCCGCCGAGAGAAAGTATACATATTATATTTTTCCCGGGAATAAGATAGTCCGTAATTTCGGTTTCATCATAGTACCTGTGAAAATCAAATGCTTTCACAAGACCGCAGAAAATTCGTTTGCCGTTTATAAATACGGCATATTCCGCCGCTGCCGATGTCCTGATAACCGCATTACTGCCATCAAATTCAAAATCTCCGCGCAGTGCAAACCACTCGCCGAATGTCTTTTTATCAGTACCTATCCACTTCATTCGGTTACTCCTCGCCGCTCGCCTTAAGCTTTCTTACATTGATGATAACAAGCACGATCAGAACCGCAAGAAACATAATGGCAGAAAGTGCGTTATACACAGGCTTTACGCCCGTTCTTGTACTGCCGTAAATAAGAATAGAGAGGTTTTTAACGCCTCCGCCGGTATTAAAATAACTGATCATAAAATCATCAATCGACAGCGTCATCGAAATTGCAAAGCCCGAAATAATACCGGGGAAAATCTCGGGCAGAACAACCTTGCGATAAGCGTTAAATCTGCTCGAGCCAAGATCCAGCGCCGCCTCAAACGTGCTTTGATTAATTCCGTAAAGCTTCGGCAGAACCGAAAGAATTACATACGGCACGCAAAAAGATATATGTGAAAGCATCATAGTTCCAAAGCCGAGGCTAAGACCTATGCTTCCGAACAAAATCATGAGCGAAACACCGGTTACAATATCGGGGTTCAGCATAGGAAGATAAGCCGTACCCAGCAAAAAACGCTTTGAAAAGGCACCCGAGCCATGAAGAGCCACGGCGGCAATCGTTCCGATAATTGTTGAAATAAACGAGGCAAGCACAGCCACCTCAACGGTTGTAACCAATGCGTTCATTATATTTCGGTCACGAGCAAGCTGACGGTACCAGTTAAGTGAAAACCCAGTCCAATGCCCCGTTGTTTTTGAGCTGTTAAAGGAATAAATTATCAGCACTATTATGGGCGCATACAGGAAAATCAATATCAAAAACAGCCATATCCTTGAAATCGCCTTTTTCACAGCGTCATAACACCGCCTTCCTCGTCATCGGACGCACGGTTCACAAATCCCATACACAAAAGTATAACCGCCATAACCACAACCGACAGTGCAGAACCCAAGTGCCAATCGCCCGAGGTTCCGCTGAACAGGCTCTCGATTACATCACCTATAAGGTTGCACATTCCTCCACCCAGATACTGCGATACAACAAAAGTGGTTACACCTGGTACAAAAACCATTGTTATGCCCGAAATAATTCCAGGTACGCTTAAGGGAAGAATTATCCTTCTGAAGGTCGTAAACCAGCCTGCGCCAAGATCCGCCGATGCCTCAAGCATATTCTTTGGAATTTTTGCCAGAGAATTGAATATGGGAAAAATCATAAACGGCAAAAGGTCATACACCATGCCGAAAAGCACCGCCCCCTCAGTATTGATGAGATGAAGCCTTTCAAATCCCAAGCTTTCAAGCAGTGTATTGACGATGCCCGAATCTTCAAGTATAACCTGCCAGGCATATGTTCGCAAAAGAAAATTCATCCACATGGGTGCAATGGCAAGTACAAGCCAAATTACCTTGTTCTTCAAAACGCCCGAAGCAAGTACATATGCCGTAGGATACCCCACTAAAAGACAAATCAGTGTTGCAATAACCGCAAGCCTTAATGAACGCAGTAAATAACTGACATAAACGGGGTCCGCAAGCTTTTTGAAGTTTCCTAAAGTAAATTCTCCGTTGCGTCCGGTCAAGCTGTAATAAATAACCAACCCGAGAGGAATCAGCACAAATATTAACAGCCATATTATAAAAGGCACATATACAGCTTTGGTTTTTTTCATAGGTAAACTCCTTTTTCGGATTATGACTTTATGTTCCCTTATCCTCACGGATCTGAGATAGGCTCTTTTTTCCTGTCAAGCCTCCACTCCCTCTCGGTCGGTCGTATAAGGTCACAAATCGCTTTCGCCTCTCCCCTGCCATGCAGGGCTTCGTCAAAAGACTTTATGTTCCCTTATCCTCCCTGTTCGGGAGATAGGCTCTTCTTTTTTAAAAATTAGGGGGTGTGGTAATCCAAATAACCTTTGCGGTAAGTTTTCCCGGATTCATAATTTTATGAGGCTTCGATGCCTTAAAATAAAAGCTCTCGCCCTTTTTCACCCTGAACTTCCGTTCACCGAGCAAAAGGACAATATTCCCGGAAATCACATACCCGAATTCCTCTCCCGAATGAGGATTATCCTCGGTAGTTTCTGCGCCCGATTCGAGCTCCACCATAATCGGCTCCATATCGTTTTTCTGGGAATCCGTAACCAACCAATCAACCGTATATCCGTCAAATTCCTTGACGCATACATCCTGCTCGCCGTACACAATCTTTTCGGAGGCTTCGTTGAAAAAGTCGCGGAAATTAGTGCCGAGACTGAGCAAAATATCCTCCAATGTAGAAAGCGAAGGCGATGTCTGATCCGATTCAAGCTGTGAAATAAAGCCCTTTGACAATTCACATCTGTCCGCAAGCTCCGCCTGTGTCAGATTGTTCCTAAGCCTTAGATTTCTAAGCTTTTCACCAATCTTAATCACTGCGAAACACCTCTTCTCATTAACTAAAAATTTATTTTTGCCAAACCCGATTTTCAAAATTATGCTGATATATTATACACACTCAAAATTCCGCTAAATATCTAAATAAACTCGGAATTAACACAAGTGCGGGTTTTAGTTAACTTTACCTAAAGGTTTTATAATACTAAACAATAATTATTAAAACATATATTTTCAAAAATGTCAATAGATTTTGCAATATTTTTAAAAAATATACCGCTTGCACAAAAATACAAGCGGTAAAGATAGTATATTATAATACTTTGCCGAATTTGTTACGGAAGTATATTTCCGGCAGAAAGATAAATTTCATACCATTCTTCTCTCGTGATATAAACCTCAGATGCGGCAATGCACTCATTAAGTCTGCCCATATTAGTGGTACCCGTAACTGGCTGAATTTTTGCGGGATGACGCAAAATCCATGCCAATGCCATGCCCGTTTTTGTAATACCGTACTTTTCGCCGATTTCAGCAAGCTTTTTGTTGAGCTCGGGATACTTTTCGCTGTCGATAAAGCAACCTTTAAAGAAACCGTGCTGGAAAGGCGACCATGCCTGGACGGTTATATCGTTCAGCCTGCAAAATTCAAGCACTCCTCCGTCTCTGTTAACACCGGCGTCAAACATTGTGTTAACATTAAAGCCGGCGTCAAACATAGGAGTATAGGCAGCGCTCAACTGAAGCTGATTTACCAAAACAGGCTGATTTATGTACTTGCTTAAAAGCTGAATTTGATAAGGATTCTGATTTGAAACACCGAAATTGCGCACTTTTCCGGTGGTTTTTAGTATATCAAAGGCTTCTGCAATCTCCTCGGGTTCCATAAGTGTGTCGGGTCTGTGAAGAAGCAAAATGTCAATGTAATCGGTTTTTAATCTTTTAAGACTCCCATCAACGGATTCCAAAATATGTTCCTTTGAAAAATCAAACATCTTCCCGGGAACAATACCGCATTTCGTCTGGATAATCATTTTCTCTCGAATGGAAGGCTTCATATCAATTGCTTCCGAAAAAAACTTTTCGCACTCGCCGCCACCGTAAATATCGGCATGATCGAAGAAGTTTGCACCCTTTTCAAGAGCGTTGTTTATAAAATCCGCCGCACCTTTTTTGTCAAGAGAGGTGAGCCTCATACATCCGACAGCTATATTCGGAAGCTGAAGGTCAGATTTTCCAAGTGTAATTTTTTTCATAATCATTTCTCCTCATTTTTTAATTTGCTCGGTATTTTAATAATTTCAATAACATTATAACATAATGGTAAACCAAATACAAGTTTAAAAACAAAAAAGAGCGGTTAACCGCCCTAAAAACTGCACAAAAAAAGAACAGATCCGGCAGCTACTTACTTTCCCGGGCCGTCACCAGCCAAGTATCATCAGCGTGACAGAGCTTAACTACCGTGTTCGGAATGGGTACGGGTGTGACCTCTGTGCTATCGCCACCGGATTTATTCCTCTTTTCTGTGTGCTACTCGCACACTCAAAACTAAACAATACCTCCCTTATTTAAAAGACACCTTTTGGACAAGCCCTCGGTCTATTAGTAACGCTCAGCTACATGCATTACTGCACTTCCACCTGCGTCCTATCTAACACATAGTCTACGTGTGACCTTACTACCTTTTCGGTATGGGAGATCTTATCTCAGAGGGGGCTTCACGCTTAGATGCTTTCAGCGTTTATCCCTTCCGCACTTAGCTACCCGGCCGTGCCATTGGCATGACAACCGATTCACCAGCGGTGCGTCCATCCCGGTCCTCTCGTACTAAGGACAGCTCTCTTCAAATCTCCTGCGCCCGCGACAGATAGGGACCGAACTGTCTCACGACGTTCTGAACCCAGCTCGCGTACCA
>CABUMF010000058.1 GCA_902492655.1 uncultured Eubacteriales bacterium | reverse complement strand
CCTATGCGCCCGCTTAATTGGAAAGCTCCTGCTGATTACATCGAGTCTTTTCTTAACAATGGTGAAATTTTTTAAATATTTTGTAACACATCATTGACAAACCTACAAGATATGATGTGCCGTTAAGATTTTATATATTGACAAATTCAAACGATTGTGCTATACTGCAATTAGTAATTTGATTAGGGTGATTCTTATGTTCAGAACAAAGCTTTCGGACAGAAAGCTTCCGACTTATTCTAAGGGCGAAGAAGTCTTTAATATGGTTTCGCATATTGTCGGCGGCGCTCTCGGAATTGCAGTAGTTCCGCTTTGTGTTTGCATGGCGGTAGCTCATAAAAATGTTTTCGGAATTATCAGCGGTTCAATATACGGATTTACACTGATTCTTCTTTATACCATGTCAAGCATATATCATGGCTTAAGCCCAAAAACTATGGCAAAAAAGGTTTTTCAGATAATTGACCATTGCTCAATTTTTCTTCTTATTGCCGGGACATATACACCTATAACTCTTGTAACCCTAAGAGAGTATAACGCAGAGCTCGGATGGAGTATGTTCGGGATTGTATGGGCTGCGGCGATAGTCGGGATTACACTTAATGCCATTGATCTTAAAAGCTTTAAACGGTTTTCGATGATATGCTATCTTGCTATGGGATGGTGCATAGTAACGGCACTTAAACCTATGTTTGCAGCGTGCGGTATCGGAGGGCTTGTTTTCTTGATTACGGGCGGTATCTGTTATACAATCGGTGCGATCCTGTATGGGGTAGGAAAGAAGCATAAATTCATTCATTCTGTATTCCATGTATTTGTTGTTTTCGGCAGCATCTTGCACTTTTTTTGCATTTTGTTTTATATAATGTAAAAAAAGCTTGACAAATACGGTTTTATAGTGTATAATAGTTATCGTTCTTGCAGGAGTGGTGGAATTGGCAGACACGCTATCTTGAGGGGGTAGTGGCCCACGGTCGTGCGGGTTCAAGTCCCGCCTTCTGCATAAAAAATACACACGGCAACGGCCGTGTGTATTTTTTTGTTAAATCGAAGGGACTTGAACCCTAAGAGGGCAAAAGGCGTAAGAAAAAGTTGCCTGTGGCAATTTTTTCAGGCTTTTGCGTTGAAGTCGGGTACCGAAGCGCAAAGCGCTTGGGTCGACGAAACAGGAAGATTGCGGAGCAAGATTCGTCCCGCCTTCTGCATAAAAAATACACATGGCAACGGCCGTGTGTATTTTTTTGTTAAATGAAAGGGACTTGAACCCTAAGAGGGCAAAAGGCGTAAGAAAAAGTTGCCTGTGGCAATTTTTTCAGACTTTTGCGTTGAAGTCGGGTACCGAAGCGCAAAAGCGCTTGGGTCGACGAAACAGGAAGATTGCAAAGCAAGATTCGTCCAAAAATACACACTGAAAATGATTTTTTGTCACTGTAGCCATATCCCGTTTCGTGATTTTGTCTACAGTTTTTGCGTTCAACTAAACGAAAAAAATGACATTTTCCGCAAATTTCTAACTTGACAAATAGGCATAATTGGCGTATTATATTATTATAAGATTTATTGTAAGGAGATGTGAAGCTTGGCTTATAAAATTTTAACCAAGAAGATTTTGAATCCTCAGATATTTATGATGGAGGTTGAGGCCCCTCTTGTTGCAAGAAAGGCAGAACCCGGTCAGTTTATTATTCTGAGAACCAACGAATACGGTGAAAGAGTTCCGTTTACGATTGCGGATTTTGACCGCGAAAAGGGAACTGTAACAATAATTGTCCAGGTTGTGGGTAAAACAACTCAGGATATGCTTAAGATGGAAGAAGGAGAGAGTCTTTCGGATTTTGCCGGTCCTCTCGGAATTCCCACAGAGCTTGAAGGCATCAAGAAGGTTGCCGTAATAGGGGGCGGCCTCGGTACTGCGATAGCATATCCGCAGGCAAAAAAGCTTCATTCTCTCGGTGCTGATGTTACTGTAATAACCGGATTCAGAAATAAAGAGCTTATTATTTTGGAGGACGAGCTTAAGGCTGTTTCAAACAAGCTTATAATTACAACCGATGACGGCTCTAACGGTCTTCAGGGCTTCGTAACCGACAGACTTAAGGAACAAATCGAAGCAGGCGAGAAGTTCGATAAGGTTATAGCAATCGGGCCTTTGGTTATGATGAGGGCGGTTTGCAATCTTACAAAGCAGTACGATATTCCTACCGTTGTATCAATGAATCCCATTATGATTGACGGTACGGGTATGTGCGGAGGATGCAGAGTAATTGTTGACGGCGAAACGAAGTTTGCGTGCGTTGACGGCCCCGATTTTGACGGGCATAAAATTGATTGGCAGGCTGCGCTTAATCGCCAGAATATGTTCAAAACTCATGAAAAAACCGCATGTGAAGAAGGAAAGTGCAGAATCGGGAGGTCTAATAATGCCTAATATGTCAAATGTTAAAAATCCTATGCCAGAGCAGCCGGCAGATGTAAGAAATAAGAATTTTCTTGAGGTTACAACCGGATATACGGTACAAATGGCGGTAGACGAGGCGGAAAGATGCCTTAATTGCAAAAACCGTCCGTGTATGGAGGGATGCCCCGTTTCGGTAAAAATTCCCGAATTTTTGACCTTAATAAAGGAACAAAAGTTTGAAGACGCTTATTTTAAGGTTACTGAAACAAACGCACTTCCTGCGGTTTGCGGCAGAGTGTGCCCTCAGGAAAAGCAGTGCGAAGCAAGATGCGTGAGGGGAATTAAGGGCGAGCCTGTCGGAATCGGCAGACTTGAAAGGTTTGTTGCCGATTATCATATGGAAAACGGCAAGGACGAAATTGAAATTCCGAAGCCCAACGGTAAATCCGTTGCGGTTGTGGGTTCAGGTCCTTCGGGTCTCACCGCAGCTGGAGATTTGGCTAAGCTTGGGTATAAGGTAACGGTTTATGAAGCATTCCACACCCCCGGCGGAGTTTTGATGTACGGTATTCCTCAGTTCAGACTTCCCAAAGAAATCGTGCAGAAGGAAATCGGCAAGCTGAAGGAAATGGGCGTTGAGATTAAAACCAATGTAATTATCGGTAAAACCATTACCGTGGACGAGCTTTTTGATGAGTTCGGATTTGATGCGGTTTATATCGGCTCGGGAGCAGGGCTTCCTTCGTTTATGGGGCTGAAGGGAGAAACTCTCAACGGAGTCTATTCCGCAAATGAGTTTTTGACAAGAATTAATCTTATGAAGGGGTATAAATTCCCCGATTACGATACCCCTGTGTTCATAGGGAAAAATGCTGCTGTTTTCGGTGGCGGAAATGTTGCTATGGATGCCGCAAGGTGCGCAAAAAGACTGGGTGCGGAGAATGTTTATATCGTTTACAGACGAGGCAGAGAGGAGCTTCCTGCAAGGGCGGAAGAGGTTATGCACGCCGAAGAGGAAGGAATTGAGTTTAAGCTTCTTCAAAACCCCACCGAATTTATCGGTGATGAGAAGGGATGGCTTACGGGCGTAAAAATTATCAATATGGAGCTTGGCGAGCCTGATGCATCCGGCAGAAGAAGACCTGTTCCGATTGAAGGCAGTGAACATATACTTGACATTGATACGGCGATTATTGCTATCGGGCAGACGCCGAATCCGTTGATTAAAAACACAACAAAAGGTCTTGAAACCAACAAAAAAGGCTGTATTGTTGCCGATGATGACGGAGCAACCTCCAAAGAGTTTGTTTATGCAGGAGGAGATGTTGTAACGGGTGCGGCAACGGTAATTTTGGCAATGGGTGCCGGCAAAAAGGCGGCGGCAGCCATTCACGAGGCTCTTAAAAATAAATAATACAGTATGCGGTTTGTGGCAAAATAAATTTTGCCACAGCCGCTTTTTGCTTTGAATCAGGGGTTTTTGCGCCCCTTGTAAATAAGGAGGAGTTCAAAATGAGAGAATACAAAAACGATTACCTAAACAATATTTCTTTTCCCCTCGGCGGAATCGGTTCGGGGAGCATATCCCTGGCAGGATGCGGAATGCTTGTTGACCCTGAAATCAATAATCATCCCTGCCGCGAGGAAAACTGCGGATTTTCGGGCTTTGCCGTAAGAGCGGAGAAGGACGGAAAAACCGTTGATTGCAGACTTCTTTGTGCAGATCGCACCAAGGATTTGATAGGGACTATTCGGGGTACTTACGGTCAGGGATGCGATTTCTTTGCAGGATTTCGTCATTTTGATGATGCGGTGTTTATTTCGGAGTTTCCCTTTGCAAGGATAAAGCTTTCGGATTCTGTTTTTCCGGGAAGTGCGGAAATAGAAGCGTTTAATCCGTTTATTCCCTCGAATGACCGGGACAGCAGTATTCCTGCGGCATTTTTTAACATAACCATTAAGAACACATCTGACGATACGCTTACATA
This sequence comes from uncultured Eubacteriales bacterium, assembly GCA_902492655.1. Taxonomy (GTDB): domain Bacteria; phylum Bacillota; class Clostridia; order HGM11514; family HGM11514; genus CAKSKB01. Next base: position 6,138 of record CABUMF010000058.1, on the reverse strand, counting down.
TACGGTTTTGCAGAATATGACCAATATGCTCGATGACAGAGGGCTCAACCGTTTCGGCGAAAACGGGGACATAAAATTCATTACCCTTTGTAGCTCGACCGATGACAAAGCCTCCGTTAAATACGGCAATATTACGATTGCAACGGATGAGAAGAGCGTAAGTCATACGGATTTTTGGTATCGAGGCCGTTGGTTTGACGGAGCTACGATGTTTAAAAACGATCTTCTTTCGCCCGGGGAGCTTAAAAACCGAGTGTATGATACACCTTTAGATGACGGCAAACGGGACACCGCAACACTTGCGGCAAGAGTTACCCTTATGCCGGGGGAAAGCAAGACTCTTAAGTTTTTGATTACATGGTATGTTCCGAATGCAAAGTGCTACTGGATGTATAACGGAGAAGTCAACTATAAAAATTATTATTCGGTACTGTTTGAAAATTCGGAATCGGTTTCGAGGTATTGCTTTGATAATTGGCAGCGGCTTTATTCCGATACAAAGAAGTTTGCCGAAAGGCTTCATTCATCCTCCTTGCCGGAGTCTGTTTTATCTGCAATAACGGATAATCTTGCCATACTCAAATCCTCAACCTGCCTAAGGCTTGAGGACGGAAGCTTCTGGGGTTGGGAAGGCGTGAACAGATATACCGGCAGCTGTGAAGGCTCTTGTCAGCATGTTTACAATTATGCCTATGCCATGGCGTTTTTGTTCCCGAAGCTTGAGAGGGGATTGAGGACGAACGAAATCAAATCCTGCCTTGCAGAAAACGGGAAAATGACATTCAGAATGCCGATAACTCTCGGTCAGAGAAATTCCGGCAGGGCGTGCGTTGACGGACAGATGGGGTTTGTAATAAAGGCGTTTCGTGAATGGAAGCTTTCGGGCGATGATGAGTGGCTGAGGAAAAACTGGCAGAGTATAAAGAATTGTCTTTCTTATGCCTGGAACAGCGAAAACCACGATATGTGGGACATTGAGATGAGCGGAGTTATAAGCGGAAGACAGCATCACACGCTGGATGTTGAGCTTTTCGGCGTTCACGCATGGCTTACGGGAATGTATATTGCCGCTTTATCTGCAGCTGCGGAAATGGCTGATTTTATGGGTGAGCGTGAAACGGCGGAGCTTTACAGAAAAACTGCGGAAAACGGCAGAAGGTTTATTGATGAAAAAACATTTAACGGTGAGTATTATGTTCAGCTTACTGATATTGAGGATAAAGAAATAATTGAAAAATTTGCCGATAATGAAGGAAATGAGAACTTCATTTTCCATGCAGAAATTAAGGATATGGATTATTATTGGGACGATTCCATAAAGCAGTCAAAATATCAGATAGAAAACGGCTGTGAGATAGATCAGGTTTTGTCGGACTGGCACGCCGATCTTGTCGGGTTGCCGAATTCCTTTAACAAAGAACATCGAAAATCCGCTCTTGAAGCAATTTATAAGTACAATTTTTGCAATATGCATGACCTTTTAAATCCGTGCCGTGTGTTTGCGTGCAACGATGAAAAGGGCGTAATCATATGCAGCTGGCCGGAGGGCGTAAGAAAGCCTGCAATCCCAATTCCGTATTCCGAGGAGTGCATGAGCGGTTTTGAATATGCCTTTGCCGCAAATATGCTTCAATGCGGAATGGAAAAAGAGGCTGTCGAGATAGTTGAGGAAATCCGGAAAAGATATGACGGAAAAAGAAGGAATCCCTTCTCGGAGCTTGAATGCGGAGCAAGCTATGTCCGTGCAATGGCGTCTTATTCCTTTCTACTCATATACAGCGGCTTTAAGTTCGATATGCCCAACAAATCGCTCGGTTTTAGCCCTATTAAAAACGGCGAATATTTCTGGTCGGCGGACGGAGCATGGGGAAGCGTGAGCATGGATGAACACAAATGGGAATTTACGGTGGATTTCGGTGAGACAGAGCTTGAACACTTTACGGTAAATCTTAAAAACATAAAGAGCGTAAAGCTCGGAGATACTGAAATTCCGTTTTATGCCGAAGAAAACGGAATAGGCATAAAATGCAAATTATGCGCCGGAGATACCCTAAGCATTATCGCATAAAAAAGCGTGCGGAAAACCGAAAAGTTTTCCGCACTTCTTATTTATTCAGCTCATTTTCGAGGTATTCCCGGATTTTGTTTTCCGCAGTTTCGATTTCCTTAATAAAATCATCGGCGGTTATCCTCACCGCACCGTTTCCGATAATGATTATTTGCTCAAGCCCGTCTGAGGTTGCAACCCTGACCTTATGATTTTTGCTTAGCTCGTGACTTACCTTTTCTATATACATATCCGCCGTTTCGGCTTCTTTTGTGTAAACAACATCAATGTTGTGAATATGCTCCACCTCTCCGTGGTTGTGCTTAACCTTATAAGCGTCAAAAACCAGAATAATTTCAAAATCGCAAAAACCTCTGTAGTTGCAAAGCTTGTTAATAAGGGTGTTTCGGGCGAGGTCAAGACTTTTCTCGGAAAGCCTTTTAAGCTCCTCCCACGCAAAAATTATGTTGTAACCGTCGATAAGAAGATACTCCTTGCCGCTCAGCTTTTTAACAGGCGAACGATATGCTTTTTCGGGCGTTTTGACTGTTTTCATCGCAGTATGAACAGGCTTTGATATGCTGCCGTAGGTCATCTCGAATATCTTCATAAGCTCGGAATCGCTCGCCGCATGGGCAACATAACGCTTAACTCTTTCTTCAAAGTCTGTCTGCTTGTCGCGTTCCGCCTCTGTATGGCAGTAGCTTTCAACCTCATCCCACTTTACCGTAAAGCCTGCACCGTGGGAACAAAAGACGGAATCGGGAGTGTTTTCAAGATCCGCTTCGGCGTCATATCCGATGCTCTCTATGACTTTCTCGGAGTTTTTGCACTCCTTGTAACCTCCGGGAAGAAGGGAAAGCTTTCCGAGCCCCTTTGAGTACGCAATAACTTCTGTGTGATAATTTCTCATTTCCGAAACGGGAGCATTCCCTGAAATTACGGAGAAATCCCCTCCCGCTTCCGGCTGAAAGAAGTTTCCTCCCATGTTAGTAATATCTGTCATGGCACGGCCTACGCAATCATTCGGAACTTTAAGCTTAAAGTCATACCACGGCTCCAAAAGAACACTCTCGGCTCTCATGAGTCCCTGCCGTACGGCACGGTAGGTTGCCTGTCTGAAATCTCCGCCCTCCGTATGCTTTAAATGGGCACGACCTGCCGTCAGAGTAATCTTAATATCGGTTATCGGAGAGCCCGTAAGAACGCCCAGATGCTGTTTTTCGTTAAGATGAGTAAGGATCAGCCTCTGCCAATTCTTTGCAAGGGAGTTTTCTGAGCATTCGGAAGAAAAAACAATTCCGCTTCCTCTCGGGAGTGCTTCGAGCTTCAGCCTTACCTCGGCATAATGCCTCAGCGGCTCATAATGCCCCACGCCCACTGCCTCGCCGTTTATCGTTTCAAGATATGCAATGCTGCTGTAAGAAAAATCGACCTCCATATCAAAACGCTCACGAATAATGCGTTTTAACACATCAAGCTGTATTTCACCCATTATTTTGAAGCAAATCTCACTTTTTTTGGTATTCCACGATATGTCAAGCTGAGGTTCTTCCTGTTCTAAAATCCTGAATTTTGCAAGTGCCGATGCGGGATCGCACCCGTCAGGAAGAATTACACGATAGTTAAGCACCGGCTTCAAAACAGCCGATGCATCGCTTTTCTCACAACCGAGCCCAAGCCCCGGATATGTTTCGGTAAGCCCTGTTACCGCACAAAGAGTTCCGCTTTCGGCAGAAGGCTCACTTTTATACTTTGACCCGGAATATACCCTGATTTGATTTACCTTTTCGCTCCACGCTTCTCCGCTTTTTGAAATGCCGCTAATTACATCCTTTACCGTCAGTTTTCCTCCGGTAATTTTCATATGAGTGAGCCTTTCTCCTCGCTCGTCCCGAGTGATTTTGTAAACCTTTGCACCGAAATCTTTGCCATAGGTAAGGCTTAGTGCGAACCTGTCTATTCCGCACAAAAACTCGTCCACACCCTCAGATTTCAGTGCCGAACCGAAGTAGCAAGGGAAAATATGTCTTTTTTGTATAGAATCGGAAATAAGTGCGTCGTCGAGCTCCGATTTTTCATATGCTTCAAAAAGATTCTCGTCGCAAAGTGCAAGCTCGTCAAACAAATTTTCGTCTTCAAAGTCGATGCATCTGTCGGAAAGCTTTGATCTTATATCCGATAAAACCGCATCTTTTCCAAGCTCGGAAATATCCATTTTGTTGACAAAAATAAATGTCGGGATATGCCTGTCCTCAAGCAGCTTCCATATGGTTTCCGTATGGCTTTGAACCCCGTCGGTTCCTGATACCAAAAGCACGGCATAGTCAAGAATTGAAAATGTTCTTTCCGTTTCCGGGGAAAAATCAACATGTCCCGGAGTATCAACCAAAGTAAGCTCCGTATTTTCAAGCATTACCGCCGCACTGTTTGAAAACACGGTTATTCCCCGTTCTCTTTCAATTCCGTCCGTATCCATATACGAATCGCCACGGTCAACTCTGCCGAGCTTTCGGATTATTCCTGTTTTATAAAGAATAGATTCCGAAAGCGTTGTTTTTCCGGAATCAACATGGGCAAGTATTCCAATAGTCAGTCTTTTCATCATAGTACCTACGCTCTAAAAATATATGTATATTCTATACTATTTCATGTATTTTGTCAATCAAATTCTTGACATATATTATAGAAAGTGATATAATTAGTTATATCATTTATTATGGGGGGATATTATGAAAAGACGAATTTTTTGCTTGATTCTTATCATTTCACAGCTGCCTCTGTACTTCGTTTCTGCGGCAGAATATTCTATTGATACCGAGCTTAATCCGGAATTTGTCGAGTACACGGAGATTGCTTCTTTTGAAAGCTCCGAATCTGAGTATATTCCTTCCCTGATTTCTGTTGTTTCCCCTGCCGATTTAGGCGAAACCGACACATTGCCGGAAAAGTATGATGCGAGAGATGATTCCAGAATTTTTGAAAGCGGCGTCGGACAATATACAGACAATACCTGTTGGACATTCGCTTCCTGCCTTGCTTCCGAAACTGCCATAAAAGAAAAATTCGGCGAGTTTACCAATCTTTCGGAACAGCACCTTAAATATGCATCAAGCTATGAAAATGACAATCCGTACGGCTATAACAAGACGGTAAATTCCGGCGGTAACTTTAAAATTTTTGAGGCGTATGCTTCTTCATGGAGAGGTCTTGTAAAGGAAGAGGACGACCCCTATGTTTACGGCGGAGCGGCTCGGGACTACGAAACCGTTACCGCAAAAAAGCCTGTAAGCTTCCATGTTAGCGATACTATCGTTATTCCGAACGTTGCGCAAAAAGTAGGCGAGGTTACGCCCGAACAAAGGTTGGCGCATATAAACGAGGTTAAAAAGTATATAATGCAGTACGGCTGCAGCTTCGGCAGTATGTATTGGAACTCCTCTTACAATAACTATACCACTCACGCATACTTTAACAAAAGCGATACCAGCATTTCAAATCATGCAATCTCTATTATCGGCTGGGACGATAACTATTCCAAGTCAAATTTCAAAGAAACCCCTGAAAATGACGGTGCGTTTATAATCAAAAATTCTCAGAGCGAAACGGGATATTATATGTATATGTCGTATGAGGACCTGTATGCAGGCTGGGACGCGGCTTGCGTTACGGGAATAAATACAAGCGATGATTACGGCATCAATTATAACTATAATTATTTTGAGCCCGGCGCTCAGTTTACATTTGAACCGGGAACAAGTAAGACTACAGTTAATTTCAAGAGCAATTACGATGGTGAAATATTAAAGGCGGTCGGCGCTTATACGGTGTCGAGAAATCTCGGTTACAGTGTTTACATAGGCAAGGGCACTTCAGGAAATGAAAGCAATGAAGCAAAGTACACGCTTGTTGCCTCGGGAACATTTGAAATGCCCGGGCTTCACACGGTTGAGCTTGCCTCGCCCTATGCTCTCGGAAAGGGCGGCACCGGTTATAGCGTAAGGATTATTTATTCGTCTTTGGAAAGATACGGAGTTCCGATTGAAAGGAATATAACCGGAGGCGTTTCCGTAAGCAATGTAAAAACGGAA
>CABUMF010000057.1 GCA_902492655.1 uncultured Eubacteriales bacterium | reverse complement strand
CGGCGGAAACCGCCGGGGGAGGTTTTTGTAATCGTGCAGAGGTATATTGATAAATATATTATCGGTATGTAAAATAAACACCTGCAAAATATCTGGAACTGTTGTAAAACAATATATGTACAATACTATGAAAAGAAGGTGCATTATGAACAAAATTTCAATTATCGGAACAGGCAGTGTGGGCTCTACGATTGCGTATACGCTTACCGGTGAGGAAACGGTTAAGCTTCGTCACGGCGGATTCTGTCTCCGCAGTAGTCGCAAATCGTTGTTAAGTCGTCAAGACAATTAGCGCAGTATATATTGCCCTCAAACTCCGTCATTTCCTCTTTTATAAATATTTTTCTTCCATTTTTGTAAATCCTCCGTTCACTCTCATATCTATTTTGTTAGTCTAAAAGAATAACAATGGCAGGAACAAAATGGTTAATAAATGGTATTACTCCTGCCCTATGGGGCAGGCAATAAATACAAATGGTAGGAATATTCAAAAACCGTCAGAATGTGTTTTACATTCTGGCGGTCGTTTTTTTGTAAAAACCTTTCCGGATTGTGCGAAATATTGTATAATAGCCTCACGATATATTTTTTGTTTTTCTCAATTCTGAATACTGACATAGTAAACCTTCTCTCTGAATTTTGGCAACAAAAAGCGGTTGAGGATTTTACACCTTAACCGCTGATTTTTTATGTTTTTTGACCGTTCGGACATCAAACGGACATCAAAAAAGGCTTGCAACAAGGCAAAAACCCTGTAAACAAGCCATTTTTTCGATAAAATAATTATCTCTTTGAGAACTGAGGTGCACGACGAGCTGCTTTGAGGCCGTACTTCTTTCTTTCCTTCATACGAGGGTCACGAGTTAAGAAGCCTGCCTTTTTAAGAAGCGGTCTGTACTCTTCTTCGTTTACTTCAAGAAGTGCTCTTGAAATACCGTGGCGGATTGCGCCTGCCTGACCTGTGAAGCCGCCGCCTGTAACATTTACGATAACATCGTACTTATTTACCAAAGAGAGGAGCGTCAAAGGCTGTCTTACGATAACCTTAAGTGTTTCAAGTCCGAAATAATCGTCAATATCTCTTCCGTTTACGGTGATGTTACCGCTGCCGGGGAGAAGTCTTACTCTGGCGATAGATTTCTTTCTTCTTCCTGTGCCGTAAAAATATGTTGCTGCCATAATTCTCAACCTCCCTTATATCTCGTACATTACAGGATGCTGAGCTTCATGCTTGTGTTCAGCATTCTTGTAAATTCTCAATCTTGTCATAGACTTTCTGCCTATGGTGTTGTGGGGAAGCATACCCCATATAGCAAGCTCAAGTGCCTTTTCAGGTCTTTCAGCCATAAGATGGTTGTACTTAACTTCCTTAAGTCCGCCAACATGACCTGTGTGTCTGTACCAAACCTTCTGCTCAAGCTTTTTGCCTGTAAGAACCGTTTCTGCCGCATTGATGATGATGACATGATCACCGCAGTCGACATTAGGTGTGAAGGTGGGTTCGTGTTTTCCTCTGAGGATTGTTGCAGCCTGAGCGGCAACTCTGCCGAGAGGACGACCTGCTGCGTCAATTATATACCATTTTCTGTTGACATCAGCCGGTTTAATCATATAAGTACTCATGGAAATTCCTCCGTTCATTAAAATCAACGTTATTTATTATAATACACTTTTTTTCTCGTGTCAACACTTTTTTTGAAAAAATTTAATAATAAATATATTATCTTCGTTTTTCTTCGATTTTCATACTGTTTTCTCGCTAATGCTCATTTTCTATTTTGTATTTTTGTAAAATAATGTGTAGACAAAAAAATATATTTATGTTATCATATAAGGGTACGCTTACGAAAGGATGAAAATTAATGCAGAAAGAAAACAAAATGGGCACCATGCCCATAAACAAGCTTCTTATAACGATTTCGCTTCCCATGATGCTTTCGATGCTTGTTCAGGCATTGTACAATGTTGTGGACAGTATTTTTATATCGCACTACAGTCTTGACGCATTGACGGCGGTAAACCTGACATTTCCTTTTCAAAATCTGATGATTTCGGTTGCTGTCGGAACGGGCGTGGGTATAAATGCGCTCCTTTCAAGGAAGCTCGGAGAGAAGGACTTTGAAGGTGCAAACCGTGCGGCTACTCACGGAATATTGCTTAATCTGCTGGCAAGCATTTTGTTTGCTGTGATAGGAATTTCGATTGCAGGAGTGTTTTTCGGATTTCAAAGCGAAAATCCGGCGGTAATTAATTTCGGAAAACAGTATATGGGCATATGCTCGGGGCTTTCGATTGCCATTTTCGGTCAGGTAACCTTTGAGAGACTTTTGCAGTCTACCGGCAAAACTTTTTATACTATGATAACCCAAGGAGTCGGGGCAATCATCAATATTATTTTTGACCCGATTTTGATTTTCGGATATTTCGGTTTTCCCGAGCTTGGAGCGGCAGGCGCCGCTGTTGCGACTGTTTTCGGTCAGGCGGTTGCAATGACTCTTGCAATTATTTTTAATGTTAAGAAAAATAAGGAAATATCTCTTTCGTTCAAGGACTTTAGAATTTGCTCGGATACGGTCAAGAGGATTTACAGCGTCGGAGTTCCTTCAATGCTGGTGGCTTCGATAGGCTCTGTTATGACCTTCGGAATGAACAAGATTTTCTCCGGCATCAGCTCTATGAAGGACGATGCGATTAATGTGTTCGGAATATACTTCAAGCTCCAGAGCTTTGCATTTATGCCGCTTTTCGGGCTTAATAACGGTATGGTGCCGATTGTAGCATACAACCTCGGAGCAAAAAAACGCAAAAGAATTACAAGCACGATAAAATATGCCGTTTTGTATGCGGAAATCATTATGATTTCGTGTATGCTTGTGTTGCAGATATTCCCGGATGAAATTTTCGGAATATTCAAGGCGTCGGATAACATGATGCTTATAGGAAGGCACGCACTACGAATAATAAGCATAAGCTATCCTGCGGCGGCATTCTGCGTAGTTTCGACATCGGTGTTCCAGGCGTGCGGACATGCGGTGCTCAGTATGCTTGTATCCTTGGTAAGACAGCTTTGTGTTCTTTTGCCGGTGGTGTATATTATTGCAAAGCTTACCGAAAATGTTCTTCTTGTATGGTATGCATTCCCAATTGCGGAAATATTCTCGTTTACGCTTTGCATTTTCTTCATGAGGTATGCTTACAAAAAGGAATTTGCAAATCTTCCCGAATAAAAACAGACTAAAACTATTGACAAACGGGATTAAAGGTATTATAATATTCTTAATGGCTGTGAGGAAGACAGTAGCTTATTTTGTCGGCAAAGAGAGGGACGATTTCGGTGGGAAGTCCTGCGGCGGAATTTTGCGAAAACCGCTTCTGAGCTTCGGTGAGGAAATGCACCGACGGAAGGCACCGTTAAAGCCGAAATGAGTTAAACGCAAGGTGGAACCGTGCATTTGTCACCCTTGGGCATTATTTGCCCGAGGGTTTATTTTTTGAAGAAAGGATAATTTAATTATGAAAGCATTATTCAGTGACGGCTCGGTAGCCGAAACAAACGAGGAACTCCAAGTTGTGAGACACACCTGCTCCCATGTGCTTGCGCAGGCGGTTAAAAGACTTTACCCCGAAACCAAGCTTGCAATCGGCCCTGCAATCGACAAGGGTTTCTATTACGATTTTGACAGGGAGGGCGGCTTTACTCCGGAGGATCTTGAAGCTCTTGAAGCTGAAATGAAAAAGATTATCAAGGAAAATATTAAGCTTGAAACATTTACAAAGCCGAGGGCAGAGGCTATTGAATTTATGCGTGAGCTCGGCGAGCCTTATAAGGTTGAGCTTATCGAGGATTTACCCGAGGATGCTGTAATCAGCTTTTATCGTCAGGGTGAATTTACAGACCTTTGCGCCGGTCCGCATATTCTTTATACAAAGGGAATAAAGGCGTTTAAGCTTACCTCTCTGGCAGGAGCTTATTGGAGAGGAAACGAAAACAACAAGATGCTCACAAGAATTTACGGTACCGCATTTTTGTCAAAAGAGGAGCTTTCCGATTACCTTACAATGCTCGAAGAGGCTAAAAAGAGGGATCACAGAAAGCTCGGTCGAGAGCTCGGGATTTTCACAATGATGGATGAGGGACCGGGATTCCCGTTCTTCCTTCCAAACGGTATGGTTCTTAAGAATACTCTTGTTGAATACTGGCGTCAGATTCACAGCCGTGAAGGCTATGTGGAAATAAATACGCCTATTATGCTTAACCGTCAGCTTTGGGAAACATCCGGACATTGGGATCATTATAAGGAAAATATGTACACAACCGTGATTGACGATACGGACTTTGCTGTAAAGCCCATGAACTGTCCGGGAGGTATGCTTGTTTATAAGTATGAGCCCCGTTCCTACAGGGATTTACCCATGAGAATAGGCGAGCTCGGTCTGGTTCACAGGCACGAAAAATCAGGTCAGCTTCACGGTCTTATGAGAGTCAGATGCTTCACGCAGGACGATGCTCATATTTTCATGACACAGGAACAGATCCCCTCCGAAATTAAGGGTGTTATAAGCATTATTGACGAGGTTTACAAGCTCTTTGGATTTAAGTATCATGTGGAGCTTTCCACTCGCCCCGAAAACAGCATGGGCAGTGACGAGGATTGGGAAATAGCTACGGAAGGACTGAAATCCGCTCTTGACAGCCTTGGACTTCCTTATGTTGTAAATGAGGGCGACGGTGCGTTTTACGGCCCGAAAATTGACTTCCACCTTGAGGATTCAATCGGAAGAACATGGCAGTGCGGTACAATTCAGCTTGACTTCCAGCTTCCGCAGAGGTTTGAAGCCGAATATACCGGTGAGGACGGCGAAAAGCATCGTCCGATTATGATTCACAGAGTTGTATTCGGCTCGATTGAGAGATTTATCGGTATTCTTATCGAGCATTTTGCAGGTAAATTCCCGACATGGCTTGCTCCGGTTCAGGTTAAGGTTCTGCCTGTTTCAGAAAAATCCCATGAATACGCAAGCAAGGTTTACGAGGAACTGAAAGGGGCAGGGCTTCGCTGCGAAATCGACCGCAGAGACGAGAAAATCGGATATAAAATCCGTGAGGCTCAGCTCATGAAGATTCCTTATATGATTATTGTCGGAGAAAACGAAAGCGTAAACGGTACAATTTCCGTAAGAAGTCGTGACAAAGGAGATCTGGGTTCTTCAAAGATTTCGGAATTTACGGCTGAAATCAAGGAAGAAATAGAAAAGAAGGCATGAACGAAAAATTAAGTGAGCTTTATGATTTTATCGGTGTTCTCCTCGATGTGGGAGAAAAGCTTTTGCTTTGTGGCGCGGAGGTTTACAGGGTTGAAGAAACTCTTTCCATGATGATAAAGGCATACGGGGCGGAAAAGCAGAGTGTTTTTGTTATCACTTCAAATATTATCATAAGCATAGATATGCCCGGCGGAATACACGCAACCGATACAAGGAGAGTTCTCAAGGCGGGAAGCACAAATTATTCCTGCCTTGAGGATTTAAATTCTTTGAGCAGAAGCTACTGCAAGAATACCTGCCCTGTGTCGGAGCTGAGGGAAAAAGTTGATGCCTGCCCGGTGCAGGTAAGCCCTGTATATACCGTTATCGGCTCTTTTATTGCCGCCGGTGCGGCTGCGGTTTTTTTCGGAGGCTCCTATTTGGACGGGCTTATAGCGGCGTTTCTTTCGCTTATTGTGTGCTATTTTCAAATATCGGCATCCTGTGCCCCGAAAAACAAATTTAGGCTGAATTTTGCCTCCTCGTTGACCATGGGCATTGCGGCGGTAATTTTGACAAAAGTCATTCCTTATACAACTGCCGACAATGTCATAATCGGCAACATTACGCTTCTCATCCCCGGATTTGCCATGACAGGCTCAATACGGGACATAATTGTCGGGGACACGATTTCGGGAAGTATGCGATTTATCGAAACGCTTATTTGGTCGGCAGGTCTTGCGATGGGGATTATGCTTTCTTTGTGGGGTGGTACGCTATGGTAACACAACTTATTTCCGCAACGCTTATCTCTACGGGATTTGCGCTTATTTTCGGCCTCAGAAAGAGATTTGTTTTTTTCGCTGCGGCAGGCGGACTTTTGTGCTGGAGCGTATATCTTTTGGCAAAATATTTTTCCTTCGGAGAATTTTCGGCAAGCTTTGTATCCACATTGGCAGTCGGAATTTTCTGCGAAGTGCTTGCGAGAGTTCTGAAGGCTCCCACTACTATATTTTTTACGCCTTCAATTATCCCTCTTGTTCCGGGGCGCGCGCTTTTCTATGCGATAAGCTGTGCGGTAGGCGGGGATTTCACAAATGCCCGTGAATTTGCTTTGGAAACAGGGGCGGTAGCCGCCGCTATAGCGGTTGGTCTCGGTGTTGCGGTTTCGGTTTTTTCCACTGCGACAAGAATAAGAAATTATAACAAATAACGATTAACGGATGCAGTAAAACGACATAATCCCCTCAGAGCAATTTTGAAATATCTTTTGTGATTTCAAGTGTTTCTCCTAGGGGATTATATTTATTTAAAATAGCTGTTAAGTTTTAATTTATTCTTTTTTCTCTGTATTCCGCCGGTGTAGCTCCGAACGCTTCTTTGAATTCCCTTGAGAAGTGACTTACCGACTCAAAGCCAGTAAGACTTGCCACTTCCGACACCGATTTTAATGTGTTTTTCATAAGATCCTCCGCATGGTTGAGTCTGAACTTTTTCAGTTGCTGTGCGATTGTTATGCCTGTTTCTTTTTTGAATGCACGCATCATGTAGTGACGGTTGAAGCCCATAGTATCGGCTATTGTCTCGATAGTAAGCTTCTTATGAAAATTGTGGGATAAAAATTCGTTTACCGAATTTGCTATTCCGCTGCTTAGAGCTACGGGAGAATAGTTAAACGGGTTCTTAAGATAATGCCTTACAAGATGTATTATGAGCTCGTGAAACATTGCGTCCGCATTTTGGCTGAACATTATCGGGCGTTCAAAGTATTCCTTTTCAATTGTGGAAAAAATGCGGCTGATTGTTTTATCTCCATACACCAACGGTATGAAATCAAGGTGTTCGGGCGATGAAACAAAGCTTGAAATATAGTCTGTATTAAAAATAATAGTACAGTATTTCACATTTTTGCTTGGCAAATAGCTATGATAGGTGTTCGCATTTGTGATTATCAAATCCCCCGGCTTTGCGTCTATTTCGTTTTCGCCGACGGTTATATGGAGTGCTCCCTCAAAAATGTACTTAATTTCGATATTCGGATGGCGGTGAAGCTTTGATTCATAGCTCGGACCTTCGTGAATAAAAACGCAGTTCGGGAAATAATCATCCGTTGCAAAACATTTTACAAAGCTGCCGTCCGGCATAAAATCGGTATGAGTTTTATATCTGTATAGCATATTATTTCACCCCTTTAGTACAGTATAGCATTTTTTTGAATTTTTTTCAAGCTTTTTTGTGCTTTCGCTGTTGAAATGATTGTAATTTTATGTTATAATAGGCGTGGAATTGAATGCCCTTGCGAGCAAACGGTTTTAATTACTGTATATAAAATGCGATTTTGAAAGTCCGGTGGTAAATTATGATTACAATTTCGGCAGTGCTGATTTTAATTTTGTCTGCGATAGCTTATTATTACTATATGAATTACTATAATATCCGTGGGCAATATTATGCTGTAAAGGGCGATGCCGAGCGTGCGCTTTTCTATTATGAAAAAGCCTACGAAAAAAAGCCCAAAGCCGTAAATACGCTTAATTACGGCTATCTTCTTTTAAGGAGCGGCAAGCTTTCCGAGGCGGAATCTATCATAAACAGTGCATTTATGCTTTCTAAGATAACCGAGGATGATAAAGACCGTGCCCGTATGATGCTTGCGCTTGTCAACTGGAAAAAAGGGGACTTGGACGAAGCAATCGGGATTTATGAGGAACTTCTTTTAAAGCAGGAAAACACAACGGTTTATGCAAATCTCGGCTTTCTCTACATCGAAAAGGGGGATTTGGACAAGGCATATGATTTTTGCCGCCGTGCGTATGAGTATAATGATTCAAACAATGTAATTCTCGATAATATTGCAGAATGTGCTTACAGAATGGGCAAGCTTTCCGAGGCGAAGGAATATCTTGAGCGCGCAGTTTCGTCAAAAATGCCGATTGCCGAAAATTATTATCATTATGCAAGGGTTTTGAGGGATATGGGAGATCCGGAAGAAGCCTTAAAATATGCAAAACTTGCGGACAAAATGAGCATTAATTCCCTTTCCGGAATAAGTAAAAAGGATGTTTCGGCATTGGTAACGGAGCTTAGCGATGAGTGTCAGGAAAATTAAAATTGGTAGCGTAGAGCTTGAAAATAACGCATTTTTGGCTCCTATGGCAGGGGTGTGCGACCACACGTTCAGGCTGATATGCAAAAAATACGGCGCCGGTCTTGTGTATTCGGAAATGATAAGCGCAAAGGCGCTTTCTTTTGATGACAGAAAAACAAAGTCTCTTGCAGAGCACGAAGGAGAAGGGAAAATCGCAATTCAGATTTTCGGTCATGATCCGGAGTGCATGGCGGACGCCGCAAAACGCATGGAACAGGAGTTCGGGGCGGACATTATTGATATAAATATGGGCTGTCCCGCACCGAAAATCGTGAATAACGGCGATGGGAGCGCACTCCTTAAAAATCCGATTCTTTGCGGGAAAATAGTCGAAAGCGTTAAAAAAGCTGTTAAAATCCCCGTTACGGTTAAAATAAGAAGTGGGTTCGACACGGTAAATGCGTCTTGCGTCGCTGAAATACTGGAGCTTTCCGGAGCGGACGCACTTACGGTTCACGGAAGAACGAGGGTTCAGCAATATTCAGGAAGTGCCGATTGGAGCGTTATCGCCGATGTTAAGCGCGCAGTGAACATTCCCGTTATCGCAAACGGTGATGTTACAAGCAAGGAGGATTTTGACAGGGTTTTGGAGGCTACAAACGCCGATGCCGTTATGATAGGCAGAGGTGCCTTCGGGAATCCTTGGATATTTTCCGAAATACTCGGAACAAAAAAAGAAATTACACCCGATATGCGGATTGAAGCGGCACTTCTTCATACGAAAATGCTGATTGAGCACAAGGGCGAGCATACGGGGATTTTAGAGGCAAGAAAGCATGTTTGTCAGTACATTAAGGGCCTTCGGGGAGGTGCTGCGGCAAGAAATTACATTAATTCCGCGGTATCCTACGGCGAGATTGAGAAAATTTTGAGAGGTGGTTATATCAATGCTTAAAAGATATATGTTTTTGGGCTACAGCGATGACAAAAATTTTGTTTCAAACAATTCAGAGGGTATAGAGCGGCTTTCGGTTCATGCTTGTGATAATAAGATAATTATGTACTTTGAATCAGAAAACGAAAGCATAAATCCCGACGATGTAGTATCAGGGAACTTAAAACCCTTTCCGGACGGCTCGCATTGGATGCGCATGGGCGAGATTTATCATTCCTCTAAGCCTCTGTCACGGGAGCATTGGGAAAGAAAAATTGCGGACAAAACTCCTTATGTTCAAATAATGTACCTGAAAGACGACAAAATCGGAAGCTATGTTTTCAATCATTACAGGTATCAGGAAGAGCTTCCCGGGGACGGGGATAAATACGGCGTGATTTTCCTGCTGGGCAACTTTATGGCATTTTATCTTGAAAATCCATGCGAAATAGACCTCCTGGCAAAGGGAACGCTCAAAACCGCAGATACGCCGTATCAGGACTGGGGCAATATTATGAATGAGCATTTTAAGCCATGGGGCAATGAAGAAAAGGTTTTCTGGAAAAAAATCGAAAGGGTGCTTTAAACCAAAAACTGTTTGCGGTACATTCCGATTGGTTGTATGTACCGCTTGAATTGGTCAAAAAGATATATTTATCAAAACCAACGCACAAAGCTTTTTGCCGTGCGTTGGTTTTTGTAATATGTGACCGCAGATGCTAAAGTATAATACAAATTAGTCCTCCGCTGCCCTCGTTTATGATTTTTTGGAGCGTTTCCTGGAGCTTGGTTCTTGCTTCGTCGGGCATACGGTAAAGCTTGTTGTGAAGTCCTTCGTTCACAAGCTCATAAAGAGATTTCCCGAAAAGATTTGAGTCCCATATTTTAACCGGATCATTTTCAAATTCCTCAAGGAGATAATGCACAAGCTCCTCGGACTGCTTTTCGGTTCCCACAATCGGGCTGACTTCGGTTTCAATGTTGGCTTTAATCATATGTATTGTTCGCTACAAACTGAGGTTCTTAATTTTTTCTTGATTTATATTATGTATTTTAGCGGATTTTTAGAAGTTTGCGAGTGATTTTTCAAATAAGAAAATAATCATTTTAGAGTTATTTGCATATACTATAATATACAATATATTTATCTGTAAATTTATCAGTAAATGTAGGTTTGTCAATGATGTGTTACAAAATATTTAAAAAATTTCACCATTGTTAAGAAAAGACTCGATGTAATCAGCAGGAGCTTTCCAATTAAGCGGGCGCATAGG
>CABUMF010000056.1 GCA_902492655.1 uncultured Eubacteriales bacterium | reverse complement strand
TGTCGGGCATAATTGAATATGACGCGCCGTGAAGGTTGTCCACACCGCAGATTGTTATTCTTTCGGTTCCGTCACCTTTGATTTTTGCACCCATTTTGCGAAGAAAAGAGGCGAGGTCTGAAATTTCGGGTTCGGTTGCGGCATTGTTTATTATAGTGGTTCCTTGCGCCAGGGTGGCAGCCATAAGTATGTTTTCGGTTGCTCCGACGCTCGGGTAATCAAGATATATTTCCGCTCCGCAGAGTCTTTGTGCCCTTGCTGTTATAATCCCGTGGCTTTGAGTGATTTCGGCTCCCATTTCTCTTAAGCCTTTTAAGTGAAGGTCAACGGGCCTTGTTCCTATACGACATCCTCCCGGAAGTGAAATAACTGCCTTTCCTTCTCTTGCCAAAAGCGAGCCCATCACCAAAAACGATGCTCTCAAACCGCTTACCAAATCATACGAAGGTTTGACCGATTTCAGTTTAGAAGCGTTTATTTCGACACAATTTTGGCTTATTTTCGACAGATTAACTCCCAATTCGTACAATATTTCGCACATGAGCGAAATATCGCTGACAAACGGAATATTTTCAAGCGTGCATTTTTCGGAAGTCAACAAAGAAGCGGAAATTATTGGTAAAGCTGAATTTTTTGCGCCTTCCGTCTTTATTGTTCCGTTTAACCTTCCGCTGTTTTTGACTATAAACTTTGACATTTTAAAAACTTCCCCCTAACGATATTTATATTGTAACCGTTTCGTTATCAGTTTATAACATCATATTGTGTCGAACGGTATTTACATATGGAATTTTTTGTATTAAAATAGGTATTGCTGTTGAATAGAGAAGAAAAGTTTAGGTTGCATAATATTCCAAATTATGGTATTATGTAACAGAACAAAGAATTATACGAATCGGGGGAATATTGAATGGAGAAAATACGAATGTATGTTGCAGATGAAAATATTGAATGGATACAAGGGCTGTCGGCACACTTAAGAGGCAAATCAAATTTTGAAATTGTCGGTACAGCCCAAAACGGAAAAAACATATGTGCGGATATTGTTAAACTTAAGCCCGATGTGCTGATTTTGGATATAGGAATAAAAAATCCCGAAGGGACGGAGGTTTTACATTCCTTGGCAAACCTTGGGATCAATAAAAAGCCTGCTGTAATTGTAACAAGTCGGAAGGGGCAGTGTATTCTTACAAGGGCGGCGGTTCATCTCGGAGCAACCTACTGCATGACCAAACCTATTGATTACTCTATTTTAACAGAAAGAATTATTCAGTTTGTTTCTTTTACACCCCAGTACAGAGAGCCGGTGATTTCAAAGACAGACAAAAAACAGTATAATATCGAGAACGAAGTTACGGATATTATGCACAAAATAGGAATTCCGGCTCATATAAAGGGATATAATTATGTAAGAAGCGCGATACTGATGGTGATTTGCGATTTCGGACTTTTAGACGCCGTAACAAAGGAGCTTTATCCAAAAATCGCAAAAAAATACGGTACTACCAATTCTCGGGTTGAAAGAGCGATACGGCACGGAATAGAGGTGGCATTTGAAAGGGGTGACCCTGAGGCTTTATCCTTATATTTCGGCTCGGTATGCCGCAACGGAAAAAGAAAACCCACAAACAGCGAGTTTATTGCCGCTGTTTCGGACAGAATAAGACTTAATATTAAAGATATAAATTAAAATTTACGGAGGCTATCATAATGGAAAAAATACGAATTTTTATTGCGGACGACGATGCAGACTGGAGAGAAAAGCTGTGCGATTATCTTGACGGAAACCATAACTTTGAGGTAATCGGTACAGCCGAGGACGGCGAAGAAGCGTGCTCAAAGCTGAAGGAGTTTGAACCCGACATATTGATTTTGGATATTTGTATGCCATATCTTGACGGGCTTGAGGTTTTGAAAAGGCTGAGGCAAATGAATCTCAAAAAGCAGCCGGCAGTTATTGTTACAACGGCTATAGGGCAGAGCAAGCTTACACAAACCGCCATTCATTACGGCGCAACGTATTGTATGCTAAAGCCAATCGAGCTTTCGGCACTTACAGAACGCATTGTGCAGTTTACCGATAGGTTCAGCGATACATCACAGGCGCCGCAGGATTTGCCGCAGCTTGCTTATTCAAAGCCCGATACGGAAACCGAGGTCACAAAGGTCATGCACGAAATAGGCGTTCCGGCGCATATTAAGGGTTATGCATATGTGAGGTCTGCTATAATGATGGTGATAGAAAATGCAGACTTAATCAACGCCGTCACTAAACAGCTTTACCCGGCTGTTGCGAAAAAATACCGTACAACAAATTCCAGGGTTGAAAGAGCGATTCGTCACGGTATTGAGGTGGCGTTTGACAGAGGCGATCCCGATGTGCTTGCTTCATACTTCGGATATACCATACACAGCGAAAAAGGGAAGCCGACAAACAGCGAATTTATCGCAATGATTTCGGACAGAATCCGCTTGAAAATCAAAAACGCATAATCTGAGCTTTTGCGGTTATAATAAGAGCATACTAAATTTGGAGGTTTTTTATGAAAAAATTTGTATCAATATTAATTATAGCCGTAATGATTTTAAGCATGACAGCCTGCGGAAATAACGATACCGGCAACAACACCGATACCGGCAGTCAAAACAGCGTTACGGACGATGTCGGACAGGGCATAAAGGATGCCGGAGAAGATGTCAAGGATACCGTTGAGGATGTGGGCAAGGATGTAGGTAACACGGTAGAAGATGTGGGCAAGAATACGGGAAACGCCGTAGAGGATATTGCAAAATAATAATTAGCCGCAAGCTTTTGTTTGCGGCTAATATTTTTTATAGTGAATCGTATAAAATTATCAATATCCATCAGAGAACCAAAACAAATTATGCAGAATATCAACTGCGGATTTTGTATAAAATTATCAATATCCATCAGAGAACCAAAACAATCTGCCAAAAGAAAGTCGAAAAATATGTGTATAAAATTATCAATATCCATCAGAGAACCAAAACCCCAGGCGTATAATTGCAACACATTACAGGGTATAAAATTATCAATATCCATCAGAGAACCAAAACGGCGACCGCTTGCGCGAAAGCGGTGAGGGTGTATAAAATTATCAATATCCATCAGAGAACCGAAACATCATATCTTTTTACTTCGGAACACAGGCGGTATAAAATTATCAATATCCATCAGAGAACCAAAACGTATCTTTTCGGGTATTTCACTTCCTGCGAGTATAAAATTATCAATATCCATCAGAGAACCAAAACTGCACCTTGATTATAAGCCAAAAAAAGAGGTATAAAATTATCAATATCCATCAGAGAACCAAAACATTTCTCGCTCGTTTGGGTCAGCGTCCTCCGTATAAAATTATCAATATCCATCAGAGAACCAAAACGGTTTATGCCCTAAAGGCTCATATACCATTGTATAAAATTATCAATATCCATCAGAGAACCAAAACTAAAAATAAGTCAAAAAGTTAGTGAAGTTAGTATAAAATTATCAATATCCATCAGAGAACCAAAACATAAGTTGTTAAGTTTAGAAGAAATTGCTTGTATAAAATTATCAATATCCATCAGAGAACCAAAACTAAGTGAGGTAGTCCGAACCGCAGAAAAAGTATAAAATTATCAATATCCATCAGAGAACCAAAACAACATATTGTGGTTTTGTTGCGGTTTTGTATTTCCTGACACAATTATATCACAATAATGTCATTTGTGTCAAGCAATTTTTCATCTGAGGTGGCTTCGCCGATAAGCAAATCCATGCTTTCATATTGTTTTTCCGTTACAGTCATAACTCTCACACTGCCCTCCGGAGGCAGATTTCTTTTTATGAGTGCTTTGTGCTTTGCGGCATCGTCACTGTTGCCTGTTACTCTTGAATAAACCGAAAACTGAATCATTGAAAAGCCGTCTTTTATTAAGAATTTTCTGAAATTTGCGTACTCTTTCCTTTTTTGGCGTGTGGATACGGGCAGGTCGAAAAATACCAAAATTCTCATAAATCTGTCAATCATCCGAATTATCCAAATCATCCTCAAAAAGAGGATTTAGCTTTATTATTGACGGCAGCTTAAACGCCTCCGTATCGCCGATAGGAATTCTTTTTTCATCGGTTTCGGTGAAAATGTGCAGCCAATTATCCTTTACGGTCATTTTCTGACCGCCGCTTACAATAACCGTTCTCCACATGATCTTATTTCGCCTCCTCTATATCCGAGTATGTCGTAATGGTACTTTTTAACAGAGTCTTTACGGCTTATGCATAATACAATATCGGCATTATCGGGCGTATTATATCTGGTTGTTCTCAATTTCATTTGATTTATGTTTTTTACCGAAACAAACACACCTGATTTTTCTTTTATTTTTTTATTTCTGTCTTTTATTTCGATATACTCGTTTTTGTAAACATACATGATATGTTCTTTATAGTCCTCGGGAGCTTCGACATTATCTTTAAATTTAAGCTTTCCGTTTTCCTTTTTCAATTCGGCGTAGGAAATGCCGCGAAGCCCCAATTCATCGTTTACGGTTTTGTAAAATTCGATGCAGTAATAACCGCCGTTATACTTTACGGAACGGTTGTTTTCGTCAGCTTCAGTATATACAAGCTTGCCCTGGAGCTTTTTTATCAGCGTTACCGTATGAATACGGTTCCCCTTTTCCGTAATAAAATGCTTTTTGCCAAGCTTGTTAAGTATATCTCCAACGGTATTTCCGCTGTTTTCCCGGAACAGCTTTTCAAGAGAATCTTTCAAATCACGGTCATCGCCGTAAATTTTGTCAATATCATCCTTTTTGAGAGTATAAACCTCTTTGCGTGCAAGCTGACAATCCTTTCCGTCAATATTTTTAATTCTGAGGAAGGTATCATCGGTCATCTTGCCGCTGAATTTTTTGTTTATCTTATGAGAGGTAACGGGCATCCTGCACCTCTTTGCAAAGTCGGGATCATCGGGATATAAATTATTAACCATGTTCTTGAAAATATCGTCAATCTCCTCATCGGTGAAGGTTCTCGGAGTGCTTCCGCTTTTTTGAGCCTTTTCCTTTTCAAATTCACGGAAAATATCGTAATCGGTAAATCTTGCGTCCACTTCCGCCTTAAGATTTTCGCACAGCGAAGGCACAACAACCTTTTTCGTGAGCATTCTTTCAAGATAGTTTTTATTAAATCCGTAAAACTTGGAAATATACTCAACTGCATTTGCAAGCGTTTTCTTATACTCCTCCGTTTCGGTTTTGCCGGAACTTTTATATATGCTTTTAAGCTTCATGTTTGCATACGCAATCTCAACATAAGCCGGCAAGCAGTTGGCAATAACAACCGCATCGGCGGCATGGTCAAGATATGTAATCTTTTTAAGCTCTTCCTTATTGAATCTTCCCCAAGTGTCACGATTGAGCCAGCTTCTCCTGCACAACGATGTCACGGCGCTTTTAACGGCATAAACCCTTGTGCGGTACTTGTCGGAGCTATCCTTTTCGGCAAATTTCAGATTTTCCGACAGATAGGTGACAAGATACTTTGCAATATATCTTGTATCGTTAATATTTCTGCTCTTCCAATCACTGAGAATTTCGGCATTGTTCAAATCCTCGAGCATGAGATACTTATATTTCTTTTCGCTGATTCTTCCGCTTTTGAACATATTTCTGACTTTATCCAGATAGCGTTCACGCCTCTCTCCTTCAAGATACATCAAAGGAGTTCTCTGCTTCTTTAATTGATTTTCCGATGCGTAAACCAACGCTTTGTTATTTTTGGTATTGTCAAGAATCAACGAAAAAGGCACGATGTGATCTATTTCATAAGCCCTGCTTTTTCCGGAAAGACAATCCTTCATATCTATGACACGGTCGGAATACATACATTTCCATTCCTGATTTTCGCCCAAGAGATATTTTTCCACCATGGTCGAAGATACTTCATTTTCTTCTATATTGAGAAGCTCAGATATGGATTTTATTGCTGTAATCCTTTGTTTTTCGTTTTCACGATTATGCTTTTCGTCCTTTTCTCGTTGCTCCGCACTCTTATTAAGCTCGCTTGCAACCTCGATATTGATTGCCCACGGTGAACCGTAGCGGTCAATTATTGCGTTTATAACCTTCCTTGTTTCGTTTATTGACCTTGTTACCACAGGATTGTCGTAAAATTCACTGTTTTTATCAAATGCGGGCAGTTTTATATTTTCGCTTTCGACATATTTTTCGTCATTTGTTTTGTTAACGCCTGCTTGAAATTCTCCGTATATATCTCCCTCAAGAAAGCTTTCTACGGCATCCTTCATATACTTATAGCACACATTTGTTGTTCCGCTTGTCTTTTGCTTTGAAAATGCTTCAACGGCACCGCCATTTAAAAAACCGAGATTTTTCAGCTCGACTTTTCTCCTGGAAGGCGTCACAAACCTTGAAAGCGTTATTCCTATCTGATTGAGCTTGCCGTCTTCTTCTGACCAATCATTTATAAAATCTTTCCATTCGTATCCGTTTTCCTCAAGACATTTTTTTGCAAAGCCCAAGTATTTTAAACATTTTGATATGCTGTCAGTCTCTTTGCTTATGTTAACCTCAAAGCCATGTTCTTTTGCAATTCTTTTTATATCCTTTTGAAGTGCGGAGGCGGTGGAAATGATGTTATTAATAAGTGCCTCTGCCAGAGAACGGGAAAGATAAATTTCTCCCGTTTCCTTATCTACATATTTATACTGCGAAAGAACATTGACTGCGGCATATATATCCGAAAGTGCGGTATATCTGCATCCGCGTTCTTCCGATGGGTAAAATCTGCATTTTCCGAGCTTGTCCAAAAAGCCTTTGTATTTTCTGTACGGATCGTTTACATCTCCCGGCCCGTCCTCAAAGCATCTTTGAGAAAAAATAATGCTTAGTATTTTATCCTTATTTTCCTCCGTAAGGCAATCGTAGAACAACGATTGCCTATCCAAAATGAGCCTCGCTTCATCAAGCATATATTTTCTTGAAACAAGGTGAGTTTCGTCAAAGCCGTGTCCGTTTCGGTAATGCCTTCCGAATTCATCGTTGAAAACGCTGTTGTATTTTATCATTTCTGCGGCAGTCCTGTAATGGTTTTCCTCCATGATTTTATTTACGGACTCAACCGCAGCGTAATCCTCATCGGATTCGTCAGCTTCGTAAAAATCCTTATACCCTCTGCGATTACAAATGTTTACAAGACAAGCCGCAAGCTCCTCCCGTGTGACCTTTTCGTCCAACGCCTTAACCCTTGTTTCTATAACATCGTTTTTGCCTGCCTCAAAGTATGCTTTAAGCTCATTTTCCGAAATAAGCCCTATATTCTGCAAATGCTTTTTGAGGCGCATCTTTCGGTGTGCACGCCGCCTAAGCAGTCTTCTGGTGCTTCTGTAGCCCCTTCTTTCTTGACATAATGATGCTTTGATTTTTGGGTCCGGATTTTCACCGGATTCAAAAACACGGACACCGAAATCTTCAATTCTTTTGCAATCATCTTCGTTCCTTATAACTGCCCAGCCGACTGAACCTATGCCTACATCGAGTCCCAATACATACTTCATTTGTTATCCCTCCAAAAAAATATTTGACATTTTTATTTTTTTATGTTATAATAATATTGAGCTTAGGAATTGATGTGTAAAATTATCAATATCCATCAGATAAAATTGATTTTTTGTATAAAATTATCAATATCCATCAGTGTTCTAAGATAAGGCTTTTATGCCGTAGGGTATGACGGTATCCCAAAGTTTCCGTCACTTATTTTGTAAAAAATACCATATTTCGATATGGTATTTTTTGTTTATAGCTTAATTTTACCATATTTTTATGTTTTTTGCAATATAAAAAACGCCGCAGACAAAACTGTTTGCGGCGATATTATTTATTTCTATTTATCGAAAACTATCATTTGATGACCTTCAAATTTATCAACCTTGAGTTTGACGGTTGTGCCGTCGAGCTCGTAGGGGATTTCGGTCATCTGCGGTGCAAGATACACATTTTTGGGTGCTGTCGGGAGCTTGATTTCAAGCTCTGTATCCAAAATAGGTATGAGGTCTTCAATAATTTGAGTTTTTGTGCCTCGTGTAACCGGCGCCGCATAAAGCATATGCGCGACATACCGGCTCTCTTGCTCCTGAACTGTCATGATGCCCTGTGCCGGAAGATTTGTTTTAATCATTCTTTCTCCGAGCATATTGTCAAGCACATGGAAAAATACCTCTTTGAGGAAAAGACTTCCCGCCTCGGCGTAGTCTTCAAATATATTCCACGCAAGGTAGGCTCCGTCCTTGCCGATTGTTATTGCCGGAGAAGAGTTTTCGTTTGCGCACGGGGCGTGTCTGTGGGAGCTGAAATGCTCTATGCTTCTGTTAAAATAGGGGTTTTGAATGTAGCCCTCAATAACGGAAGCTTTTACATTATAGCTTGCCGAATATGTCACAAAAGCGGCATTCCCGAGCGACTTAAGTTCAAAGCTCGGTCTTATGTAAGTGGGTTGGAATTCGTTTTTACCTATGTATTCCGCACCTAAATCAAATGCCATTCTTTCGTCCGCAACGGGTGAAAGACCGGAAGCGATAATCTTACCGCCGTTTTTAATAAATTCGTCAATATACGCCTTTGCCTTATCGTTGAGCCTTATATTATCGGGCATGATGATAACATTGTACTTTGAGGAATCACTTTCAAGGTCTATCACATCAAAGGTGTATTTTCCTTCGAGAAGCATTCTTACAGCACCGTTATCCGAAGAACATTCCCGATTTCCGGGCTCCATTCCGTTAACAGACTGAACCGAGAGCACACCAACTTCTGCAACCGATTTAACATTGTCGCACCATTCCTCGATCTGTTCGAGGTATCCGTAAGCCTCGCCTATTAGGGAGTAAGTTGCTTCGTCCATTTTTCCCGAAGGATGAAGCTGGTCGCCTATTGAGCATTTTGCGCCGTTTGCCGCAGCCAGAGCCACTTCGTACTTAAGCGCATTGGGATGCTTATATCCTCCGAATTCTCCCCAGGATTGATGAAATTTGCCTGTCATTCCCAAAAACTCCATGCCGAGCCCTTGAACATATCTTGCGGAAAGAGGGAAGTGGTCATAGCCCCAGCCGCCTGTAGGCAGGGATTCAAGCTCAAGATGAGTGTTCATATGCGCAAGATCCCGCCTTCCTCTTGTAATATGACCGCTGTTATGGAAAATAGGCATATCGGGTTTTATTGAATGTATGGTTTTTTCAACCGCATCGGTGTATTTTTTGTATGTGCGTTCAGCCAAAGCGTACACATCTTGGAGGTTTTCGGGGTCAAGCCCTTCAGCCCTCATTATTTTAAGACAGTTACAGCAGTAGCAGGGCGTAACTCCTACAATGTCGAGGAAAATACCGTCAGCATCGTAGTTTTCAACAACCTCCGTAATTTGTGAAAGGAGCACATCGAGATACTCCGAATTAAAGCAGTATTTATGATAACCAGGCGTTCTGAAATCCTTAACCCATGTAGTTGATTGATCCTGATTTCTTACCAGCCAATCGGGGTGATCAAGAGCGTACTTCTCGTCAAGACCGGCAGAAATGTAAACCGGAGTTTTAACGCCGATTTCGTGCGCGGCTTCAATCTGAGCCTTGAGCAGGTCAAATTTAAGCTCCGGATGCTGAACGCTTGCTTTTGTGGGATGATACGACCATCCGTGGTGGCATTTTGAAAACACGGTTATCGAATTGACATGCCCGAGCCGGAGCATTGCCTGAAAGTTTTCTTTTGAAAATTCGCTCCCGATACCTTTTATTTTTTCGGAAGTATGAAAGTCGAGATGAACCTGTCTGAAATTCATTTTTTGTTCTCCTAACTATAATTTTTATATCCTTATAGTAACATAAAAAAATGCTCGTGTAAATTGAAGAATTGATACTAAATATGGATTTTTTGATATTAGTGAGCATAAAAACGGTCGCCTCAAACCGAGACGACCGAGATTGTTCTGAAAATCTTAATATATAATGCCCGTTGAGGGATTATGCTTTATGCTTTTCAAAACATTCGCTGCAGTAAACAGGTTTATCTGTTTTAGGCTGGAAAGGAACAACCGCCTCTTTGCCGCAGTCTGCGCAGATTGCCGTGAACATTTCGCGGTTCTGGTTGAATGCGCGTTTTTTAGCCAAACGGCATTCTTTGCAGCGCTGAGGTTCGTTTTGCAAACCTTTTTCAGCATAAAATTCCTGTTCACCTGCTGTAAAGACGAACTCTGCGCCACAGTCCTTACAGGTTAATGTCTTGTCTTCGTACATTGAAAATCCCTCGCTTTTAAATAAGTTTGTCCTTATCGGATTTGAACCGAACCGAAAACGGCACCAATACACATTTTATGTACCTCGGGACATATCTTAGCGGCAAAGTTGCCGCTTTATTTTCGTATGTTTTTATCAAGCTTGCGCTTAACCCTTTGAAGGGCGTTATCTATGGATTTGTGAGAAATGCCCAACTGCTCGGAAATTTCCTGATAGGATTTACCCTGGAGATAAACCGTCAAAATTTCCATTTCCTTAGGGCTGAGTAGCTCCGTTATCCTTTTTCCGATGGAATTATAGTTCTCTTTATTTATAATAATTTCCTCCGGGTCAAGACAGCTGTGCTCTGTAATCGTGTCAAGCAGCGTTTTGTCGGATTCCTCGTCAAACACGGGATGACTAAGCGACACATAGGAATTAAGAGGCATATGCTTTCGCCTTGTGGCGGTTTTAATGGCCGTGATAATCTGCCTTGTAATACACATTTCCGCAAATGCTTTGAAGTTTGTGTATTTTTCGGTGTCATAATCCCTTATGGCTTTGTAAAGCCCGATCATACCTTCCTGAATAATATCCTCACGGTCGGCTCCAATCAAAAAATAAGGACGGGAACGCGATTTTACAAGGTTTTTATATTTTTCAAGAAGACATTCCAATGCCGGAATATTATCGTTTTTTGCGAGCTTAACAATTTCATCATCTGTCATGGAGACAAATTCGTCATTTTCGGAAACTGCCATTATTAATTCCTTTCCCACTAAATGTCAACTACTATTATATACAAAAATTTGTGTTTTGTCAATATAATTTTTTGAAATTTTCACAAAAAAATTAAAATTTGTCGCAATTCAGAACATTAAAATGCCATAAAACCTCATTTCCATAAAAGAAAACTTGCATTTTTTTTAATTTTATGATAAAATACTGGTTATGCGTTTTTAATTAGTATTGTGAGTTGATTTGATGTTTTCAAAAATTGAAGAATTTGAAGCCCGAATTAAAAGCAAAAACGGGTTTTGGGGCAGATATTACGATATTGTAAAAAATACGGTAGGGATTTTGCTGTTTACCTATTTGCTGATGACGGTCATGGAGGTTATTCATCTGTCAAACGAGACAGCCGTCGAGTTTTTTGAAACCGAGGGCTGTTTTTTCAAAATCCTTTTTAATTCCGTTTTTATCATTTTGCTTTTGTGCGTATTTACCGCAATTACGCGCAGCATAGCGATTGCAAATACTATTGTTTCACTGATAATCGGTTTGTTTTGCTATGCTTTAAATGTTGTTTGTATTTTAACGGGTGATCCGCTTCTTCCGTCTGATTTCGTGCTTGCCGGGAGTTTGGACAAAATAGTTTCCTTTGTCGAAATACCGATACAG
>CABUMF010000055.1 GCA_902492655.1 uncultured Eubacteriales bacterium | reverse complement strand
AAGCCCCATTCCGCATTCGTAGCCCTGCTGTACTTCCTTGACATCGTCTTTAAAACGCTTGAGTGAACTGAGGTGACCTTCATGAATAACGATATTGTCGCGGTTTACACGAACCTCACAGTTACGGCTGATGTGACCGTCAAGCACATAGGCACCTGCTATTGTTCCAACGCCGCTTACCTTGAAGGTCTGCCTGATTTCCGCATGACCGAGAATAACTTCCTTGAACTTCGGGTCAAGCATACCGCGCATTGCCGCTTCAATCTCGTCTATTGCCTCGTAAATGACACGGTAGAGCCTGATGTCAACACCCTCCATATGGGCGGTTTCAACAGCGGATGCCTCCGGTCTTACATTAAAGCCTACGATAATCGCATTTGAAGCGTTTGCAAGCATGACATCGGTTTCGTTGATTCCGCCAACGCCGCCGTGAATTGTTCTGACTCTTACTTCGTCATTTGAAAGCTTTTCAAGGGACTGCTTAACCGCTTCAACGGAACCTGCAACATCCGCCTTTACGATAATGTCAAGCTCCTTCATTTCGCCTTCCTTTATGCAATCAAAGAGATTGTCAAGAGAAACCTTCTGCTGAGCCTGAACAATTTCATCCTTAATCTTTTGCTTTCTTGCTTCAACTACGCTTTTTGCCTTTCTTTCATCATCAACGGCGTGGAAAATGTCGCCGCCCTGAGGAGTTTCGGAAAGTCCCGTAATTTCGACGGGAGTGGAAGGACCTGCTTCCTTAACTCTTTCTCCTCGTGAATTTATCATAGCTCTGACCTTGCCTACCGCCGTACCGGCAACCACAACATCTCCTACATGGAGTGTTCCGTTCTGAACAAGAACGGTTGCAACGGGGCCTCTGCCCTTATCGAGCCTTGATTCAATAACCGTACCCTTTGCCTTGCGGTTGGGGTTTGCTTTAAGCTCTTTCATTTCCGCAACGAGAAGAACCATTTCCAAAAGACTGTCAATGTTAATATTCTGCTTTGCGGAAACCTCAACACATATTGTGTCGCCGCCCCATTCTTCGGGAACAAGTCCGTATTCGGTGAGAGCCTGCTTTACTCTGCTCGGATCTGCGCCTTCCTTATCAATTTTATTTATGGCAACAACGATTGTAACCCCCGCTTCTTTAGCGTGGTTTATTGCCTCGATTGTCTGAGGCATAATGCCGTCATCTGCGGCAACGACTAAAATGGCAACATCCGTTACCTGCGCTCCTCTTGCACGCATAGCCGTAAATGCGGCGTGACCGGGAGTGTCAAGGAATGTGATTTTCTGACCGTTGATTTCAACAACGGATGCACCGATATGCTGTGTAATTCCGCCGGCTTCTGACGCTGTAACATTAGTGTTTCTTACCGCATCGAGAAGTGATGTTTTACCGTGGTCAACATGTCCCATAACCACGACAATCGGGCTTCTCGGCTCAAGCTGATCCTCTGTATCTTCAACATCGTTAAAGAGAATATCCTCGTCCGTTACGATAATTTCGTGCTCCAATGTAGTATCGAATTCCTCGGCAATAAGCGATGCGGTATCAAAATCAATAACCTCGCTGAGCGATGCCATAACGCCGAGCAGGAAAAGCTTCTTTACAAGCTCAACCCCCGGAACATTAATCTTTTCCGCAAGCTCGCCAACGCTTATCTGATCAGGAATTGCAACCGTCTGATGCTCTCTCTGAACCTCTTTTTTCTTAACCTCGGTTTTTGATATTTTATTTGAAGCCGTCTTATTCTTGTTCTTTTTGATTTTCTGCTTTTTGGTGCTCGATTGCTCCAAAAGCTTTTCGTCACCCACAAGATTTTCCATTTTGTTTTCAGAGTTGATTCTGTCCATATCAACGGTTTGGGGACGGGTATCAACATATCTTGACGATGATTCCTGCTTTTTTTCAATCGGCTTTTCTTCTGCAATTTCTTCCGCAGCTTCGGCTTTTTTGGCTTTGCTTTCCTTCTGCTTTGCGGTTTCCTTCGTTTTTTCTTCTTTTACTTCCTCATCTTTGCCGCCGACAGAAGCAAAGATTTGTTCAAGGCTGTCCACCTTATTAAGATTTGTATAATGAGTGAACAGAATGTCAAGGTCCTTGTTGCTCATAACAGCGGCATGGCTTTTAAGCGTAACGCCGTACTGCGCCATAATTCCGATAATCTCTTTGCTGGCAATTCCGCCGAAGGCCTTTCCGATTTCGCTGACCTTAGGATTCTTCATAAACAGCACCTCCATATTCGTTAATGCCCGCAAGCTCCGATTCAAGCTGAGCGTAAATGCTTTCGTCTATACGGCAGGAAAACGCTTTTTCAAGCTTTTTTGCCTTTTGTGCTTTCTTAAAGCACTCTGCATTTTTGCAAATGTATGCTCCTCTGCCTGATTTTTTGCCTGTCGGGTCAAGAGAAATCCCTTCATCTTTATTGTTTACAATGCGTATAAGCTGCTTTTTTTCTTTCATTTCCATACAGCCTATGCACATTCTCATGGGAATTTTTTTCAAAAGGCTCACCCCCGTGTGGTTTGCCCGTCTCCCTGAATATCAATCTTCCATCCCGTGAGCTTGGCGGCAAGACAAGCGTTTTGCCCTTTTCTGCCTATTGCGAGTGAAAGCTGATATTCCGGTACAACAACCTTGCAGGACCTTGTTTCCTCGTCTGCGTCAACGGAAATAACCTTTGTGGGACTTAAGCTTTCCTTTATGAATTCCACCGGATTATCGCTGTATTTTATAATTTCAATCTTTTCTCCGGCAATCTCGTCCATAACCGCCTGAATTCTTGCACCGTTTGTTCCCACGCACGAGCCGATAGCGTCCACATTTTCGTCATTTGAATAAACCGCTACCTTGCTTCTTGAGCCTGCATCACGAGCAATACCCTTTATTGTAACCGTTCCGTCGTAAATTTCGGGGATTTCGGTTTCCATAAGCCTTCTGATAAGTCCGGGATTTGAGCGGCTGACAACCACTCTCGGCCCCTTTGTTGTCTTTTTAACTTCAACGACATAGAGCTTGATTTTCTGACCGGGTGTATATTTTTCTCCCGGAATTTGTTCTTCGGGCACAAGCATAGTTTCCCTTGTGCCGATTTCTACGATAACTCCGGCTCTTTCAATTCGGCTGACATTACCCGATACAAGCTCGCCTTCCTTTGAGGAAAACTCGTCGTAAACCATTTCGCGTTCTGCCTCTCTCAGCCTTTGCACGATAACCTGCTTTGCAGTCTGCGCCGCAATTCTTCCGAATTTTTTCGGGTCGGGCGTAACATCATATTCGGCAATATCGCCGATTTCGTATTTTTTACTGTATTTATGCGCTTCGTCAAGAGTCATCTCAAGCTGGGGATTAACCACTTCTTCAACAACCGTTTTTGAAACAAACATTTTTATTTTTCCGGTGTCACGGTTGATTTCCGCCCTTACCTGAAGACTTGAGCCATAATCCTTTTTGTATGCTGTAACCAATGACGCTTCTATTGCATCGAGAATTATGTCTTTACTGATCTTTTTTTCTTTTTCCAGAGCTTCAAGCGCTGAAATGAGTTCGTTGTTCATGCTTAAAAACCTCCTATAATATAACTGTCAGACGCACAACGGACGCCTTTTGCTTTTCAATTTCAATAATTCCGGAGTCTGTTTCCACCGAAATAATGTTGCCGTCAAAGGATTTAAGAATGCCGGTGATTTCCTTTGAGCCGCCAATCGGCGAAAAAAGCTTTATGTCAATACTCTTTCCCAAAGCGGATTCAAAATGCTCCTTCCTCGAAAGCTTACGGTCAAGCCCGGGTGAAGATACTTCAAGATAATACGCATTTTCAATCGGGTCCAGCTCATCCAAAACCGGGTCAACCGCACGACTGACCTTTTCGCAGTCATCGGTGCTTACTCCGCCTTCCTTGTCTATAAATATGCGCAGGAAGTAGTTTTGCCCTTCCTTAACATACTCCACATCGTATATACTGCATCCGAAGCTATCTGCGATCGGTTCTGCCGCTTCCCATACCGTTTTTTCAACTTTAGACATATCGCCCCTCCATACAAACAAAAAAGTGAGCAACCTATGCCCACTTGTCTGCCGAATCATTACCTATATAGGTATTATATCACAATTAATCGTGAATTGCAAGAGTTTTTTTCTTTTTTTTCAAAATATATCTTATTCTAAGCAAATCCGCCGCCAAAAGAAGCACAAAACAAACGATTGCGGTGACAAATTCTTCAACGCAGGCGTTCGGAAGGGTAGACCTTTCTATAAAAGTAAGGTGAAAAACAAAAAATATATACACAAAGTCGCAAAAAGCCAATGCTGTCAAGACGGTTGCACATTTGTCGAGTTTTTTTAATCTTTTAAACACATTTATCACATCCTTAACTTAATTTTAACATACTTTATGCAAAAAGTCAACTCGTTAAAAAAAACACCAAAAAAATTTCAAAAAATTATTGACAAACCGATTTTGTTATGATATAATGTTCGAGTAAATGAAGAAGAAACGGTTGTTTCTCACCCTTGCGAGCGAGTTCGTCCGGGTTAATATGAAAGTACCGACGGGGTATTTTTTGTATTTGACGGGTGAACTTTGTTCATCTGTTTTTTTATTATTTTTTGGAGGTGCAGTACAATAGGCAAGGAACTTTTAATTAACGACGAAATTAAAGCTTCGGAGGTCAGAGTTATCGGGAACGACGGCTCTCAGCTCGGCGTTATGAGCAGTAAGGATGCCAAAAAAATCGCTTATGAGAGAGATCTTGATTTGGTTGAAATCGCTCCGCAGGGCAATCCCCCGGTATGCAAAATAATGGATTACGGCAAGTATAAGTTCGAGCAGGCAAAACGCGAAAAGGAAGCTCGTAAAAATCAAAAAATCGTTGACACCAAAGAGGTCAGGTTTTCACCGTCTATCGACGATCATGATTTTCAGACCAAGTTTAACAGCGCCGTAAAATTCCTTAAGTCAGGTGACAAGGTTAAGGTTTCTGTTCGCTTCAGAGGAAGAGAAATGCAGCATACCTCAATCGGTCAGCAACTGTTAACTAAATTTTCCGAGCAGATTAAAGAGTACGGTGTTGTGGATCGTCCTCCGAAAATGGAAGGCAGAAGCATGGTTATGTTTATTTCGCCCGTTGCAAAAAAGTAAACGGGGCGTAAAAATTAAAACAATTGGGAAGGAGTTTTCGATATGCCTAAGCTTAAAACACATAGAGGTGCGGCAAAAAGATTTTCACTTACCAAAAACGGTAAGGTAAAAAGAGGTAAGGCTTTCAGAAGCCACATTTTGACTAAAAAGTCAACTAAGAGAAAAAGAGGTTTGCGTATGGCTGCTTATGCAAGCGACGCTAACGCATCAACAATCAAAAAGCTGATTCCTTACAAATAAGCTTTAATGGATTTTTAGGAGGTTTTATTATGGCAAGAATTAAGGGCGCTATGGCAGCCAGAAAAAGACATAAAAAAATATTGAAGCTTGCTAAGGGCTTCAGAGGTGCACAGAGCAAGCAGTACAGAGTGGCTAAGCAGTCGGTTATGAGAGCTCTTGCTTACTCTTATGTCGGCAGAAAGCAGAGAAAAAGAGATTTCAGAAAGCTTTGGATTGCAAGAATCAACGCTGAAGCTAAGAAAAACGGTATTACCTATTCTCGTTTTATGAACGGTCTTAAAAGAGCCGGTATCGTTATGAATCGCAAGATGCTTTCAGAAATTGCTATCAATGATAAAGAAGCTTTTGCAAAGCTGGTTGAAACAGCTAAAGCAAGCCTGTAAAGATTACGGACCCATCGGATCGGTGGGTTCGATATTTTTATTAGAAGAGCCTAATAGAAGAGCCTATCTCATAAGCAGGGAGGATAAGCGGAGCATAGAGCCTTCCGACAAAGTCCGGCGTAGCAGGACGAAGGAGGAAGCGATTTGCAAGCTTATACGACCGACCGAGAGGGAGTGGAGGCTTGACAGAAAAGAAGAGCCTATCTCCCGAACAGGGAGTGGAGGCTTGCCCGAGAGAACAAACAATCAAATTATCACGGAGGAATGAACCATGCTGATTTCAAGTAAGGAAAACAAGCTTGTAAAGTATGTTAAAAAGCTTAATAAGCGTTCTTTCCGTGATGAAAACGGCCATTTTGTTGCGGAAGGCGAACGCCTTGTTCGTGATCTTTGCAACAACGGTGCAGAGATAGATTTGCTGTTTACGCTTGAGGGTTGTGATTTCGGTATTACGGCAAACGAATACTATGAGGTCACAAAAAATGTTCTTTCCTCTATGGCAGACACTGAAAATCCGCAAGGGGTTTTGGCGGTTGTAAAAAAACCGCAATTTTCTGCTTCGGACATTTCTGAACCCGTTGTTATTTGCGACAGAATTTGCGATCCCGGAAATCTCGGAACGATAATAAGAACTGCGGATTCGGCGGGGTTTGGCTCGGTGGTTTTGCTTCCGGGCTGTGTGGATGCTTATTCTCCGAAGGTTGTTCGTTCTACCATGGGATCTCTTTATGCATTGCCTGTAATATCATGCGGTATTGACGAAGTTAAAAAGAAAAATCTGAAAATTGTTTGCGCTGATTTGGAGGATTCGCTTTGCGTTTATGATTATGATTTCAAAAAGCCGTTTGCTGTTGTTATAGGAAATGAGGCAAACGGAGTGTCGGACGAGCTTAAGGGGATTTGCGATGAAAAAATCAAGATACCCATGCTCGGAAAAAGCGAGTCGCTCAATGCTGCGGTTTCGTTTGCCGTTACGGCGTACGAATGCGTCAGAAAAAGAAGAGCCTATCTCATGAGCAGGGAGGATAAGCGGGGCATAGAGCCTTTCTCCTTCGTACGGTGAAGCAGGACGAAGGAGAAAGCGATTTGCAAGCTTATACGACCGACCGAGAGGGAGTGGAGGCTTGACAGAAAAGAAGAGCCTATCTCAGATCCGGGAGGATAAGGGAACATAAAGACTTTTGACAAATTTTATACCGTTTACATTTTTTGCTTAGAAAAGGGTTAGATTATATGCTT
This sequence comes from uncultured Eubacteriales bacterium, assembly GCA_902492655.1. Classification (GTDB taxonomy): domain Bacteria; phylum Bacillota; class Clostridia; order HGM11514; family HGM11514; genus CAKSKB01. The sequence continues at coordinate 4,769 of CABUMF010000055.1, read as the reverse complement.
GAACATTGGATATGGCTTTCGGAGTCGTTATATCCCGGAGGTCAAGCTGAAAACGAGTGGTCAGCTCATTTTTCTTCCGCCGAAGAAGTGTTTGATGCCGACAAAGAAGAAATACTTAAAATAGGCGGTATAATGCGCTCCGAAATTGATGCATTATGCCGAAAGAAACTTAAAAAAGCCGAAGAAATCAAAAAATATTGTGACGAAAATAATATAGAAATAATTCCCTATGACAGCGAGAATTATCCGAAGGCACTGCGAAATGTTTATGCACCGCCGCCGATTATTTACAGGCGAGGCACATTTTCTCAGCTTAATGATGTCCCTATGTTTACGATTGTAGGTACGAGAAAGTCCACAAAAGAGGGTGAAAGAACTGCCTACGAATTTGCCTGTAAGCTGTCCGATGCCGGCTGTACCATAGTCAGCGGAATGGCGGACGGAATAGATGCGGCGGCAAACAGGGGCGCAATTGCCGGAAAGACTCCTACAATTGCGGTTCTCGGATGCGGTGTTGATGTGGTCTATCCCGTAGGAAATGCGAGCCTTATGGAGGATATACTGCTCCGTGGTGCGGTTATCAGCGAATTTGCTCCGGGGACGGTTGCAAGGGCTCATCATTTTCCGATAAGGAACAGGATAATGGCGGCGCTGGGTATGGGTGTTCTGGTGGTTGAGGCACCCTCAAAAAGTGGCGCTCTGATTACCGCAAACCTTGCCGCAGAGGACGGAAAAGATGTTTTTGCGGTTCCGGGAAGCATATATAATTCCAATTATGAGGGATGCAACAATTTGATTAAGACAGGCTGCATACCTGTTACGGAAGCCGCAGACATTGTGCCGTATCTTCCGGTCCATTTTGAACAGATACAGCCTGAAGCAAATTCGGATTTGGACGAAAGAATTGACGGCATAAGTGAGCCTATGAGCCGGAAAATTGCCGAATTGCTTTTTTATCACAGAGAGCTTCATATTGATGAAATAGCGAGAATGATGAATGTTGAAGAAACAAGACTTTTGCCGTCTATGATGATGCTTGAAATGGATGGATTTATCAGGAAAAACGGCGGCAACAGCTATGAGTTTGTGAAATAAACGGATTTTACGGATATAAAGATTGGAGGTATAGCCTTATGTCAAACTTGGTTATTGTGGAATCGCCCGCAAAGGCAAAAACGATTAAGAAATATCTCGGCAGTAATTATAAGGTTATGGCGTCAATGGGGCATATGCGTGATTTGCCCAAAAGCCAGCTTGGAGTTGATGTTGACGGCGATTTTGAGCCTAAGTATATAACTATACGGGGAAAGGGAGAGCTGCTCAGCAAGCTTAAAAAAGAAGCTAAGACAAGCAATAAGGTTTTTCTTGCAACCGACCCTGACCGTGAAGGTGAGGCTATTTCGTGGCATCTTGCAAATCTTTTGGAAATCAATCCTTCCGAAAAGTGCAGAATTGCCTTTAACGAGATAACAAAGAATGCAGTTAAAAATGCGGTGAAAAATCCGAGCAGTATAAATACAGATCTTGTAAATGCCCAGCAAACAAGGCGTATTCTGGACAGAATTGTGGGTTATCAGATTAGTCCTCTTTTCTGGAAAAAGGTTAAAAAGGGGCTTTCTGCCGGCAGAGTACAGTCGGTAGCGACAAGGCTTGTTTGCGACCGTGAGGAGGAAATCGAAAAATTCGTTCCCACGGAATATTGGTCAATAATTGCAAATCTTACAAAGGACAAGTTTAAGGTGCCCGCAAGGTTTTTCGGAACTGAAAAGGGCAAAATCGAAATTCATAACGAGAAAGAAGCGGAGGAGATTGTTTCTGCTTTGGAGGAGGCTCGGTTCGTTGTAAAAAAAGTCAAAAAATCCGTTAAGAAAAAGGCTTCTCTTCCGCCGTTTACAACCAGTACAATGCAGCAGGAGGCTTCTAAAAAATTCGGCTATACCGCGAAAAAGACTATGGCGGCCGCTCAGCAGCTTTATGAAGGCGTTGAAGTTGAGGGAACAGGTCTTGTGGGACTTATAACATATATGAGAACCGATTCACTTCGTATTTCGGAAGAGGCTCAAAAGGCGGCAAGGGAGTTCATTAACGGAAAATACGGTAAGGATTATCTTCCCTCATCTCCGAGGGTGTTCAAAACAAAAAAGGGAGCGCAGGATGCGCACGAAGCAATTCGTCCCAGCGATGTTTTCATTACACCCGATATGGTAAGAAAGTCTTTGCCCACCGATCAGTATAAGCTCTACAAGCTTATTTGGGAACGCTTTGTTGCGAGCCAAATGGAAGCCGCTGTTTACGATACCATAAGTGCGGATATCGGGGCAGGGGATTATATTCTTAAAACCACCGGAGCAAAAATGAAGTTCCCGGGATTTACGGTGCTTTATAAGGAAACCGTTGAAACTCCCGATGAAAACGATGTTGATAATGCGGTAAATCTTCCCGACCTTAACGAAGGGGATGTGCTTAATAAAAAATCAATAGATTCAAAGCAGCATTTTACCACTCCGCCCCAGAGATATTCGGAAGCGGCACTTATCAAGGCGATGGAGGAAAACGGAATAGGAAGACCGAGCACCTACGCTCCCACGATTACGATTATCCTCCAAAGAGGATATGTTGTAAGGGACGCAAAGCTGCTGAAGCCAACCGAGCTCGGCAAGGTTGTAAATGAGCTTATGAAGCAGTATTTCAAAGATATTGTTGATGTTGAATTTACGGCGAAAATGGAATCCGAGCTTGACCTTATTGAAGAAGGTAAGCTCGATTGGGTTAGATTTTTAAAAGAGTTTTACGGGCCGTTTAAGTCCAACCTTGAGGTTGCCGAAAAGGCAATGGAAAAGGTGAAAATAGCAGACGAGCAATCCGATGTTATTTGCGAAAAGTGCGGAAGGACCATGGTGTATAAGCTTGGAAGATACGGAAAATTCCTTGCGTGCCCGGGCTTTCCCGAATGCAGAAATACAAAAACCATTGTTGTTGATACGGGTGTTAAATGCCCGAAATGCGAGGGCAGAATTCTTGAAAAGAAGAGTCAGAAGGGCAAAAAATATTACGGCTGCGAAAACAGCCCCAAATGCGACTTTATTTCATGGGATGCTCCGACTTCCGATAAATGTCCCACCTGCGGCGGCATAATGTTTGAAAAAGGATACGGCAGAAATAAAAGAAAATATTGTGCTGTCTGCGATGTTAAAAAGCGTGAAGCGGAGGACAAAAAGTAATGACGGTTAATGTTATAGGTGCAGGGCTTGCCGGCTGTGAAGCGGCTTATCAGCTTGCAAAACGCGGTATAGGCGTAAGGCTTTTTGAAATGAAGCCGAAAAAATACACCCCTGCACATCATAGCGAAAAATTCGCCGAGCTTGTATGCAGTAATTCCTTCCGTGCCAATGCTCTGTCGAATGCGGTTGGACTTTTGAAGGAAGAAATGCGAATGCTCGATTCGCTTATTATGCGCTGTGCAGATAAAACCTCGGTTCCTGCAGGAGGCGCTTTGGCGGTTGACAGGGAAGGTTTTTCCTCTCTTGTGACGAATGAAATCAAGAATAATCCTCTTATTGATGTGGTTTATGAGGAGGTTTCTTCTGTTTGCGAGGACGAATATACCATTATCGCAACCGGACCTCTCACATCGGATGCCTTGACGGAGGAAATAAAAAGGCTTACCGGGGACGAGGCGTATCTTCACTTTTTTGATGCCGCGGCACCGATTGTGACTGCCGAATCGGTTAATATGGACAAGGCGTTTAAGGCGTCAAGATACGATAAGGGTGATGCGGACTATTTAAACTGCCCGATGAACGAGGATGAGTATAACAGGTTTTATGACGCTTTGGTTTCCGCCGAAATAGCGGAGCTTAAGGGCTTTGATGTTTTTGAGGGCTGTATGCCCATTGAGGTTATGGCGAAGCGAGGCCGTGATACAATGCTTTTCGGGCCGCTAAAGCCGGTCGGACTTGTGGATAAAAGAACCAATGAGAAATCCTATGCGGTTGTTCAGCTTAGGCAGGATGATGCTGTCGGCAGTCTTTATAATATCGTGGGATTTCAGACAAATCTCAAGTGGGGAGAACAAAAAAGAGTTTTTTCAATGATTCCCGGTCTTGAGAATGCTGAATTTGTGCGGTACGGAGTTATGCACAGGAATACTTTTCTCAATTCTCCTAAGCTGCTTGACTACAGTTTTTCAATGAAAAAGCACCCGAAGGTCTTTTTTGCCGGACAGATAACGGGCGTTGAAGGCTATGCCGAATCCGCGGCTTCAGGTCTTATGGCGGCGCTCCAGTGCGTATCGACCGTTTTGGGCAAGGGTACTTTTTCGTTCCCTTCGGAAACGGCTCTGCACGCACTTTCGGCGTATATCAGCTGTGAGGATATAACAGATTTTCAGCCTATGAATGTTAATTTCGGCATAATTAAGCCTCTCGGCTTTAAGGTGAAGGGCAAACGGGAAAAGAACGAAGCAATCTCTGCCCGCTCTGTTGAAGCTCTTAAAGATTTTGACATAATATAGCTTTTTTGTGGTACGGGCAGACGGTATGAATAGTTTTACTTAATAAAAAATCAGAAGCAGAATGATGCTTCTGATTTTTGCTTTTGTAAAGTAATTTGAACATATCCTTGTGTTACAAATCAAACAGTTTTCGTATTTCTGCATCCATTGTTCCGTTTTTTGCATACTCCAAGGTATCGCAAAGGCGGATATTATTTTTTTCAATGTGAATCTCGTCACTGAATCCGAGAATATAGCGCAAGCAGATTCGGTATAT
>CABUMF010000054.1 GCA_902492655.1 uncultured Eubacteriales bacterium | reverse complement strand
GGGCGCAAAGCTTGTAAACGCAAAAGGCGAGGTGTTCGTTCATCCCCTTGAAACCCGTGATGTTGCGGCGGCTTCCATAATAAGGGAGTGCAAGGACAGGAATTTGGGGGTTAAAACCTCATTGGAAGATGCGGTGTGGCTTGACACCCCCATGATTGATATTTTAGGGGGCGAGGGCACGATTGAGAAAAGAATCCCCGCAATGCTCAGAATGTTTCTTAACTGCGGTATCGACATAAGGCGTGAGCCGATTCTCGTGTACCCAACCCTTCACTACCAAAACGGTGGGCTCGACATAGGAGAGGACGCTTCGGTTTTAGGTGTTCCAAACCTCTTTGCCGCAGGCGAGGTGGCAGGCGGCATACACGGCAAAAACAGGCTTATGGGAAATTCGCTTCTCGACATTATCGTGTTCGGGCGAATTGCAGGTGAAAGTGCCGCAAAAGCCGCAGAAAACAGCGAAAGTGCAGAGCTTACGCTGTCACACATTGAAAAATTCAATCGGGAGCTTGCGGCGGCAGGGATTTCTTCATCCGAACTCACTCCAAGGCTACTTCCCGACTACACAAGAAAGGATAAAGAAGCATGATTACACTTACAGCTATTACAGATTTATTCGAGGCACTCACTATTTTCTGCTTTGGTCTTTCATGGCCGATTTCAATAAGAAAATCAATTATTTCCCGTACCGCAAAGGGCAAAAGCCTTTTCTTTGAGGTTTTTCTGCTCATAGGCTACGCCTTCGGTATCGCAAGAAAATTCATTCAGATGAGTTTTCTTTACGGCTCGGGATTTCTTTTCTATCTGAGCTTTTTCTTCTATGTGCTTAACTTCATCGAGATTTCAATAGATGTGGCACTCTATTTCAGAAACAAAAAGCTTGACGAAATTGCGGATTCAAAAAATTAATTCGAGGTGTTTATTTTGAATACAAGGTTTGAAGAGCTTAAAAATAAGCTTTGCGGTAAATCCGTTGCACTTCTCGGTGCAGGGGTGAGCAACCGTCCGCTTATTCCTCTTTTTGCGTCCTGGGGAGCCGAGGTAGTTGTTCGTGACAAAAACGAAAATTTGGACAAAGAGGCACTTTCGGGCGGCTATCCCGTTAAGTTTATTTTGGGCGAAGGGTATCTAACGGGGCTTTGCGAGGACTACATTTTCCGCTCCCCGGGGATGAGGTTTGACCTTCCCGAAATAAAAAATGCGGTATCGGGGGGCTCGGTTCTGACATCCGAAATGGAATGTTTTTTTGACTGCTTTGAAGGAAAAATCATAGGCGTTACCGGAAGTGACGGCAAAACCACCACCACAACCCTTATCTACAAGCTTTTAACCCATGCCGGCCACAACTGTTTTTTGGGCGGCAACATCGGTGCGCCACTTCTTAACCGTGTAGAAAACATGACGAAGGACGATATTTGCGTTGTCGAGCTTTCCTCCTTCCAGCTTCACACCATGAAAAAAAGTCCGGATATTGCGGTGATTACCAATCTTTCGCCAAATCACCTTGATGTTCATAAGTCCTATGAGGAATATATTGATGCAAAGGCGAACATACTTTTATACATGGGCGAGGGCGGAATTGCCGTCCTTAACGCAGGAAACGAGGACTCCTTTGCTTTAAGTAAACTTGTGCGGGGGCAGATGAGGTCATTTTCTGCAAAAACCGACGCTCTTTTGCACATAAAGGACGGATTTATTTACTACGGGGACGAAAAATATCTTGATACGAAAGACATTCTGCTCCCCGGACTTCACAACATCGAAAACTACATGGCGGCAATCGGTGCGGTGCATGACCTTATTTCAAAGGAGGACGCAGAAGCCGTTGCCAAAACCTTCGGCGGCGTGGAGCACAGGCTGGAGCTTGTGCGTACCTTAGGGGGCGTTAAATACTACAACAGCTCCATTGATTCAAGCCCCAAACGCACTGCGGCGGCTCTTTCCACCTTTAATCAGAAGGTTATTCTGCTCGCAGGCGGCAAGGACAAGGGCATTTCCTACGATGAAATCGGCATTGAAATAAAAAAGCACGTTAAAAAGCTTCTGCTTATCGGAAAAACCGCCGATGCAATAGAACGCTCCGCCCGGGCTGTAGGGTGCGACATACCTATTTTCAGGTGCGAAACCTACCCCGAGCTTGTGGAAAAAGCAAGGGCGGAGGCAAATGCGGGGGACATCGTTATACTCTCTCCGGCAAGCACCAGCTTTGATATGTTCAAAAACTTCGAGGAGCGTGGAAACACCTTCAAGGAATTGGTAAACAACTTAAAAGAGGACTGATTTTATGCTTTCTGAGCTTTGTAAAACAGCATTTCCGTCAGGGGGCGTCAACCCTTTTGAGCCTGTATTTTCCGGGCTGTTCGATTCGGTTCGGCGTGACGAATTTCAAAATATAATCGCCGTAAAGCGTGGCACAAGCGGCAAAAAAATTCTGATCGACGCCCATGCCGACGAAATTGCGCTCATGGTTTCGGGCTTCACGGCAGGCGGCGCACTGAAATTCCAGACGCTAGGGGGAATCGACCAAAGAATCCTCCCCGGGAGCGAGGTTATCGTTCACGGGCGGCGTGATATTTACGGGATTATCGGCGCAAAGCCTCCCCATGTTCTTTCGGAGGATGAAAGAGAAAAGGCGGTTTCGCTTTCGGATCTTACGATTGATGTGGGGCTTAAAAACCCCGAGGAGGTCATTTCCATTGGGGATTTTGTAACCTTTCGTCCGAATTTTACGGAAATGGAAGGGGGATTCGTTATGTCAAAATCCCTTGACAACCGTGCCGGACTTTATGCTGCAATTTCGGCGGTGGAGAAGTTAAAGAACTGCCCCCACGACGTAATTTTGCTTGCATCATCCGGCGAGGAGCTTGGGTGCGTGGGTGCACGAGGGGCCGACATAAACCCCGACATGGCTATCGTTTTGGATGTGACATTCGGGCAAAGCGAAAACGAAAAGTCCGACCACAGCTTTCCGCTTGGCTCGGGTGCGGCTCTTTGCACAGGCCCGAACATCTGCAAAAGGCTGTTTGACGGCATTGTAAATATTGCAAATCGTGAGAATATACCATTTGAAATCGAGGTCGAGGGCGGTGACGCAGGCACGAACGCCGGCGTTATTCAGCTTAGGAATTCCGGAGTTGCAACCGCCATGATTTCAATTCCCATTAGATATATGCACACGCCCTTTGAGGTGGCAAAAAGGTCGGACATCGAATTTTGCGCAACTCTTTTGGCAAGGGTTTTAGAGGAAGGGGGCGGCATACTTTGATTAAGGAATTAACCGCTCTTTGCGGCGTTTCGGGAAACGAGGGCGAGGTTGCGGATTTTATAAAATCACAAATCTCGGGCTTTGAAGTTACGCAGGATATTCTCGGGAACATCATTGCCGTGAAGTGTGGCGGAGGCAACAAAAAGGTTATGCTCTGCGCCCACATGGACGAGGTCGGCTTTATCGTGAGCGGCATTACACCGGACGGCTTCATTAAATTCCGCACCGTCGGCGGCTTTGACGAAAGGCTTCTTCCCGGGCTTCCGGTTTTGGTGGGAGATAAAAAATACCCCGGCGTTATCGGCTCAAAGCCCGTTCATCTTACAAAAAAAGCCGAAAGAGATGCGCCGATAGACGAGGCTGACCTTTTTATAGACATCGGCGTTTCGGCGGAAAAATATGTTAAAAAAGGCGACTATGTTGCCCTCGACAGTAAATTTACGGAGTTCGGGGACGGGCTTTTCAAGGCAAAGGCAATAGACGACCGAGCCGGCTGCTGTGCCCTTCTGGAGCTTATTGCGGAGGATAAATCCTACCCCTTTGACCTGTATGTTTGCTTTTCGGTGCAGGAGGAGGTGGGGCTTCGGGGCGCAAAGGTTCTGGCGCAAAGAATTAAGCCCGACATCGCTGTGGCGGTCGAAACAACCACCTGCTGTGACCTCGGCGACAAGCCCCACATTACAGAGCTTGGCCGTGGGCCTGCGGTTTCGGTTTTGGACGGTGCGTCCTACTCACTTCCTGAGCTTCGGGAGCTTACATTCGACATTTCAAGGAAAACGGGCATACCCCTACAGCTTAAAACCCTCGCTTCGGGCGGAAACGATGCAGGTGCATTTCAGCGTGTGGGGGCGAAATCCTTCGTTATCTCCCTTCCCACCCGTTACATTCACTCGGGTGTGTCGGCGGCATCTTGGGAAGATTATGTTAACTATAAACGCCTTATAAAGGCTTTTGCGGAAAGGGCAGGTGAAATCAATGCTTTATGAGCTTGGAAAATGCTTTGCGCCCTCGGGAAGCGAGGGGGAAGCGGCTTCTTTACTAAAATCCCGTATGGACGGGAAAACAGACAATTTGGGCTCGTATATCTGCGGTGAGGGCAAAATCGCTATAGTTTCGGCACTTGACGAGCAAGGCTTTTTTGTGTCGGATGCGGCGGAAAGGGTGAAAATCTGCCCCATGGGGAGCGTTTCCCCCGAATGGCTTATAAACCGCAAGGTAAGGCTGTCGGGCGGAAATATCGGCTTTGTTTCTTATGACGGCGAGCTTTCCTCGTTAAAATCCTCAGACCTTTATATTGAGTGCGGCGGCGCTTTAGTCGGCGAGGTGGGCTGTATCGAGCAGGAGCCTGTTTTGGGCGAGGATTTTATTATCACAAAAGCTCCGCTCAGGGTTGCATCGGTTGGTACGGCTCTTAAGCTTTCGGACCTAAAAAATGTGAAGTTTATGTTCACTTCGATGTACCATATCGGCAAAAAAGGGCTTAACGCCGCACTTTTTCGGAATGAATGTGATACGGCGATTGTGATTGACACGGTAGACGCAGACGGCAAGGACATTAAGCTTGGGGGCGGGCCGGTAATAAAAATGATGGACGGCTCTTATACTGCGGATTTTAGACTCAGGGAGTTTGCAAATTCCCACGATTGCCAAAAAACCGTTGTGAAAACTCCGGAAATCCGAAGCGAGAACAGCGCATCCTTTGGCTGTCTTACGGCTTATATTTCCGTTCCCGTAAAGAAAATCGGCGGACTTGTGGGCAGGATTTCCCTCGGCGACATCGAAAAAACCGCTGATTTTATAAGGGAATTTATCAAAACTCTTTACTAAATGTCGGTTTTGTGATAAAATAATACCAGATGATAAAAATTGGAGGACTTTCTATGAACGATAAAAAGCTTATGCTCGGCAATGCCGCTATCGCAAGAGGGCTTTACGAGGCAGGCGTTAAGGTGGTTTCCTCGTACCCCGGCACACCGAGCACAGAGGTGACCGAGGAGGTCGCAAAATACGATGAGGTCTACGCAGAATGGGCTCCCAACGAAAAGGTTGCGGTTGAGGTGGCTTTGGGTGCGTCAGTCGGCGGCGCAAGGGCTTTTGCCGCCATGAAGCATGTGGGGCTTAACGTTGCGGCTGACCCGTTCTACATTTCTTCTTATGTGGGCGTAAACGGCGGTCTTGTAATCCTGGTTGCCGATGACCCCGGTATGCACAGCTCCCAAAACGAGCAGGACAGCCGTCACCACGCTATGGCGGCGAAGGTTCCAATGCTCGAGCCTTCCGATTCGGCTGAATGTAAGGACTTTATAATTAAGGCTTACGAAATAAGCGAAAGGTTTGATACTTCGGTTATCGTGCGGCTTTCAACAAGGGTTGCTCACTCCCAAAGCCTTGTCACCTTGGGGGAAAGACAGGAAGTCGGAGTTCGTGATTACAACAAGAATTTTGCAAAATATACAATGATGCCCGCTCCTGCAAGGGCAAGGCACATCGAGGTCGAAAAGCACATCGCCGCCCTCACAAAAGAGGCGGAAAGCTCCGACCTTAACAGGGTGGAAATGCACGACAGGAAAATCGGCGTTATCACATCGGGCATATCCTATCTCTACGCTAAAGAGGCTCTCGGTGAGGGGGCGTCCTACCTTAAGCTCGGCATGGTTTATCCGCTCCCCGAAAAGCTTATACTCGATTTTGCCGCATCGGTTGACGAGGTGTATGTGGTGGAGGAGCTTGACGGAATTATCGAAAAGCACTGCAAGGCTTTGGGTGTTAAATGCCACGGAAAGGACAAATTCTCGCTTCTTGGGGAGCTGTCGGCGGACATAGTGAAGGAAAAAATCCTCGGGATTGCACCAAAATCCACGGCAAAGGCGGAGGATATTCCGATTCGTCCTCCGGTTCTATGCCCGGGCTGTCCGCACAGGGGTACATATTATGTGCTTAACAAGCTTAAAATGAATGTTTGCGGTGACATAGGATGCTACACCTTAGGCGCACTTGCTCCGCTTTCGGCGATGGACTGCTGCTTCTGCATGGGCGCAAGCATCTCCTCTCAGCACGGCTTTGAAAAGGCAAGGGGTACGGAATTTACAAAGCATTCCGTTGCCGTTATCGGCGACTCGACCTTTCTGCATTCGGGAATAACGAGCCTTATGGATGTTGTGTACAACAAGGGTGCGTCCACCGTACTTATACTGGATAACTCAATTACAGGCATGACGGGGCATCAGCAAAACCCCATAACAGGGCACACGCTTAAGGGCGAGGAAACAAAAATCGTGGACCTTGAAATGCTGTGCCACGCCCTCGGCGTTGACAGAGTCAGGGTTGAGGACCCGTTCGACCTTGAAGGGCTTGAGGCGGCAATAAAGGAAGAAACCGCAATAGAGGAGCCTTCCGTTATTATTGTTCAGCGTCCCTGCGCCCTCCTTAAATATGTGAAGTTTGACGGGCCGCTGCACATTGACCCCGACAAGTGCAAAAAGTGCGGAATGTGCATGAAAATCGGCTGTCCTGCAATAATAAAGGGCGAGGACGGGCTTAGCATTGATCCTTCCCTTTGCAACGGCTGTGGGCTTTGCACCAAAATCTGCAAATTCGGCTCAATCGAAAAGGGGGCGCTTTAATATGGTAAAGTCTATCATGATTGTTGGCGTGGGCGGTCAGGGAACTCTCCTCGCCAGCAGAATTATCGGTAATGTTGCAATCGCATCGGGCTTTGATGTAAAGGTGTCCGAGGTGCACGGAATGAGCCAAAGAGGCGGCAGCGTGGTGACCTATGTCCGCTACGGTGAGGGCGTTGCTTCGCCTATTATCGGGATTGGCGGCGCGGATACGATTCTTGCATTCGAGGAGCTGGAGGCTCTGAGGTACGCTTCCCACCTTAAAGAGGGGGGAAGGCTTATCGTGAACACTCAAAACATCGCTCCCATGCCCGTAATTACGGGGCAGGCGAAGTACCCGGCAGGGATTTTGGAAAAGCTTTCGGCTATGCCGCTGTCGGTTACATCCGTTGATGCTCTTTCCCTTGCCGCCAAGGCAGGAAGCACAAAGGCGGTTAACGTGGTGCTTATCGGCGTGCTTGCAAAATCCTCGGAAATCCCGAAGGAAACATGGATAAAAGCAATCGAGGATACGGTTCCGGAAAAATTTTTGGAGCTTAACAAAAATGCCTTCGAGGAAGGCTATAATTTAGGGTGACAGCATGAATTTTTATGAAAATTTAGGTATATCGGAGGACACCGTAAGGTTATTCCGAAAAGCCAAGGAAAATGCGGCGGACGCATTTATTAAAATCGAGGAAACCGCCGCAAAAAACGCCGCAAAGGTGCTTTGCGCCTTCCGCAAAAACGGCGTGAGTGAGGCACATTTCGCCCCCAGTACGGGCTACGGCTATGACGATTTGGGTAGGGACACCCTGGAGAAAATCTATGCGGATATTTTCGGCTGTGAGGACGCTATCGTCCGCCACACGATTACCTGCGGAACTCACGCTCTTGCGCTTTGTATGTTCGGGGTTCTGCGAACGGGCGACACACTCCTTTGCGCTACGGGAAAGCCCTACGACACATTGGAGGAAAGCATCTCAGGCGAAGGTGTTGGCTCGCTTAAGGAGTTTGGAATAGGCTGTAAATTCGTGGAGCTTCTGCCAGGCGGCACTCCCGATTTTTCCGCAATAAAAGAAAACTTAACCGATGATGTAAAGGCGGTCTGGATTCAAAAGTCCAAGGGCTATGAGTGGCGTAGCTCCCTTTCAAACGCCGTTATCGGGGAGATTGCAAGGGTTGTTAAGGCCAAAAGCCCTAATTGCGTTGTGATTGTCGACAACTGCTACGGCGAATTTGTGGAAACCACCGAGCCGACCGAGCACGGCGTTGACCTCTGCGCAGGCTCTCTTATTAAAAACCTCGGCGGCGGTGTTGTTAAGTCAGGGGGCTATGTTGCAGGTCGGGGCGACCTTATTGAAAAGGCTTCCTACAGGCTCACTTCCCCCGGGATTGGAAAGCACGTCGGTGCGTCCTTGGGGCATACATGGGATATGTATTACGGGCTTTTCACCGCTCCGCACGTGGTTTCACAGTGCTTAAAGTCTGCGGTGCTGTGCGCTTCGGTTCTGGAGGCTTTGGGCTATGAGGTGCACCCGAGGGCAAATGACGAGCGGTTCTGCATCATACAGGCGGCTAAATTTTTGCAGCCCGAAAAGCTCATCGCATTCATTCAAGGCATCCAGACAGGCTCGCCGGTCGACTCTCAATTCCTGCCTCAGCCGGCTCCCATGCCAGGCTACAAGCACGATGTAATCATGGCGGCGGGAACCTTCGTTTCCGGCTCAACGTGCGAGCTTAGTGCGGACGCTCCCATTAAGCCTCCCTATGTTGGGTATGTTCAAGGGGGCATCAACCTTGAATCCGCAGAGCTCGGGCTCATGCTCGCAATAGAAAACCTTAAAAAACTTTGATTTTTTTTCAAAAAGTACTTGCTTTTTTGTGGCAGATGTGCTATAATGGGTAAGTACCTGAGGCCCCATCGTATAATGGTTCAGTACGCTGCCCTCTCACGGCAGTAATAGGGGTTCGAATCCCCTTGGGGTCATAAAAGTAAGAAGCGTAATTTTCATGCAGAGTTACGCTTCTTTTTTTATTGCCTAAAACAGGAAAACAAATTCACTCCGAAGATTTTCTCTTAAAAATAATACACCGCCCTTGACCTGAAAAGCCAAAAGCGGTGTATTAAGAAGCACTCTTAAAATGTACAAAACTATTGCTGAACGGTAGCAACCTCACAATCATTCAATGGAATTAGTTTAGTCATACTATCCCAACAAATAATTTTTACAATATAGTTATCTTCTTTTGCTTTTATATTTTCAAAAGTGTAACCTATATCTTTGTTAGGTGCTAATTTTTTAAGCCCTACCAATCTGTTATCATAGTACAAAGCTATAAATACAATGCCCGATTTTTCAACAAGTTTATCTACCATTGTAGCATTAACCACAACTGTATCGTTGGTATAAACGGCACTTGTAATGTCTATATTCTTTATCCATTTTACATAAATGGTAGTATCTTTGTAAAATACATCTTCTACGGCAAGTGATGTTTCCAATGTGTTATCCTTATATAGACCACCAAAGGTATAGCTTTCTTTTTCGGGGAGTTTTTCCAGTGGCACAGCATTACCCTTAACGACACGGATTATGTCTATAATATTATCATTACTATCAGCAAGTGTAACAGCACAAGTATTCTCAGTAAATTTTGCAGTCAAATTCACTTCCTCTGCCACCTGAAAACGATATGCCGTTTCTTTTGATACAAGCTCTGTTCCATTATACCAGCCTAAAAATTCTTCATTCTCAAAAGGCTCTGCGTTTACTTGCACATATTCGCCCTTATAATAACTTCCTCCGTTACTTGCAACTCCATTCCCCTCAACAACTGTGTTAATTTCAATAGGTTCAGCATTTTCTATGACTTCCGCTTCGCTGACCTCAACAGATGTTGATTCAAGTAGATATATGGCATTTTCTGTTGTTGCAAGATTTTCTATTGTGCCTGTTAAAGTATCGTCTTTGCTAACGGTCATATTATTATAATTTATTACCTTTGTTTTACCCGTGCTTACATTCTGCTCCTGAACAGTATATGTAACCTCACCCTCGTCAGTCGCAAGAACTTCTACACGATATTCTTCGTCCTGAGGTAAATATATTACTTTCTGTCCGTTATCATCAACATACGCAATTATTGTACTACCGTCAATTTGCTGCGGTACATTACCGTATATAGCTGCAACAAGATTAGAGTTACTGTCGTACACTTCTACATCAACAGGACAATTTACATAAAGTGTTCTCAATCGTACATCCGCAAAATCTTCTTCGCCTTCAATAGCATCAAGCCAAGCCATACAAAGTTCCGGATAATGAGCTTGTCCAAAATTACTGCAATTTTTGAGTATAGTTACAAAATCATCTACACCCAAGCTCACAATAAGATCTATGATAACATCTGTTTTGTCACTATCCATGGTTATCCCTACATCATCAAAAGCAGCAAATAAACTTTCTCTGACTATATATCTATAGGGTACTAATGAAACTGCATATCCTGTAAGTATCTTTGCTCCACATCTCCTCGAAAACTCATATAAAAGAGAATTTATAAATTTATCGCCGTTATCTCCACCAATCAAATTTGCACCCAAATAGACAAACGCTTCTTCGTAGTTCGCTTTATAGTTTGATGGATTTCCAATAGATTTAGCTAACTTGTCAACTATTTGTTCCAAATAAACTCCCTGTGCATTTTCCAAAGAATATTTATACGTTATGGTGCTTAAATATGTATATTTTGAAAAGTTATCTATTTTGTACGGTTTTTTATCATCGTTTGAAATATCAGCTTTATTATTTCCGATATATTCATCATATAGCTCTATCATTTTTTTACGAAGATCAAAATAGTCGCTGTGTGTTTGTGCTGCCGGAAGATATAAAGTTCTTCCGTATCTGTCATATCCCCATTCACGCATAGCAACCATAGGAACAGGATCATGCTGATTAACAATGCTATAAATATTGTTATATAAACCGCTGTCGTTTTCGGGATATAGCACACCTGCCGGAGTTTCAAAGCAATATGCAAAAATATCACTTATTTTTACAGAAACATTATCGGATAATCTTTCGGGATATTCATCAAAATAGGCTGCTGTTAAGTTCGCTGTTGCCGCCGCACGGCTAAATCCTGTAATAAGAATTTTTACATTTCCTGTGATTTCATTAGATGCTATATAGTCCTGAATAAATTGTATCGCATAATTGCGGGCAGTTTCAAATCCCTTATGGTGTTTATCGTTACCGACAGTAAAGTTACCGCCCCATTCCGCTTCGTAACCGCCGCCACGAACAGCTAACGCAATTAAAGTATAATTGCCTGCATCATATTTGATTTTTTTGCTACCTGCAATTAAACCAATTCCGTTTGTACTCGGTTTTTCTTCATAATCCGCATTCCATTGAATATCCTTAAACTTACAAGTGTCAAGTAAATTCATAGCATTTATATATTGTTTCGTATAATCCTTATCGTTTCCGCTACCGGTTTTATTTGCAAAAGCAGATAATGCAAGACGCATAGAAAATTTTGCTAAATCGTGATTGTATTTATATGAGTTTTCTGCAAAGAAATTGTCGTCATAACTAAACTCGGCATTGCGTTTCTTTCCCGATGCAAAATTAAATGTACCGGTTATACTTGATGGAGGGAGGTATTCAATAACTTCGGAATATTCATAGTTATAATGTATAGTCGCATCTGTCAACCAATTATTGCCGTTGTCAATGCTGATTTTCCCCCACTGTTGCTCTGTACCTGTATAATACACATCTGTTAAACTGCTACAACCAGAAAACGCATAATTTCCAATACTTGTAACACTGTCCGGGATTGTTACGCTTATTAAACTGCTACAATCAGAAAATGTACGATAGTCAATACTTGTAACACTGTCCGGGATTGTTACGCTTGTTAAACTGATACAAGAAGAAAATGCCCAATAATCAATACTTGTAACACTGTTCCCGATTGTTACGCTTGTTAAACTGCTACAACCAGAAAATGCACTCTCCCCAATACTTGTAACACTGTCCGGGATTGTTACGCTTGTTAAACTGCTACAACGAGAAAATGCATACTCTCCAATACTTGTAACACTGTTCCCGATTGTTATGCTTGTCAAACCGATACAACCATAAAATGCATGATCGCCAATACTTGTAACACTGTCCGGGATTGTTATGCTTATTAAACTGCTACAA
>CABUMF010000053.1 GCA_902492655.1 uncultured Eubacteriales bacterium | reverse complement strand
AGTAATAATTGCATGGCTGGCAGGCCAAGAAAAAGACGCACTTGTGCGTTGCCAGCAGTATTAGGGCTATGCCCGAAACTGAAATACCCCCCCGTTTTACGGGGGGATATTTATTGTTACCCATTTCTCGTTG
Organism: uncultured Eubacteriales bacterium; assembly: GCA_902492655.1. GTDB lineage: Bacteria > Bacillota > Clostridia > HGM11514 > HGM11514 > CAKSKB01. Next base: position 12,032 of record CABUMF010000053.1, on the reverse strand, counting down.
CCATTTTGGTCAACGAGATTTTTCTATCTATTTTTGAACTGTTTTAATAACATCTTCAAATCCTGTTCAGGTGTTGTTATCGGTGAAATTCCGTAATTCTCTACCAAGAATGATAAAACATTCGGAGAAACAAATGCTGGAAGTGATGGACCGAGAATAATATTCTTTATGCCAAGATGTAAAAGTGTGAGTAAAATACATACTGCTTTTTGTTCATACCACGAAAGTACCATCGAAAGCGGCAAATCATTTACATTACATTCAAATGCTTCCGCAAGAGCAACTGCAACTTTGATTGCACTATACGCATCGTTGCACTGTCCCATATCCATAATACGAGGAAGTCCGCCGATTGTACCAACATCAAGGTCATTAAATCGATACTTACCGCAAGCAAGTGTTAAAACGATGCTATCTTCAGGTGTTTGCTTAACGAATTCAGTGTAGTAATTTCTGCCGGGTTTTGCTCCATCGCAACAGCCTACAAGAAAGAAATGTTTGATTGCGTCTGATTTCACTGTATCAACAACTGTATCTGCAACAGACAGTACAGCATTGTGAGCAAAGCCTGTCATAACCTTTTCTCCACCGTTAATTCCTGTAAAGTGCATATCTGTGGGATAACCGCCCAGAGCAAGAGCTTTTTCAATTACGGGTGTGAAGTCCTTATCTTCTACAATGTGTATGATTTCAGGGTAAGATACCACTTCCGTAGTAAACACTCTGTCTGTATAACTTGATTTAGGTGGCATCAGACAGTTAGTTGTAAATATAATCGGTGCGGGAATGTTTGCGAATTCTTTTTGCTGATTCTGCCAAGCTGTACCGAAATTACCTTTCAAATGAGTGTGTTTTTTTAATTCGGGTTATGCGTGAGCAGGTAACATTTCTCCGTGAGTATAGATGCTGATGCCCTTATCCTTTGTTTGTTCAAGTAACTGCTTGAGGTTGTAAAGGTCATGTCCCGATATAACAATGAACGGACCTTTTTCTATGGTTAAGCCAACCTCTGTCGGAGCAGGCTTTCCAAAACTTTCCGTATTTGCTTTGTCGAGCATCTCCATACATTTTAAGTTGATTTCGCCAACCTCCATTACAATCGGCAAAAGCTCATTCATACCCCAATCTTTAATACCGATTGAAAATAAAGCCTTATAAAAGAACTTGTTTACATCCTAATCCTGACAACCCTAGACTAAAGCGTGGTATGCATAAGCAGCCATTCCTCTGATGCCGAACAATATCAAAGATTTTAAGGAACGAATGTCCTCGTCTGCATTCCATAACTCATTCATATCGTAATTGTCATTTCTTCCACAGGAAGATGAACAGCACAGACAATTTGGAACAAGTCTGTTCTTTTCCTTTTCTATCTGCTCCATAAGTTTGCTAATTGTATCATTATTGAAATTCACATTAGTTACCGTTGTGAATAAGCTTTCTATCACAAGTTTATCGGTTTCTTCGGTTACAAGTTATTCATTGCCTTCAGTTGTCCTTGCAAGACCTATGAGAGCGCCTGTTAATTTGTCCTGAAGCTAGGCAGTATCAGATTTCTTTCCACATACACCTGAAGCTCCGGTGCAAGCCTTACAGCCTACCGTCTGTTCGCATTGAAAACAAAACATTTGATTATCCGTTTATAGTTACCTTCATAAAATTATTCAATGATATTTCCGTCTGTTGAAACCACAATAATTCTCCACGGAATAAACTTACCACTTGTTTGAAGTGCATTTTTTACTGCAAATTCTACTCCGCCACAGCAAGGTACTTCCATACGGACTACTGTTACACTCTTTATATCGTTGTTTGCGATAATAGCAGTCAGCTTCTCGGTGTAATCAATATCATCGAGCTTGGGACAACCGATAAGCGTAATATGATTACGAATAAATTCATTATGAAAATTTCCGTATGCGTAAGCAGTACAATCAGCGGCTACCAACAGATTAGCTCCATCAAAATATGGCGCATTTATCGGTACGAGTTTAATCTGCACAGGCCATTGGGAAAGCTGACTTACATTATCTGTATTTGACGGTGCAGTGCATGAACAACTTTCTCGGTTGATAGATTTTGTTTGAGTTCCGGGACAACCGCAAGGAAGTGGTGCAGATGCCTTTTGCTCTTTTGCTTTTTGTACGGCTTTTTCATTATAAGCAGGTGCTTCTCTTTCTTCAAAAGTAATTGCACCGGTAGGGCATGCAGGCAGACAATCTCCAAGACCATCGCAATAATCCTCACGGGTAAGTTTTGCTTTTCCGTCTATCAATTCGATAGCTCCCTCGTGGCAGGCATCAACACAAATTCCGCAACCATTACATTTTTCTTCATCAATCTTAATAATTTTTCTAATCATATTATTTCCTCCGTTTCAATCTTAAAAATATTAACCACATCACTATCAGGGCAACAAAATCTAATATCATCATTTTGGGATTTTGGCGGTTCTCCACCATAACGCAAAATATCAATAATAGGTTTCATTTTATCACCGCTTTGTAATGCTATATTGACTTTACGAACATATTATAGTATAATAATTAAAATAAGTCGGTTGTTTTTACAACGAAAGGTGATAAAAATGAAAAAATTTATTCCCATATTAAAAAGAACACAAATGTTTTCCGGTGTTGGAGAAAATGAAATAGAATCTATGCTTTCGTGCCTTGGTGCAAGACTTTGTGAATTCTCCAAGGGTGAATATGTAATAAGGCAAGGTGAACATTTGAGCGATATAATCGTTTTGGCTGATGGAAATTTACACATCCAAAAAGATGATTATTGGGGAAATCGCAGTATATTAGGTCAAATATCAGTCGGAGAAATGTTTGGCGAAGCCTATGTTGCACCCGACAGTGGCACAGTTCTCAATGATGTGGTTGCAATAGAAAAAAGTACGGTTATTTTTTTTGATGTAAAACGAATACTTACAACATGCCCATCTGCTTGCAGATTTCATAATATAGTGGTACAAAATATGTTTTTTGCAATTTCAGAGAAAAACAGAAAACTCGTGCAGAAGCTCGGTCATATGTCCAAGCGCTCTACACGAGAGAAACTCATATCATATTTATCAGAAGAAGCAAAAAAGCAAAATAACTCTAAAATAACTATTCCATTTAACCGTCAGCAGCTTGCAGATTTTCTTTCCGTTGACCGCAGTGCTATGTCAAATGAACTCTGTAAAATGCGCAATGAGGGTTTAATTGAGTTTGAAAAGAATAATTTCAAATTATTGTAACTTTTTTTGTGAATAATGTAATTCCCACATATTTAATATAATTTTTAGCAGAGAAAATGCTCGATGGCAAGTGACGGTGATTTTTGCCAAAAAGCAGTGATTTGGTGGAAAAAGTTGGGCAACGATGGCATCGTGGCATCAGAAAAAAATTATCAAAACCCTTGATTTACAAGGGGTTGTTAGATGTCGTACGGTTTTCGTAATGAGCAGGACTCATTGAAAAAATCGGCAGGTTGCACAAGTGATGTTGAAATCTCAATATATTAGATTTTGACAACCATTACATTTTAATATTCGGGGTTGCAAAATCCCTGTATATGAAGCCACAACCGACAAGAGTATACTTCGATTTATGGAATTGATGGGATTACATAAAATACCGGCAGATGAGGTGAATTTAACGCCTGACCTATTGAGAAGATAACTAAAATTAAAAGCAGATAGTGACCGCAACATATTTTTAAGCCAATGCAGGTTGCGTTCACTTTGACAAAATGAGGTTTCATTCTGTCCATTTTGCTGTGCCAAAATGACCGTGAAATATATTAAATTGAGGCTTTTTGGGAACTGTCTTGAATTTTTCAGAGAACCCGATAACCGATATGATAAGCAAGCAATTATAATTAAGACTGTTGACGGAGTTAAAATCGGTTATGTGCCGAAGCAGGATAATGTAATATTTGCTCGCCTGATGGACGCAGGAAAGCTCCTTTTCGGTAAGATTACATCAAAAGAAAAGAAAGGCTCGTGGGTTAAGATTTATATTAAGGTTTTTCTGCACGAGTAGATTATTGAGGAGCATATAAAGTAAATACTTTTTACAATGTTATTAAAAGCCTTGGTCATAAGATCAAGGCTTCATTATTTATATAACATCTTCAAATTCAACTTTTTTTCGTTTTTCACTTCTGTATTCTGCCGGGCTTATGCCGTACTTTTTCTTAAATCCCCTTGCAAAATAAGAGGCGGTGCTATAGCCTGCAAAATACGCCACATTTGAAATGCTTTCCTCAGTATATATAAGCATACTTGCGGCATATTTAAGGCGTAAATCCATGAGATACTCTTTAAATCCGAATCCGAGAGTCTGCTGAATAAGCCGGCTGGCATAAACGGGGGATACATTCATAAAATGCGCAACATCCTCCAATGAAAGCGGTTCCTTAAAATGATTTCTAATAAATACAAGCGCTTTTCTAACAGCATCAAATTCTTCGCCTGTCTGTTCTGCGCCTTCTTCTTTTTTAATCCTTTTCAATTCTATTATAACGCAGCTCAAAAGGGAAGAAATATATCTTCTGTTGAGTAAATTTTTGTTTATGCTTTCTTCGTGAATTTTCTTTATTAGGAAAACAATATTTTGAAAAACTTGTGTAGGAAGATTGCAAACAATGCTGTCCCCCGATAGAACATTTGATGTGAACGAATTGTATTCCAGGCTTTTAGAGGCAAACACAAGATTAAGAACCTCGATATCTCTGCCCATATCAAAGTAACTGTGCACATCCGAGGGAGTGATAAGCGCCATGCTTCCAACCGGCATATCATAAACTTTACCGTTTATTTCGGTTTTGGTGCCATAGTCAAGTATAAGCTCCATTTCGTAGAAGTCATGCCAATGGGGTTCGACGCGCCTTATAATACGATCCGAAACCTTAACATCAACATCTTCAATGATGTTGTCCATAATTCCCAAATGTATAGGCTTATCGGTTATATTCAACTTTTTATATTTTTCCATTTTCGCACCCTCCTTTAATATTATTTTAGCACACATTTTTATACATTTCAACAATTTTTGATAAAAAATGAAAACAAAAAGCAAAAAAATGAAAAGTAATGATTTTTATATTGATATATAATATGGTTAATAAACTAAGGAGCAAATACTATGATAGAGTGTAAGAGTGGAGATATAATAGTTATTTTTGATGAGATTAAAGGTGAAATTGTATCACTTGTGCATAACGGAGCGGAATATGTGTTAAGTCCCGTTCCGGCGGTGGAAATTAGCCTTATGGACAGGGCGGGGGAAAGAAATAAATTCACATCGTATGATTTTTTATGTAAGGAAGCGGTTAAAACTGCAGATTCATTTTGCGTCAAATATGAAAATGAACTGTTATGTGTGACCATGCGTGCAAAAATCAGCGTAGGTATAGAATGGAGACTTGAAATTTCCGCTGCGAAGGGATACACAGTTGAATGGGCAAATTACCCTTGTATTACTGTTCCGAACACGCTTTCGGGGGATGAGAAAGGTCATAAATTGCTTTGGGGATACAATGAAGGTGTATTGCTTGAATGCCTCGAGGACAGAGAGAGGACATATGCGTACATTGAGCCCGACTACCCTTCAAACGGACTTACGGGCATATATCCCGGTGCTGTAGAAACTCAGTTTATGGCTTATTATAACGAGGATGACGGATTGTATTTTGCAGCTCATGATAAAGAGGATTGCATGAAGGGTATAGATTTCTACAGGCATGAGAACGGAGGAATATTTCTCCAATTCAGGCACCTTTGCGGATGTGATTTCGGCGAGGAGTATGTTATGCCTTATCCGATGGTAATGCAATTTTTTAACGGTGATTGGTGTGATGCCGCAGATATATACAAGACTTGGTTTGAAGAAAATCACGATTGGGTTCCGATTTGGGAAAACAAAACGCTACCCGAGTGGTATCACAATTCTCCGGTAGTGGTGGCGTATCCCGTTCGTGGCGGATTTGATACTGACGCAATGGAGGAAAACAAGCTTTTTCCTTATGTAAATGTTCTTCCGCATATCGAGCGGCTTGAAAGAGAATTTAACAGTCCCGTAATGGCTTTGCTTATGCATTGGGAGGGGACGGCTCCGTGGGCACCTCCGATTGTTTGGCCGCCTTACGGCGGAGAGGAGGCTTTGAAGCTTCTTGTTGATAAGCTTCACGAAAGAGGCGATGTAATTGGGCTTTATTGCAGCGGAATCGGTTGGACAATGAATAGCAAGCTGACGGATTATTCGACTGAGGAGTATTTTAATAAAAATCAACTTGAAAGCGAAATGTGTGTTTCGCCCAAAGGGGAGCTTCCGTTTTCCAAAATTTGCACAGGGCAGAGAGAAGGGTATGACCTTTGTCCTGCAAGAGATTTTACCGTTTCGGTTATGGTTGATCAGGTTGAAAAAATGGTTGGAATAGGAGCGGATTATATACAGCTTCTTGACCAGAACCACGGAGGAACTCCATATTTTTGCTACAGTCGCAACCATGGGCATCCGCCCACCCCGGGAAAGTGGGAGGTTGACGCAATGAAGAGACTTCTAAAAAAGGTGAAGGAGCGTGCTCCAGATACCTTGCTTGGTTGTGAATCTGCGGCGGCGGAGAGCTATATTCCGTATCTTGCATTTAGTGACAATAGGTTTAATCTTAACTATCTTCTCGGCAGACAGGTGCCGGTTTATTCATACATATTTCATAAGTATGTCAATAATTTTATGGGAAATCAGGTTTTTTCCACAGGTATAATTAAGCACAATGAAACCCCTGTGGGAAATCTTGAAAGAATTGCATACGCATTTACGGCAGGGGACATGCTTACTGTGGTTATCAACCAAAACGGAGATATAACCTGGAGCTGGGGCGCAACTAATGGTGACGGAATGCCGGAGCAGGCACCGGTTAAAACACTTGTTAGGAATCTTAATGAATGGAGAATAAATAAGGGTAAAAAGTATCTTCATACAGGAGATATGCAAAAACCTTTCCGTGTTACGAGTGATAGCGTAGAGCTTGCAAGGTACTATGTTGAAAATCCTGCGTTTCGCCCGTCAGTTCATACATCAGCTTGGAAGGCACCCGACGGCGATTTTGGTCAGTTCCTTGTTAATTATACCGAAAAAGAGGCTGTATGCAGTATTGATTTGTCGAAGGAAGAATTCGTTATAACCTTCCAAAACGGTGAAGTTTCATCCGTTTTCGGTAAAAGTGAAATTAAAATTCCTCCGCTTTCGGCTGCTTTGATTGAGAGGTGTAGTGTGGATGATTAAATATGTAAATTGCCTTATGGGCACGCGCTCGAGCAAGCGTTTCTCGGAAGGAAACACCCTGCCGCTTGTGCAGCTCCCATTCGGTTTTGCATCGTTTTCTCCGGTTACTGATTCTAACAGGGGCAGTTGGTTTTATCATCCTGATGATAAGTGTTTTGAAGGCTTCCGACTGACTCATCAGCCAAGTCCTTGGATAAAGGATCACGGAGCGATTGAGTTTTTGCCCCAGACAGGCAAGCCGGAGCTTTCGGGGAATATGCGGAGGAGCGGATTTTCGGATTATGAAATTACGCCTTCCCATGTAAAATATCGTTTGACAAGACATATGGCGGAGTTCAGCCTTGCACCTACCGTTTACGGCGGAGTGATTAAGGTGGAATTCATGGATGAAAGTGAGCATTATCTTTCCTTTTTACCCGTTTCGGGCAGATATTGGTTCAGGTGGGAGGAAAGCAAAAGTACTCTATATGTTAAAACCGACTGCATGGAGTGTGACGGAGCAGGAGGGGACGGCTTTTTCGCTTACTTTGCGATAAAGTTTCAAGATGGTATCGTATGCGGCGACGAAATCTTGGTTCAAAAGGGTTCCGATAAAAAGAAGGGCACATTTATATTTGGGGAAGATTGCGGAATCCACCTGAAAATAATTCCCAAAAGCTTTGAATGCCGCATGGCAACATCATTTATTAGCCATAATCAGGCAGAGAAGAATTTGGAATATGAAGCAAGTTTATGTAGTTTTGATTTGGCAAAGGAGAATGCCGAAGAGCTGTGGAACTGTTATTTAGATAGGATTGAGGTTTCGGGTGACGAGGCTTTTTTGACTAAGTTTTACAGCTGTATGTATAGGTGTTTTCTTTTTCCGCACAGGGCGCACGAGCCGAACGTAAACGGAAAGTTTATTCATTATTCTCCCATTGATGATTCCGTTAAGGACGGTGTGCGTTATACCGATTGCGGCTTTTGGGATACATACCGAACAACCTTCCCGTTGTTTGCAATAATCGCTAAGGACGAGTACAGAGAATTTGTACAGGGCTTTTTGAATGATTATGAAGAATGCGGTTGGCTTCCCAGGTGGACATCGGGCAACTACAAAAACTGTATGCCAAGCACGATGTTTGACGCTGTGATAGCCCACGGCGCAAAAACGGGAGTGCTTCCCAAGGAAATGCTTGAAAAATTGCTTCCTGCAATGATTAAGCAAACTAAAACCGTTTCTTTTCATCCGGCTTTCGGGAGAGCCGGGTGTTTAGAATATAATTCGCTCGGATATGTTCCGCGCGACAGGTACGGGGAAAGCGTTAACCTCACACTTGACGCTGCCTACTGCGATTGGTGTATTGCCATTGTCGCACAAAGCCTCGAAAAACACGATACCGCGGAAAGGTTCTTTGAACGCTCCAAATCCTATCGCAACATTTTTGATAAGGAAAGGGGATACATGGTAGGGAGAAATTCCGACGGAAGCTTTGCGACAAGCTTTTCTCCTTATGCATGGGGCGGAGATTATACAGAGGCAAATGCAATTCAAACAACCTTTTCCGTTCCGCATGACCTTATTGGACTTGCCGACCTTTTCGGAGGCGAGGAGGAGCTTATTAATAGGCTTGATGAGCTGTTTTTCGATTCTTCTCGGTTTGAAGTCGGCGGATACGGTACAGAAATTCATGAAATGACCGAAGCGGCGGCTGAAGGTTTCGGTCAGTGCGCAATATGTAACCAGCCGAGCTTTCACCTTCCGTTTTTATACGCGTATTTCGGGAAGCCGGAGAAAACGGAGTATTGGGTGAATAAAATCTGTAACGAAGGATTCGGAACATCAAAATTCCCGGGGGATGAGGATAACGGAAGCATGGCGGCGTGGTTTGTTTTTGCCGCATTGGGAATGTATCCGGTATGTCCCGGGAGCGGAGAGCTTGTAAAGTTTAAAGGTATCGCGGACAGCATAAAAACAAAAGTGGATAAAAAATGAAAAGCAATGTTGATTTTTTAAAAGAAAATTTATTTTTTATATGCTAAAATAAGTGTGTGACCGGAAACATTCGTGAATAATCGGAGGTTTAAGGTTATTTTAGCAAATTTTTATGGAGGTAAAATTATGAAACTCAAAAAACTCGCAGCAGCGGTTCTGTCGCTCAGCCTCTGCTTAACAAGTTTGAGCGCATTCGCTTCAAGCTCCGACACAACGGATTCAAATTTTTACGATTTGATTTACAAAGAGGATTTTCAAAGCAAGACAGATGCAGTAACATCCTTCCCTACATCCGGAGCGCTTGTTACGGGTAACTTTCAGGAAGAGGACGGCAACAAATGCCAGTACACTTACCGTGTTAGCGGATCAAGCTGGAGCAACGCACAGTTCGTACTGCCGTCTGACAAAAAAAACTGGTCAGCCACCACAGAAGGCGAATGGGTTTTAGAAAGCAAGGCAAAGTTTATCCGCAACAACACTAACAATATTTGCAGCTTTATAATGCAGGTTCAGACCGGTAACAATCAGATTACTACTGAGATAAGTAGCGTTGATGCTAACGGAACAACTGATAATGCTGTAAAATTTGAAGGTGCTCAAATCGGAACGGTAAAAATCACCTCCGGTGTTTGGTACAAAATCAGGAATACTTATAACTTTGACACAGCAAAGGCTTTGGTTGAAATTTATTCACCGGACCAAAAAGTATTCAGCGCAGAAGTTGATATGACCGGAATATTTAACACTGCTGATGCGTTAATGGGTAGCTGGGACGGTGTTGTAATTTATGCATCTACTACAACAGTTCCGGGAAACGCTGTTTTGATTGATGATGTTATAGCTGCAAAATCGACCAAAAAGCCCGTTACGGTTACATATGATGATACAATGGGCAGTGTTAAGTATGCAGGTTCCGTGGTTACAAGCGGAGCGGAAACAGCTGTTAACTACAACGAGGATGCTGTATTTACAGTAGCTCCCGCAGAAGGTTATAAGGTTGACACAGTTACAGTTGGCGGTTCTCCCGTTGCAGTGTCCGGCGACAATACATTTACCCTTACCGGTGTAAAGAGCGCGCAGGCTGTAGTTGTAACCTTTGCAGAAGACACCGATGCTCCGGTTAAGTACTATGATACAGTTTATCTTGAGGATTTTGAAAGCAAGACTGGCGCAGCAACATCCTTCCCAACATCCGGTGAGCTTGTTACGGGTAACTTTCAGGAAGAGGACGGCAACAGATGTACATATGCTTACCGTGTAAGCGGTTCTAACTGGAATAAGTTACAGTTCAAACTGCCGTCTGATAAAAACAGTTTGTCATCCACCACTGAAGGTGAATGGGTTTTGGAAAGTAAGGCAAAGTTTATCCGCAATAACACTAACAAAGTTTGCGACTTTACAATGCAGGTTCAGACCGGTAACAATCAGATTGCTACTCAGATGAATAGCGTTGATGCTAACGGAACAACTGATAATGCTGTAACATTCGAAGGTACTCAAATCGGAACGGTAAAAATCACCTCCGGTGTTTGGTACACATTCAGGAACACTTATAACTTTGATACAGCAAAGGCTTTGGTTGAAATTTATTCACCGGCCAAAAAAGTATTCAGCGCAGAAGTTGATATGACCGGAATGTTTAACACTGCTGATGCGTTAAAGGGTAGCTGGGACAATATTATAATGTATTCAAGCGTAACAACAATTGCCGGAAACGCCGTTATGTACGATGATATTAAGGTTGAAAGGGCAATAAGAAAGCCTGTTACAGTAACGTATGACGATACAAAGGGCAGCGTTACATATGCAGGTTCCGCAGTTACAAGCGGAGATGAAACAGCTGTTGTTTACGGCGCAGATGCTGTATTTACAATCGCTCCCGCAGAAGGTTACGAAGTAGAAAGCGTTACGGTTGGCGGTGCTCCCGTTGTATTGCCCGCTGACAACACATTAACTCTTTCCGGAATAAAGAGTGCGCAGTCGGTAGTTGTAACCTTTAAGGAAATCTTTGTAATTCCTACTGTTGCATCTTCAAGCATTATAACAAGCAACGATTATAACGGAAACGAATCCGCAGTTATTTATGCTAAGGTAACAGGAAATGCAAACGAAATCGGAATCCGCCTTAAGAACAAGGATGGTAACGAGCTTAAGCTCCCCGCTATGATTGATGCTGATAACAAGCTTACAACAGGCGATTTTGCAATCCGCGTTTTCGGTGCGGCTATGATTTCGGGCGATACTTACAAATACATTCCTTACATCGAGTATGACGGCGGAAATGCAGAAGGAACAGAAACTCCCTTTGTATTCGGTGCAAACTAATATCTTCAAAACTTTATAACAAATAAAATGTAATTATACGGGGAGCTCCCGACTTTCGGGGTCTCCCGAGCTCCCCGAATATTTAACAATCCCAATCAAACTAACCAAGGAGGTTAATGTATGAAACTTAGACATATATCAGCAATAATTCTTGCAATGCTTATGGTAGTGTCAACGGTTGGTTTATTCGGAGCATTTGCCGAAAGCCAAGACCAAACGGATTCTTTATACTATGAAACGATTTTTCTTGAGGATTTTGAAAGTAAGACAGATGCAGTAACATCCTTCCCAACAACCGGAGCGCTTGTTACCGGTAACTATCAGGAGGAAGACGGTAACAAATGTACATACGCTTATCGTGTAAGCGGTTCTAACTGGGATAAGCTGATATTCCAGATGCCGTCTGATAAAAACAGTTTGTCATCCACCACTGAAGGTGAATGGGTTTTGGA
>CABUMF010000052.1 GCA_902492655.1 uncultured Eubacteriales bacterium | reverse complement strand
GAGGACAATGCTCATTTCATTAAAAACCCCCATATTTTTACCTATCTGCACAGGCTAAGCTTAAGGAAGAAGAATAATTTTAAATTAGGCAAACTGAAATTAAATTACGACCTTGTAGAAGAAATTCTATGAGGTCGTTTTTTGATACATGAATTTTTTTCCCCCCCCCGGAAACAGAAACAACTGATTTTATGAGATAAAGGGCTTTCTGGAGAAGTGCGTGCGGGAAATAGAAAAGATTTTGGGCATTCTATAGAACAAAATTGCTCTTTTTTATGCAAAATCTATTGAAAAATGTCGCATAGTGTGGTATAATATATATGGCAATATTTTTAAAATTTATTATGAGGAATGAGTTAGGATGCACGAAGGGCACAGAAAGCGTAAGAAAGAATGGGTTGCGGAATATGGGTTTGATAATCTTCAGCCTCACGAACTGCTCGAAATTATGCTTTACTATGCCATCCCGAGAATAGACACAAATGAAATAGCACATAATCTTATTGACCGTTTCGGGAGTCTTTCGGCGGTTATCGAGGCACCGCAAAAAGAACTTTGCGAGGTTAAAGGTATAGGCTTTTCCACCGCACTTTATTTAAAAATGTTTTCATCCGTTATGAGGACTTGCCGTATTGAGAAGGCGGGAAAAAGAATAAGTATAAAGGATGACGATTCGCTTAAAAAATACATAGTATCTCTGTTTGAAGGCAAAACGGGCGAGAATCTGTACTGCATTTGTGTCAGCCGTACTCAAACGGTTGTTTCCACAAAGCTTATCGCAACGGGTTTGGTTGACAGCATTGAAGCTCCTATCTCAAAGCTTGTTAAAGCCGCTATGATGAACGATGCAACAAGTGTTATTATTGCCCATAATCATCCTTTCGGTTCGCTGATTTTTTCTCATGAGGATTGCCGCTATACCGATGAGGCAAAGAAGGCACTCAATACCGTCGGAATAGAACTTCTGGATCATTTTCTTGTTTGCGGCGGAGAATGTCTCAGCTTTTATAATGGGGTTATATAACAAAGGTGCGCCGTCATATAAATTAATTGGGTGATTTATATGGCAAGAATTTCGGATATGCGTCAAAAAGAGGTTATCAATATTTATGACGGAAGACGGTTCGGCTTTGTTTGCGATGTTGAATTTTCGGTTGAAAACGGGAAAATCGAGGCTCTTGTTGTCCCTTCCGAAACAAAGCTTTTGGGGCTTATGGGGAAAAATAACGGTGTTTCGATTCCGTGGGAAGCAATCAGAAAAATCGGTGACGATATAATACTTGTTGACTTTGGGTGAGGATATGCTTGCACTTGTGGCAATTAACGCAAAATACTGTCACACTTCGCTTTCGGTGAGGTCGCTGGCATCATATATCAAAATGCGGGGCGAGGATGCCGAAGTGTTTGAGTTTACAATCAACGATTCTGTTTCAAACATCATTAAAAAGCTCGCTCTTTCAAAAAACACGGTATTTGCGTTTTCGTGCTATATATGGAATATTGACATTGTGCGCAGAATTTCGATTGATTTGAAGGTAATTCTGCCGAACGCAAAAATCTGGCTCGGCGGTCCTGAGGTTTCTTTTGACCCCGAAAGCTATACATTCGCCGATAAGATTTTTTGCGGAGAAGGCGAAGAAGCCATGCTTTCGGAAATACACTCCGACAGCGGCAGGATTATTTACGGAAAACCCCTTGAAAATTTGGATGATTTGCCTTTCCCTTATGAGGATATTGACACGCTTGACAATCGGATTTTATATTACGAAAGCTCAAGAGGCTGTCCTTATAACTGCAGTTATTGCCTTTCTTCCTCGCAAAAGGGCGTGAGGTTCAAAAGTCTTGACAAGGTGTTGTCGGACATCAAGAGGTTTGACGATTCGGGTGTCGGGCTTGTCAAATTTGTTGACAGAACCTTTAATGCGGATAAAAACAGGGCAAACAAGATTTTGGAGTTTATACTGAACGAATGTAAAAATACATCGTTTCATTTTGAAATTGAAGGAGAGCTTTTGGATGAGCAGCAGCTAAGGCTTATTGAAAGCTTTCCAAAGGGCAAAATTCAGCTTGAAATCGGCGTTCAAAGCACAAATCGCAGAACCCTGGAGGCGGTTAACCGTTATTCGGATACGGATAAGCTGCTTAGTATAATCGAAAGGCTTTCAAAGCACGATAATGTTCACATTCATACCGATCTTATTGCGGGACTGCCCTTTGAAACATATGAGAGGTTCGGTGAGTCGTTTAATGTGCTTTTTGAAAAAAGACCTCATTGCATACAGCTCGGTTTTTTAAAACTTCTTAAGGGCTCAAAAATGAGGGATGATGCCGTAAAATGGAATTACAAGTATTCTGCGGCGGCGCCTTATACGGTTTATTCAAACGATTTTATCAGCTTTTCGGAAATAAAAAGGCTTGAAAATATGGAATATCTTGTGGACAAGCTTTATAATTCGGGATGCTTTGAATTGTCGCTTAATGAGGCAATAAAGAAATTCGATTCGGCGTTTCGGTTTTTTGAGGAATTGAGTATTTATATGGAGCAAAGGGGACTTTATGACAGACCTCTTTCAAGGAAATTCTTATACAGAGTGCTTTTTGATTTTGTCGGTGAGGGTATATGCGTTCCGCTGAAAATTGATTGGCTCGTATCTGAGGGCAGACCTGCTCCGGATTTTCTCGGCGGAGATACGCCGCCGCTATTTTATGATAATTGTAAATTTGAGCTTGCAACAGCTCTTTTTAATAAAAACAAGAGGTGACAAATATGGACAAACAACCAAAAGTGGCAGTAATTATGGGAAGTGATTCCGATTTTCCGGCACTTCGTGGGTGCATATCGTTTTTGAAAAAATACGGTGTTGAAACAGAGGTTTTCGTTATGTCGGCGCACAGAACTCCGGATAAAGCTGCGGAATTTGCAAAAAGCGCGGATGAAAACGGCTTTGATGTAATAATAGCAGCTGCCGGCAAGGCGGCGCATCTTGCAGGCGTTTTGGCGGCACATACGGTACTTCCGGTAATAGGCATCCCGATTAAATCCTCAACGCTTGACGGACTTGATTCGCTTTTGTCAACCGTTCAGATGCCAAAAGGCATACCGGTTGCTACCGTTGCAATTGACGGCGGTGACAATGCCGCAATTCTGGCGGTTCAGATTTTGTCGCTTAAGTATGAATATTTGAAACAAAAGCTTTCGGACATGAAAAAAGAAATGGCAGAAGCTGTTGAAGAAAAGAATAACAGTGTAAAAAAACTTGTGGAGGAACTCTGATGAGCAATGCGTATAAAAATGCCGGTGTTGATGTTACAGCCGGTTATGAAGCAGTAAAACTTATGAAAAAGCATGTTGCCAAAACGACAACAGACGGCGTGCTTTCGGGAATCGGCGGATTCGGAGGGCTGTTTAAGCCCGATATTTCAAATATGGAAGAGCCTGTTACCGTTTCGGGAACGGACGGCGTTGGCACCAAGCTTAAAATAGCATTTTTGCAGGATAAGCACAATACCGTAGGGCAGGACTGCGTTGCAATGTGCGTAAACGATATTGTATGCGCAGGTGCGGCACCGATGTTCTTTCTTGATTATCTTGCCGTGGGTAAAAATGTTCCCGAAAAGATTGCCGATATTGTTTCGGGCGTTGCGGACGGCTGTGTTCTTTCGGGATGTGCATTAATCGGGGGTGAAACCGCCGAGATGCCCGGATTTTACCCTGAGGACGAGTATGACCTTGCAGGGTTTGCGGTTGGTCTGGTTGACCGCAAAAACATTATAGACGGTAAAAGCGTCAAGGACGGAGATACTTTGGTGGGAATTGCGTCCTCCGGCGTTCACAGCAACGGTTTTTCGCTGGTTCGTTCAATTTTCGGTCTTAACGACGATGATGCAAAGGAAAAGCTCGAAAAATTCTATGACGAGCTTGGATCTTCTTTGGGCGAGGAGCTTATAAAGCCAACGAAAATCTATGTTAAGCCTGTTCTTGAGCTTATTAAAAAGATTGATGTTAAGGCTATTTCTCATATAACCGGCGGAGGATTTATCGAGAATGTTCCGAGAATGCTCCCCGAAAATACCCATGCGGAAATTGTGAAAAATTCATATCCGGTTCTTCCGATTTTCAGGCTTATGCAAAAGCTCGGAAATGTTCCGGAGCGTGATATGTATAATACCTTCAATATGGGAATAGGCATGGTTATTGCGCTTGACCCGAAGGATGCCGATGCGGCTGTTGAAATTCTTAAGGAAAACGGCGAGAATGCGTATATTATCGGTTCCGTAAAATCAGGTGACGGGGAAGTTGAATTGATATGAAAAATATAGCTGTTTTCGTTTCCGGCGGCGGAACAAATCTCGGAGCATTAATAAAAGCTCAGGATTGCGGCAAAATAAAAAGCGGTAGGATTACTCTTGTCGTTTCTTCTTCCGAAAAAGCATATGCCGTAAAAAGAGCCGAAAATGCCGGGATTGATGTTGCAATAGTAAATCGCAAGGATTACAGCGACAGAGATGCTTTTTCAAAGGCTTTGGATGAGGCGGTATCCGAAAAAGAAATCGACCTCATTGTTCTTGCAGGGTTTATGTATGTTCTTCCCCAAAGCTTTTGCAAAAAGTATGCGAACAAAATAATCAATGTTCATCCTGCACTTATCCCGTCATTTTGCGGTGACGGATATTACGGTCTGCACGTCCACGAAAAAGCGCTTGAGTACGGCGTGAAGGTTACCGGCGCAACCGTTCATTTTGTCAATGAGGTGACCGACGGCGGCGCAATAATACTTCAAAAGGCAGTTGAAATTTCGGAAAATGATACTCCCGAAACGCTCCAGAAAAAGGTTATGGAAAACTGCGAATGGCAGCTCCTTCCGGAGGCTGTTGAACTTTTTTGCGGGGACAGGCTGGAAATTAGTGGCAGAAGGGTTATTGTTAAATGAAGATATTGGATTTTCACAATCATATATTTCCGCCAAAAATCGCGTCAAAGGTGGTTTCCATGCTCGGGCGGTACTATCATTACGAAATTCACGGTACGGGCGAGTGCGACAATCTTGTCAGGCTTGCAAAGGAAGCCGGAATGACCAAGGTTTTGGTTCATTCAACTGCCACAAAGGTTTCGCAGGTTGAAACGATAAACAATTATGTTGCGGAGCAGGTACGAAATCAAAATGGGTTTTTTATAGGTTTCGGCACACTTCATCAGGATTTCGACGATGTTTCCGCCGAGCTTGAAAGAATGAAGGCTCTCGGGCTGATGGGTATAAAGCTGCATCCGGATTTCCAAGGCTTTGAAATCGACTGCGACAAAATGCAGAGGATATACGAAAAAATAGGGGACAGGTTTCCGGTTTTGGTTCATGTAGGTGATGAAAACACGGATATGTCCTCTCCGAAAAGGCTTGCGAGAATGGTAAAAAAATTCCCTGAGATAACATTCATTGCGGCGCATTTCGGCGGCTATACAAGGTGGGAGGAATCCTACGAGTACCTTTGCGGCGAGGATGTGTATTTTGATACCTCAAGCTCGCTTGACAAGCTTTCGACCGATATGGCGATGAAGATGATAAGAAAGCACGGTATTGAAAAAATGCTGTATGCAAGCGATTACCCCATTGTTACGCACAAGGAATGTCTTGAGATGTTTTACAGGCTTCCGCTCACCGATGACGAGTTTGAGCTTGTATTATGGAAAAATGCCGTTAAGCTTTTGAATATAAAGGAGTGAGAATAATGCTCAGAATAAGAGAATTAAATGATAAAAGAATTGTTTTTCTCGGCGACTGTATAACCTACGATGGAAGCTACTGTAATTTTACAGAGTCGTATATCGTGAGGAATTTCCTTACCGAATGTAATGCCGAGTTTATTAATCTTGGTGTCAATGCGGAAACGGTCAGCGGTCTTTCGGAGGAAAAGCACCCATTTAAAAGACCTTGTGTTCTGAACCGGCTTGACAGAGTTTTGCAAGAGCTTAAGCCTGATTATGTTTTCTTTATGTATGGGCTTAATGACGGAATGTATGCAAAATTCGACGAAGCGAGATTTGAAGCATTCAAAAACGGTGTTTTGACGGCGATTGAAAAGATAAATGCCTCGGGTGCAAGAATGATTATTATGACTCCCACACCGTTTGACAATCGCAGCTTTATGGGCGAAATGTCGGGTGAATCCGAGGATTCATGCAGCTATTTTATGCCTTACAGGAACTATAACGATACCCTCAAAAAATATTCGGAGTGGCTGTTGACGCTTTCCGACAAGGTTTATAAGGTTATTGATATTTTCGGGGCGGTATGTGAGTATGTTCAGGGAAGATATATGGTTAACCCTCAATACTCCTCCGGTGACGGTATTCATCCCAATAATGTAATTCATTGGCTTATAGCTTGCAAAATTCTCAAGTCTTTGCTTAACATAAGCGTTACAAGAGTGCCCAAATATGTTGAAAATCCGTCCACAAACGAGGTTTTTCTGTATCTTTGGAAAAACAACAAGCTGCTTTCCGATTCGTGGAGAGAGCATATCGGGCATGATAACATAAATAAGGATAAGGCTTTGCCGATTTCGGAGGCTATGGATGCTTATACCTCAACAAAGGAAACCATCGCAGAGCTTATTCAGGCTGCACCGAAGCCTGTTGAGGTGTCGAATTATCACGGTCATAAGAGATACGATTTTAACATAAACGGCAGAGAATGTATTCTTATCGAGCCTAAAATGCCCAAAGGAAACGGCGAATGGATTTGGAGAACCGAGTTTTTCGGGGCGTTCGATTACGCCGATCGTGCTCTTCTGGAGCAGGGCTATTATATCGGATATTGCAGGCTTTCGGATATGTACGGCTGTCCTTATGCGGTTAAAAAGATGGAAAAATTCAGGCAGTTTTTGGTGTTCAAGTTTAAGCTTAACGAAAAACCCGTACTGTTCGGCTTTAGCCGAGGCGGTCTTTATGCGGTGAACTATGCGCTTAAGTATTATTATAATGTTTCGGCGCTTTATCTTGATGCTCCTGTTTTGGATCTTAAATCATGGCCTTCAAAGAGGTATGAAAAAGAATGGAACGAGGCGTTGGATGCATACGGATTTTCCGAAAAGGAAATGCTTGAGTTTAAAGGCAATCCGCTTGATAATGCCGAAAAGCTTGCCGAGGAGGGAGTTCCGATTCTCGTCATTGCAGGCGATTCGGATACGGTTGTTCCTTACAGCGAGAACGGAGAAAAATTTGTAAAGCGGTTTTGCGATGCGGGCGGAAATGCCGAGGTGATAATAAAGCCGGGTTGCGGTCATCATCCCCACAGCTTGGAAAATCCGCAGCCTATTGTGGAATTTGTTGAGAAATATCTGTGATTTGAGGTTTTATAGATGGTCTTTTCCAGCCTGACATTTTTGTATATTTTTCTGCCTCTGTGCCTGATTGCGTATTTTATTATACCTAATCTCACATATAAAAACATTGTGCTTGTCATTTTTTCTCTTGCGTTTTATGCGTGGGGCGAGCCGACATATGTGTTTTTGATGATAGCGTCGGCGGCGGTAAACTACACTGCCGGACTGCTTTTGGGCAGATTTGAAGATAGACTTCGGCGGCGGATTATTCTTACCGTGACAGTCGCACTTAATTTGGGAGCGCTTGTGTTTTTTAAATACACGGGGTTCCTTTTAAGCTCTGTCGGGCTTGACTCGGTGGAGTTTAACATCGCCCTGCCGATAGGAATCAGCTTTTATACATTTCAGGCGATTTCTTATGTGGTGGATGTTTACAAGGGAGAGGTTCCGCCTCAAAAGAGCTTTTATAAGCTTTTATTGTATATTGTTTTATTTCCTCAGCTCATCGCAGGACCGATTGTCAGGTACGAGGATGTTGAACGGGAGATTTCAGACAGAAGCTCAACCTTTGAGGGCATAAGCTCCGGTATTACTCGTTTTTGCATAGGTCTTGGAAAAAAAGTGCTTATTGCAAATCAGTGCGGTGATGTTATAAGCAAAATTTTCGATTCAAAGATTTCCGAAACAACCGTGTTCGGAACTTGGCTCGGAATGTTTTTGTTTGCGCTTCAGATATACTTCGATTTTTCGGGATATTCGGATATGGCGATAGGTCTCGGAAGAATATTCGGATTTAACTATAAAGAGAATTTTAACTATCCTTATATTTCAAAGTCGGCTACAGAGTTCTGGAGAAGGTGGCATATGTCTTTGGGAAGCTTTTTCAGAGATTATGTTTACATTCCTCTCGGCGGTAACCGCCGCCACAGGTGGCTTAATATTTTTGTCGTGTGGTTCCTTACAGGGCTGTGGCACGGTGCTTCGTGGAACTTTATTCTGTGGGGGCTTATGTACGGCGTGTTGATAAGCATTGAGAAGGTGCTGAAAAAGCCTCTCGGGAAATTGCCGAAATATCTTTCCTCGCTTTCATATGTTTATATGTTTTTTGTGACGGTTCTTGGGTGGACGGTGTTCTACTTTACGGACATCGGCTCTCTCGGTTCTGCGCTTTCGGCGATGCTCGGATTTGGAAATATCAGCTTTACAAACTTTTTTGTGAACGATTTGTTCCTTAAGAATATTTATATAATAGTTATCGGGGTTTTCTTCTGCCTTCCGATTTTTGAAAAGCTGTTCGGAAAGCTTCGCAAGAAGAATGTATATATATCGGGTGCTTTGGAGATCGCCTTTAACATAACCGTTATTTTTGTTTCAACAGTTATGCTGGAAGGAAGCACATTCAATCCGTTTTTATATTTCAGGTTTTAGTTCGGAGAGCAATTATGAAAAAAATAAACACGATTGCGATTGCCGCACTGCTTTTGTGCTTTGCGGTTTTGAATATGCTGAAAATGGGCAGCGCAACCTATTCCGAAAGGGAAAAACGAGAGTTGGCACCGTTTCCCGAGTTCAGCTTTAAAGCTTTGACCGACGGCAGCTATTTTGCCGGCATCGAGGCTTTTGTTTCCGACCATTTTTATAACCGTGATGCGCTTATAGATATGAACGGGGCAATAGATACCGTGATTTCCGACAATCCCGTAAAAAAAGCGGCGCAGAAGGAAAACGGCGTCAGCACCTCCGTTGTTAAGTTCGACCTTGTTTCAAATCCGGTTGTGAGGTCGGGCGACAGGCTGTTTTTCGTGTTTGAAAGCGATGAGGATAAGATTAAAAAATATGCTTCCTCGGTTAATTCGATTTCCGAGAAGTTTTCGGAGGATGTTAATATTTCCGTTATGCTTGTGCCTACGGTTTGGGAGTTTTTTGACGGCTCTGCCAAAAAATTCGGTGTTAAGCCCCAAAGCGAAATGATTAATCTTGCGAGAAGCGAGCTTAACGAAAACCTTAAATTTATAGATGTTTCGGAAAATCTCCGAAAGCACAAAAGCGAATATATTTATTTTAAGAGCGACCATCATTGGACCGTTCTCGGAGCGTATTACGGATATGAAAAATATGCCGAAGAAAACGATATAGAGCCTGTTAAGTGCGACATTTATCCTTCCTCGATTTTCCACGGAAGCTTTATTAATTATATAAACGATCCGTCAATCCTTGAGATTTCGGATGTTTTGTATCTTTATAATATCAAGGCTCCGAATTGGTGTCACGGAAGCCTTTCTCACGCAAAGGATGCAGAGCAGATGGGCAGTATGTATTTCCATGACAAGCTTGGATATACCCGTATTTTCGGCGGAGATACGGGATATATAAGGGTTGAAACGGTTAATAAATCCGGACGCAGACTCATGGTGATTAAGGATTCCTATGCAAATGCTCTCGTGCCTTATCTTACAGAGTATTACGACCGTATTATTATGGTTGACCCGAGGTACATCGAGGATGATGTCGGCGAACTTGCAAAGGAAGAAGGCATAACCGATGTGCTTTTTGTGAACAACACCGAAACAATTTCGGATGATGCTTTTATTTCAAAACTTAATGAAATGGCGGATAAGTGATTATGACTAAAGAAATGGGTGCAATGCTGAAAATGCTTCTTTGCGCTTGTCTTTGGAGCATTGCGGGTATAATAATTAAGCTTGTTGACATGAATCCCTTTGCAATTGCCGGGCTAAGAAGCCTCTTTGCCGCCGCTACGGTTGCTGTATTCATGAGGCTTACTTCAAAAAGAGTTATCGTGAACAAAAAAACGCTTTTGGGAGCGGTTTTTCTTTGCGCAACATTTATCGCCTTTGTTTCGGCAAATAAGCTTACCACAGCGGCAAATGCGATTGTTTTGCAGTTTACCGCACCCGTGTTTGTTATGATTATCGAAGGCATCATTTTGCGCAAAAAGCCGAGATTTTTCGATATGGCTACGGTTTTTGTAACCCTCGGCGGAATTTCTCTGTTCTTTATTGACAGCCTCGGAAGCGGCAAGATAACAGGTGATACGGTTGCGGTTTTTGCAGGTCTGTTTCTCGCATTTTTCTTTTTTGTTGTGGGCGAATCGCAAGGTGACGAGAAAATAAGCGGAATACTTTTCGGTCAGATATTGACAGCAGTTATCGGATTGCCGTTTTTGTTTTTTACAGAAAATACGGTAAACGCTCAAAGTGTTGCATGGATTGCGGTTTTGGGAGTTTTTCAGCTCGGAATACCCTACATATTGCTTGCGGAGGCTTCAAAATATTGCCCTGCGCTTGCTTGCTCGCTCATATCTGTGGCAGAACCCCTTTTAAACCCTGTTTGGGTTGCGATTTTTTATCATGAAATTCCGGGCGCAATGTCGCTATTTGGAGGGGTTATCGTTATTTCCGCAGTTACATTTTGGTGTATTTTTAAGGATAAATTTCAGGGGGCGAAGGCATGAAAGAGCTGTTTGTGGAAAGAAAGAAAATTCGGCTTGCATCGTTTTGCTCGGCATTTTCCTGGATAATGCTTGCAGTATCCGTAATCGGACTGATTTTTGCCAAGGATAGCCTTAAGTTTATATTTACCGGCATTTTGATAGCGGCAGGCATTGTGATGTTTCGGGGAATGAAAATCCTCAGAAACGATTGCCGCTGCCCCGGTTGCGGAGCGGGCGCAATGGGAAATGCAAGGGACAGAGAATATATCGGTTTGCTTTCCGCAAAGAAGGATATGGTTATTTGCCCCGTGTGCAAAAAGAAAATCAGAATAAAGTAGGGAGCTTACATGAATCCTATCGGTCATTTTTTAACGATTACAAAGCATCGCCATATGGTTATCCGCCATTGCTTTAAGGCAGGAATACCGATTCGGGGCTTGCTTCACGACCTTTCAAAATACAGCCCCACGGAGTTTATCCCCGGGGCAAAGTATTATACGGGTACAAAAAGCCCCAATGAAGGCGAGCGTGACGAGTACGGCTATTCCCGTGCGTGGCTTCACCACAAGGGCAGAAACCGTCATCACTTCGAGTATTGGAACGATTACAACAAGATCGAAAAAAGAGTAATGCCGGTTAAAATGCCTCTGAAATTTGCGGTGGAAATGTTTTGCGACCGTGTTGCGGCAAGCAAAATCTATCAGGGGGATAATTATACAATAAATCATCCGCTTGAATATTATTCCCGTGCCAAGACAACCCGTTTTATTCATCCTGAAACGGCAGCGTTCCTTGAAAGCCTTCTTGTTATGCTGTCGGAGGAAGGCGAGGATAAAACTTTTCGGTATATAAGAAAGCTGATTAAGGAAAACAACGATTATTAACAATTTGTTCATAAATCCTTCATATTTCGGTACTATAATAGCAATAAGGGAGGTTTTAGACATGAAAAAATCAAAATACAGGATTGTGGCAACATTTCTTACGGTATGTGCGTTTGTATTGGCAGTAGCAGGCGGATTTGAATTCGGTGTTATGTATGCAAACAATGACAGCGTTGAAAATCCGACAGCGAGCGTGGCGGAAATACCGACCGTAAACACGTCGCTTTCCGCATATTCCACATATTCTGTTGCAGGCGTTGCCGAAAAAGCGGCAGACAGTGTGGTTGAGATTGTAACCGAGTCTGTTAAAACCGGAAGCTTTATGGGGCAGTACATAACAGAGGGTGCCGGAAGCGGTGTTATTATGACGGTTGACGGTTACATTGTTACAAATAATCATGTAATTGAGGGTGCAAGCAAAATCACCGTTACGCTCCGAAACGGAACTCATTATGACGCAACGCTTGTCGGAACGGACAAAACCACAGACCTTGCGGTCATAAAGATTGATGCGGAAAAGCTTTCCGCTGCGAAATTCGGAAATTCCGATTCTCTTGTAGTGGGGGAAACGGCGGTTGCAATCGGTAATCCTCTCGGTCAGCTCGGAGGTACGGTAACCGACGGAATAATAAGTGCCCTTGATCGGGAAATCGAAATTGACGGGCAGATAATGACGCTTCTTCAAACGAACGCTACAATAAATCCCGGCAACTCCGGAGGCGGCTTATTTAACAGC
>CABUMF010000051.1 GCA_902492655.1 uncultured Eubacteriales bacterium | reverse complement strand
TATTATACCATAAGTAAAAATGCTTGCTTGCAAGGGCATTTTTACGCAGCCGTCAATAACACAGTTCGTGCAAAGCACGAAAGGGCAACGCCCAAAGACTTGCTTTGCAAGGATTTCTGTGTATATTATACCACAATAAATCTGATTTGTAAAACAAAATTTGATAAAATATTGACTTTTTTCAAATTAAATGATACAATTATACTAATATATAATATGAGGTGCTATTATGGACAATGCTGAAAATAAAACGACATTCAAAACGGCATTTAAAGGCTTTGAAAAAAAGGGAGTTATAGAATATATAAGCGATTTGTCCGCAAAATCCGAGGAGGCTCTTGCCGCTTGCAGAACCGAAGCGGAAAATTTTAAGGCAATGGCGGACGATTTGCAGAAAAAAAACGCAGAGCTTATGTCGAAAATTTCGGCATTTGAAGGCATGGAGGAGGAACTTACAAGGCTCAAAAGCGAAAACGACAGCCTGAAATTAACCAAAGATGAGCTTGAAAGAAAGGTTTCGGAACTGTCCAAAAAGCTTGAAACCGATTTCATTCCCGATAAATCAAGACTTGAGGATGAGGTCGAAAGCTTGCGAGCCGAGCTTGAAAAAACCAAGAGTCAGACCGAAAGGGATAAGGCTGTAATTGCGGATGTTCTTATTAAAGCCGACGGAATTGCAAAAAAATTTCAGGAGGATGCAATCAATGCCGCAAATGCTCAAAAGGAAGAAATCGAGAGACAGATTATAAGCAAAAAGAGCGAGCTTATGGGTATATGCGGTGAAATCGAACGCATGAAGAATGTATTTCAGGATCTCTATACAAGATATGTAGATAATAAATAAACGATAGGTTGCATATATTGGCAGTGGGGTGGTTTTGTGAGTTCATACACTGTCATTGCGGTTGCGGTTATTATTGCGATTTTGGTTATCTGCATTGTAAAGCCGCTGCGGGGGATTATATATTTTCTTGTAAATACTGTAATCGGTACGGCGGTAATATTCATCGTCAATACGGCTTTTCCGAATATTGCGGTGGGGGTTAATCCCTTTACCGTGTTTACATCGGGCGTATTGGGAATCCCGGGAACGGCGATGATTTATATATTAAAGAACTTAATTTGTTAATATATATAAATAGGAAATGATTTTTTACGGCAGGTTGCTTTGTTGTTTAAATTGACTTCAAAACAGCCTGTTTTTTGGTTTTTATAATGCAAAATGCCAAAAATTAAAAAATACGAAAAAATTTAAAAATAATGCTTGATTTTTCGTTTGAATTATAGTATAATATCGAATTGTGATGTATGGCATACGATGAAACGGGAGGTTGCAACCCACAAAACGGTTGGTTTTTCCGTGGAGAATGTCCGGTTTTAAAAATCGGGCGACAGAAATCACTGTACACGGCTTTTCATAAGCTATGTGCGAACATATGCTCCCTTTGGGATTGTCAGTTTCGGGGAAACTGTGAGGTTTGCGCAGCCGCGCAAGGTGCTTCATAAGTCCATCGGTAAGACAAAATATGTATCTGTTTGCTAAAATGCCCACTTCAGAAGTGGGTTTAATTATGAAAAAGGGTGACACACCCGGATGTGTGTACAGAACTTCCTCTGTTGTGCGTACGAACAAAAACAACAAACAATAGAATAGGAGGCGAGCATTTTATGGCAGCTGTAAAAGACAAGATGAGAATCAGACTTAAGGGTTACGACCATATGCTTCTCGACCAGACAGCAGAAAGGATCGTAGAAACAGCAAAGAGAACCGGTGCAAAGGTTTCGGGACCTATCCCGCTTCCCACTCGTAAAGAAGTGGTTACAATCCTTCGTGCGGTTCACAAGTATAAGGATAGCCGTGAGCAGTTTGAGCTCAGAACTCACAAACGCTTAATCGACATCCTTTTGCCGACAGCTAAGACTGTTGACGAATTATCAAAGTTTGACTTACCTGCAGGCGTTGATATCGAAATCAAGCTGTAATAGCCGTTATGGCGGCAGGTCATGTTGGCCGAATCGGTCAACCAATAACCATATAGGAGGTAAATAGTAATGCAGAAAGCAATTATCGGAAAAAAGCTCGGAATGACACAGCTTTTCAATGCCGACGGTGTACTTGTTCCCGTAACGGTAATTGAAGCAGGTCCGTGCACAGTAGTTCAGAAGAAGGAAGTTGAAAAGGACGGCTATTCGGCAGTTCAGGTAGGCTTCGGCGATTTCAAGGAAAATGAAGCAAAGAAGCTCATCAAACCCGCTAAGGGCCATTTTGAGAAGAGCGGCGTAGCCTTCAAGAAATTCCTTCGCGAATTCAGACTTGACAATGCAAGCGAAATGAATGTGGGAGACGAAATCAAGGCTTCTGTTTTTGCAGAAGGCGAAAAGGTTGACGTTTCCGGTATTTCAAAGGGTCACGGCTTTGCCGGCACAGTTAAGAGATGGGGAACTCACAGAGGTCCTATGGCTCACGGTTCCGGTTATCACAGAGGCGTTGGTTCAATGGGCGCCTGCTCGTACCCCGGTAAGGTTATGAAGGGTAAGAAGCTCCCGGGTCACTTCGGTGTAGAAAAGGTTACCGTTCAGAATCTTGATGTTGTAAAGGTCGATGAAGAAAAGAATCTGATACTGGTTAAGGGCGCAGTTCCGGGCCCCAAGGGCGGTATTGTTACAATAAAGAATACTGTTAAGTGCGGTAAATAATCGCATACGGTTTGGAAAGGAGGATATTCCACATGCAGGTAGCTTTATATAATATAAGCGGTGATAAAATCGGCGACGTTGAATTAAGCGACGCTATATTCGGTCAGGAAGTTAACGCTTGCGTTATGCATGAAGTTGTTAAGAACTATCTGGCCAATCAGAGACAGGGTACTCAAAGCACCAAAACAAGAACTGAAGTAAGCGGCGGCGGTATTAAGCCGTGGAGACAGAAGGGAACAGGCCGTGCAAGACAGGGCAGCATTCGTTCACCTCAGTGGACAGGCGGCGGAGTTGCACTCGGACCGAAGCCCAGAAGTTACAGATATTCACTTAATAAGAAAATGAAGCGTCTGGCATTGAAGTCAGCACTCAGCTCAAAGGCTGCAGCCGAGGAAATCATTGTTGTTGATGAAATCAAGTTTGATGAAATCAAGACAAAGCAGGTTGCAAATATGCTTAAAGCTCTCAATGTTGAAGGCAAGGCTCTTATCGTAACACCCGAAAGTGATGCAAATGTTGTGCTTTCAGCAAGAAATATCGAGAAAGTTAACACAACTTATGCTACTAACCTTAATACTTACGAGGTGCTCAACAGCGGTAAGCTTGTTATAGCTAAGGACGCTCTCGGAAAAATCGAGGAGGTATATGCATAATGAAAAGTGTATATGACGTTATTAAAAGACCTATTGTTTCCGAGTCGAGCATGAACAATATGCAGGACAGGAAATATACATTTGAAGTTGCACTCACTGCCAATAAGATCGAAATCAAGCAGGCAGTTGAAAAGATTTTCCCGGGTACAATCGTTGAAAGCGTAACGACCATGAGAGTTCTCGGCAAGAAAAAGAGAATGGGTGTTCACGTTGGTAAAAGACCCGATTGGAAAAAGGCAATAGTTAAGCTGACTGAAGACAGCAAGACAATAGAATTCTTTGAGGGTATCAACTAATACCCACAGATTGAAGAAAGTGAGGAGAATTAAGGATGGCAATTAAGAAATACAATCCTACCTCCCCGGCAAGAAGAACTATGACGGTTTCGACCTTCGAGGAAATCACGGCTTCAAAGCCTGAAAAATCCCTCGTTAAGGCTCTTAAAAAACATGCCGGCAGGAACTCATACGGTAGAATTACCGTTCGCCACAGAGGCGGCGGTGCCAAGAAAAAATACAGAATAATTGATTTCAAAAGACTGAAAGACGGTATTCCGGCTTCCGTTATGACTATCGAGTACGATCCTAACAGAAGCGCAAACATCGCTCTTATTCAGTATGAAGACGGTGTAAAGAGCTATATTATCGCTCCTAACGGTCTTAAGGTTGGAGATACGGTTGTTTCCGGCGCAGGCGCAGACATAAAGCCCGGTAACACACTTGAGCTCAGCCAGATTCCCGTTGGTACACTTATTCACAATATTGAGCTTGCTCCCAAAAGAGGCGCTCAGCTCGTTCGTGCCGCAGGAAACGCTGCACAGCTTATGGCTAAGGAAGGCGACTATGCTCAGGTAAGACTTCCTTCCGGTGAAGTTAGAAAGATCAGAATCAACTGCCGTGCAACAATCGGTCAGGTTGGCAATCTCGATCATGAAAACATTTCAATCGGTAAAGCCGGAAGAAAACGCCACATGGGCTGGAGACCTACCGTTCGAGGCGTTGTTATGAACCCGAATGACCATCCCCACGGCGGTGGTGAAGGTAAGTCACCTATCGGCAGACCGAGCCCTGTTACACCTTGGGGTAAGCCTGCTCTCGGTTACAAGACCAGAAAGAAAAAGAACATTAACGACAAATTCATCGTTAAGAGAAGAAACGGTAAATAATAAATTTTTGTTAATCCTGAGGAAGGAGGCATAACATGAGCAGATCAATTAAAAAAGGACCTTACGTTGATGAACGTTTGTTAAAAAGAATAGTTGAAATGAACGAAGCAGGCGAAAAGAGAGTTCTCAAAACATGGAAAAGAGCAAGCACGATTTTCCCTGAAATGGTTGGTCACACAATCGCAGTTCATGACGGAAGAAAGCACGTTCCGGTATATCTTACAGAGGATATGGTAGGACACAGACTCGGAGAATTTGTTCCCACAAGAACATATAAGGGTCACGCAGGTGCTAAAACAAGCAAATAATTCGTATGCCAAAGATGATTTGGTGAAAGGAGGCAGCTTCTAATGGAGGCAAAAGCAACACTGAGCTACGCTCGTATTTCTTCAAGAAAAGTTAAAATCGTTCTTGATTTAATCAGAAACAAGCCTGTTGGAACAGCAATGGGTATTCTGAAAAATACACCTAAGGCAGCAAGTGAGCTGCTCATAAAGCTCCTTAATTCCGCAATCGCAAACGCAAGCAACAACCACAATATGGATGTTGACAAGCTTTACGTTGCAGAGTGCTTTGCAAATGCAGGTCCTACACTCAAGAGAGTTAGACCGGGAGCAAAGGGAAGAGCTTTTCGTATCAGAAAAAGAACAAGTCATATCACACTGGTGTTAAAGGAAAAAGAATAAAGAAGGAGGCTTAAACATGGGCCAGAAAGTCAATCCGCATGGTCTTCGTGTCGGCGTTATAGCTGACTGGGATTCCAAATGGTATGCTCCCAAGAGCGAGTACGGCAACAATCTTGTTGAGGATTACAAGATCAGAAAAATGCTTAAAAAGATGCTTTTTCAGGCAGGCGTTGCCCGTATCGAAATCGAAAGAGCGGCTAAGGTAAGAATCAATATTCACGCTGCAAAGCCCGGTATTATTATCGGAACAAAGGGCGCTGAAATAGAAAAAGTTAAAGCAGCTGTTACAAAGCTTATTAAAAAAGATGTTGTTATTAATGTTGTTGAAGTTAAGCAACCCGATTTGAGTGCTCAGCTCGTTGCCGAAAACATCGCAGCTCAGCTTGAAAAGCGTATTTCTTTCAGAAGAGCTATGAAGCAGGCAATGCAGAGAACTATGAGACTTAATGCAAAGGGTATCAAAACAACAGTATCCGGCAGACTCGGCGGTGCCGAAATCGCACGCTCCGAGCATTATCATGAAGGAACTATTCCGCTGCAGACTCTCAGAGCTGATATTGATTACGGTTTCTGGGAAGCTGATACAACCTACGGCAAAATAGGCGTAAAGGTTTGGATTTACAAGGGTGAAGTTCTTCCGGATAACAAAAAGGCGCGTAAGTCGGAAGGAGGAAAATAAATGTTACTGCCTAAGAGAGTTAAATACCGCAGAGTTATGCGCGGTCGTTTAAAAGGTAAGGCACTTCGCGGCAACAAGGTAACATACGGTGATTACGGTATAGTTGCTACGGAGCCGGCTTGGATCACAAGCAATCAGATCGAAGCTGCCAGAATAGCTATGACGCGTTATACAAAGAGAGGCGGTCAGGTTTGGATTAAGATTTTCCCTGACAAGCCCGTAACAGAAAAACCTGCCGAAACACGAATGGGTTCCGGTAAAGGTTCACCTGAATACTGGGTAGCAGTAGTTAAGCCCGGCAGAGTAATGTTTGAAATCGGCGGCGTTAGCGAAGCTGTTTCAAAGGAAGCTCTCAGACTTGCTATGCACAAGCTCCCCGTAAAGTGTAAGATTATTGCACGAGAGGAAGGTGACAGTAATGAAAACTAATGAGTTAAGAGATTTGTCCGTGGAAGAGCTCCAGACAAAGGAAAATGAGCTGAGAGCGGAACTTTTTAACCTTAAATTTCAGAATGCCACAAATCAGCTCGACAATCCGATGAGAATTGTTGAGGTTAAAAAGACTATTGCACGAGTTAAGACCATTATCAGAGAACGCCGCACGGCCGCTGAATGAGAGGAGGATGTAAATAATGGAAAGAGCATTAAGAAAAACCAGAATAGGTAAAGTAACCAGCAATAAAATGGATAAGACCATTGTTGTTTCCATCGTTGATAACGTAAAGCATCCCTTATACGGCAAAATCGTAAAGCGTACGATTAAGTTTAAGGCGCATGATGAAAACAACGAGTGCAACATTGGCGATACAGTAAAAATCATGGAAACCAGACCCCTCTCTAAGGATAAGAGATGGAGATTGGTTGAAATTGTTGAAAAAGTTCAATAATTCGGATTGGAGGATTATGTATGGTACAGCAGCAATCATTGCTCAAGGTTGCCGATAATACCGGCGCAAAAGAGCTTATGTGTATCAGAGTTTTAGGCGGCTCCACCAGAAGATACGGAAACATTGGCGATGTAATCGTTGCCAGCGTTAAGAAAGCAATCCCCGGCGGAGTTGTTAAAAAAGGTGATGTTGTTAAGGCTGTTGTTGTCAGATCCGTTAAGGGTGTTCGTCGTAAGGACGGCTCCTACATCAGATTTGATGAAAATGCGGCAGTTATCATAAAGGACGACAAAACCCCGAGAGGAACCCGTATTTTCGGGCCGGTAGCAAGAGAGCTCAGAGACGGAGAATATATGAAGATTCTCTCTCTGGCACCCGAGGTACTGTAATTTTAGGAGGTGTAACAATTGAGTAAAGTTCACGTTAAAAAAGGCGATAACGTTTCTGTACTGTCCGGTAAGGATAAGGACAAAAAAGGCGAGGTTTTAACAGTTATACCGTCCGAAGGAAAAGTTATAGTCAAGGGCGTTAATATCGTTACAAAACATCAGAAGCCCAGAAATGCCGCAGATCAGGGCGGTATTATTCACCAGGAAGCCGCTATCCCGGCGTGCAAGGTTATGCTTGTTTGCCCTAAGTGCGGTAAGGCTTCAAGAACCGGTAAGAAGGTTCTCGAAGACGGTGAAAAGGTAAGATTTTGCAAAAAATGCGGCGAAGTTATCGACTAATTCGCTTCGAAAGGAGGTATATCAATGTCAAGAATGGCTGAAAAGTATAAAACAGAAGTTGCTCCTGCACTTATGCAGAAGTTTGGTTATAAAAGCCCCATGCAGATACCGAAGCTTGAAAAAATCGTTGTCAATGTAGGTGTGGGCGAAGCAAAGGATGATTCCAAGGCTCTTGATGCTGCAGTTGGCGATATTGCAACAATCACCGGTCAGAAGCCTGCTATTACAAAGGCTAAGAAGTCAGTGGCTGCCTTCAAAATCAGAGCAGGTATGAACATCGGCTGCCGTGTAACACTTCGCGGTGAGAGAATGTACGAATTCCTCGACAGACTCTTCAATGTTGCACTCCCCCGTGTTCGTGACTTCCGCGGAATCAACGGCAATGCTTTCGATGGCAGAGGAAATTATACCCTCGGCATCAAGGAACAGCTGATTTTTCCTGAAATTGAATATGATAAGATTGATAAAGTGCGCGGTATGGACATTAGCTTTGTTACAACTGCTGCTACCGATGAAGAGGGCAGAGAGCTGCTTTCGTTAATGGGTGCACCGTTCCAGCGCAACTAATTGAGAGGAGGATAAACCGTTGGCTAAAAAAGCGATGATCTTAAAACAGCAGAAAACTCCTAAATACTCTACAAGAGCTTATACAAGATGCAAAATATGCGGCAGACCTCACGCTTATTTGCGTAAGTTCGGAATTTGCCGTATATGTTTCAGAGAGTTGGCTTATAAAGGACAGATACCGGGCGTTAAAAAGGCGAGCTGGTAAAAACTGTATACTACTGGAAGGAGGTAGGAATTATGCATATAACCGATCCTATTGCTGATATGCTTACGCGTATCAGAAACGCAAATTCAGAAAAACATGAATCTGTTGATGTTCCTGCTTCTAATCTGAAGAAGGCTATTGCCCAGATTCTTTTAGAAGAAGGTTACATCAAGAATTATCAGATTATAGATGACGAAAAGCAGGGACTTATCAAAATTACTCTTAAATACGGCGAAAACAAAACCAAGGTTATCTCCGGTCTTAAGAGAATTTCCAAGCCCGGCCTCAGAGTTTATGCCGGAAAGGATGAGCTTCCTAAGGTTCTCAAGGGCCTCGGAATTGCAATCGTTTCCACTTCACAGGGAATTATGACCGATAAGAAAGCAAGAAAGCTCAATATCGGCGGCGAAGTTCTCGCATTTATTTGGTAATTACTATTTTAATTATGGAGGTGTGTTAAATGTCACGAATTGGTAGAATGCCAATTACAGTGCCTGCAGGAGTAGACGTTAAAATAGATGATGCCAATGTCATTAGCGTAAAAGGTCCTAAAGGTACCCTGCAAAGAAATTTGCATAAGGACATGATCGTAAAGGTGGAAGGTAACGTGATTACTGTTGAGCGTCCTTCCGAAGATAGAATGCACAAATCACTTCACGGTCTTACAAGAACACTTGTAAACAATATGGTTACCGGTGTTACGGAAGGATTTGCAAAAAATCTTGAAATAAACGGTGTTGGTTACAGAGCAGCCCTCAAGGGTAAGACTCTTGAATTATCACTCGGATATTCACATCAGGTTTTTGTTGAACCCGTTGAAAACATTACTTTCGAGGTTCCGAGCCCCAACCAGATTATCGTTCGCGGTATCGACAATCAGGTTGTAGGTCAGATTGCAGCGGAGATCAGAGAAAAGAGACCTCCGGAACCCTATAAGGGCAAGGGAATCAAGTACGCTGATGAACACATCAGGCGTAAAGAAGGTAAGACCGGTGCGAAGAAATAATAAAGGAGTGATATGTTGTGATTAAAAGACCGGACTCAAATAAAAACAGAGTTGCAAGACACGAAAGAGTTAGGAAGACGGTTTCCGGTACTCCGGAGCGTCCCCGTCTCAATGTTTACAGAAGTCTGAAAAACATGTATGCTCAGATTATTGATGACGTTAACGGTAAAACCTTGGTAAGCGCATCAACACTTGACAAGGAGCTCAGCTCAAACTACGGCGGCAATAAGGAAGCTGCAAGAGAGGTTGGTAAGCTCGTTGCTAAGAGAGCATTGGAAGCAGGAATAAAGGCAGTTGTATTTGACCGTGGAGGATATATCTATCACGGACGTGTAATGGAGCTTGCCGAAGGCGCCAGAGAAGGCGGATTAGAGTTTTAAGAAGGAGGGTTAACAAATGGCTGAAAGAATCGATGCGAATACACTTGATATTAAGGAAAAGGTTGTTTCGCTCAACCGTGTCGCTAAGGTTGTTAAAGGTGGTAGAACCTTCCGTTTTTCCGCACTTGTTGTAGTTGGTGACCAGAACGGTCATGTTGGCTGCGGTACGGGTAAGGCTGCCGAAATTCCGGATGCAATCCGTAAAGGCATTGAAGACGCAAAAAAGAATATGATTACAGTTCCTATGGTTGAAACAACCATTCCTCATGAAATAATCGGTACTTACGGTGCAGGTGAAGTTCTTCTTAAGCCTGCCGGAAAAGGTACCGGTGTTATCGCAGGCGGCGGAGCGCGTGCCGTTTTGGAACTTGCCGGCATTAAGGATGTAAGAACAAAATGCTTGCGTTCAAACAATCCCAAGAATGTAGTTTGCGCTACAATTCAGGGACTTTCCGAGCTCAAAGACGCTGAGGAAGTTGCTAAGCTTCGCGGTAAGACTGTTGAAGAACTGTTAGGTTAAGGAGGTTACGACGTGGCTAAATTAAGTGTTACACTCGTAAAAAGCACAATTGGCAGAAAGGACGACCAGATTGCTACGGTTGAAGCTTTGGGCCTCAAAAAAATCAGAGATGTCAAAATCCATGAGGATAATGCCGCTATCAGAGGCATGATTAAGAAGGTTTGCCATCTGGTTGAAGTTAAAGAAGTTAACTAACTGAAGGAGGTGTTAGCTGATGAAGTTACATGAACTTTCTCCTGCACCGGGTTCGGTGAAGGATGCAAAAAGAAAGGGACGCGGTCACGCTACCGGAAACGGTAAAACAGCAGGTCGCGGTCACAAGGGTCAGAAGGCTCGTTCGGGCGGCGGTGTCAGACCGGGCTTTGAAGGCGGACAGATGCCCCTTGCAAGAAGATTGCCTAAGCGTGGATTTACCAATATCTTCGCTAAGGAATATGTAGAAATAAACGTAGCTCAGCTTGAAAGATTCGAGAACGGAACCGTAGTTACACCCGAACTCCTTAAGGAAACGGGCGTTATCTCAAAAATCTGTGACGGGGTCGTAGTATTGGGCAGAGGTGAAGTTACAAAGAGTCTTACCGTTCAGGCTGCCAGATTTACTAAGTCTGCAGAAGAAAAAATTGCCGCAGCCGGCGGAAAGGCTGAGGTGATGTAATTGTTTAAATCTGTTGTTAACGCATTTAAAACTAAGGAGCTCAGAAAAAAGATTTTATATACTATTTTCCTCCTTATAATATTCAGATTAGGCGAATTCATTACTGTTCCGGGAGTTAATGCGTCAGCACTTAAGGACGCACTCGGAAATTACGATGCACTCGGTTTTATGGATATGATTTCAGGTGGCGGTCTTTCTCAGATGTCCGTGCTTGCAATGTCCATCACCCCGTACATCAACTCTTCAATTATCATGCAGCTTCTTACAGTTGCTATCCCTGCTCTTGAAAGACTTTCAAGAGACGGCGATGAAGGCAGAAAGAAAATCGCACAGTACACAAGGTATCTTACTGTTGTGCTTGCGTTCATTCAGTCAACCGGTATGTACTTCGGTTTCACCGGATTGATCGAAAACAGAAACGCTCTTTCTTACCTTACTGTTATTCTTTCCCTCACAGCAGGAACCGCGTTCCTTATGTGGCTTGGCGAAAAGATTACCGAAAACGGTATCGGAAACGGTATTTCGCTTATCATCTTTGCAGGTATCGTTTCAAGATTTCCGAGTATTGCTACAACAATTTACGAAAATATCAAGGCAGGAAGCCTCAGCTATATCGTTGCTTTAATATTTGTTGTTGTACTTGTTGCTGTATTCGGCTTCATCGTTCTCATGAATGATGCTGAACGCAGAATTCCCGTTCAGTATGCAAAACGAGTTGTCGGCAGAAAGATGTACGGCGGCCAGAGCACATACATTCCGATTAAGGTTAGTATGGCAGGCGTTATCCCGATCATCTTTGCAATGTCAATTATGATGTTCCCGGCTACAATTATGCAGCTTTTCGGTAAGAGTGATAATTGGGTTATGAGAAATATTTTCTCATCCAATTCTTGGATTTATATTATCCTTTATTTCCTTCTCATATTGTTCTTTACATTCTTCTATACGAAGATTCAGTTCAATACGATTGAAATTGCAAACAATATGAAGAACAACGGTGGTTCAATCCGTGGTATTCGCCCCGGCAAGCCCACATCCGACTATATTGATAAGTCGCTTAACAAGATCACTATGGCAGGTGCTGTATTTATCGGTCTTGTTGCTGTAATCCCGATGATTCTTGCAAAGATATTCAATCTCGGCGGAATTGCAATCGGCGGTACATCACTCCTTATCGTAGTTGGTGTTATTTTGGAAACAGGTAAGCAGATTGAATCTCAGATGATGATGAGAAATTACAAGGGCTTCCTTGAATAATTCCGGATGGTGACAAGCATGAATATTATTATGTTGGGTGCCCCCGGAACGGGAAAAGGCACACAAGCCGAAATTATTGCAAAGAAATATAATATTCCCACTATTTCAACCGGAGCTATGCTTCGCGCGGCTATTTGCGAGGGCACGGAGTTCGGAAAAATGGCGAAGGAATTGATTGATGCAGGTAAGCTTGTCGGTGACGATGTTATCATCGGTATGATTTCCGAAAGACTTAAAAATCCCGATTGTGCAAACGGATTTATCCTTGACGGTTTTCCCCGTACAATCGCTCAGGCAGACGCTTTGGAGGAGCTTGGCGTAAAAATTGATCTTGCTCTTTCGTTTGAGCTTGCCGATGAGGTGATTATTAAGAGACTTGCCGGAAGACGCGAATGTCCCAAGTGCAGGGCAACATTCCATATCGAAAACAAGCCGTCTGCAGAAGGCGATAAGTGTGATCAGTGTCACGCTGAGCTTATCACTCGTGATGATGATAAGCCGGAAACAATTAAAAACCGCCTTAAAGTTTATTACGAACAGAGTGAGCCTCTCAAAGGCTATTATGACAAGAAGGGCGTTCTCAAACAGGTCAATGCCGATGACACTCTGGATAATATCACAAAGAATGTTTTTGAGATTATCGAGGCGCTTTGATTATGATATCTGTTAAATCACAAAAAGAAATACAAAAAATGAGGGCAGCCGGAATAATCGCTGCCGAGGTTCTTGAAATCTTGGAGAAAAGCGTTGTTCCGGGTGTCACAACGGCAGAACTTGACAGAATTGCTCACGATTATATCGTTTCGCATAAGGCTACGCCGTCATTCCTTAATTACAGGGGATTTCCGGGTTCGATTTGCGCATCTGTAAACGATGTGGTAATTCACGGCATCCCGAGTAAGAACAAGGTGATTAAAGAGGGCGATATAGTCAGCGTCGATATAGGCGTGTTTCTGGACGGTTATCATGCCGATTGCGCAAGAACATTCGGTGCAGGCAGGATAAGCAGTGAGGCGCAAAGACTGATTGATGTTACAAAGCAGAGCTTTTTTGAAGGTATTGCTCATGCAAAACAGGGCGAAAGGCTCAGCAACATCTCTCACGCAATTCAGGCTTATGTTGAGGATAACGGC
>CABUMF010000050.1 GCA_902492655.1 uncultured Eubacteriales bacterium | reverse complement strand
GGCATCAAGCGCTGCCCTTTTTACATCCTTAAGAGCATTCGGGTGAACCAACGGACTGACTCTCCAGTCCCCCGTATGTTGTCCCCAATCTCCTTCAAATTCATCGGGGGTTGGCTTTGTGTCAATTCCGTACCACCCCGCATCCATCCAGATATATTCAAACGGAAGATCATTCTCTTTTATCTTTTTTATTCTATCCAAAACAGAAGCTGAAGTCATTCCGCCCCATACACCTGCGCAAAACGGCCCTGTTTTATCTCTTCCGTCACTTCCAATGAGAGAAAAATGTTCCTTTACCAGCTTCCTCCATTTGTTATGTGGCTCGTCATTTTCATCATATGGCATAATGACAACCGATGATGTACGGAACTTTTCTCCCGGCAGAAGCTTAAAATTCGTGTCCTCAATCTTTGATTTAAAAGTAATACTGTCATTATCTCTGATTATTTCCGAGTTCCACTGCCCCGTCCAGCCGATAGCAAATATATATCCTTTTCCGTTTTTCGAGATATTGAAAAACGGTGCGTTTTGTTCACTTGAACGGCCGCCCGAAGCAGAATATTTTTTCTTTTGTCCGGGATATATGTGATTTATTCTTTTATTATTTTCCATTTTATCTATATCAGAGTAAAACTCTTTCATAGTCCATGTTGAACCGCTTGGCGCGTATATTTTTGTGGCGGTTTTAATGTCCGGAAAATACGCTTCCCACTTGCGGTTTTCTTCATGCTCTAAAGGCATGGCGCAGTCACAGTCCCACACCTCAGATATTATACCGCTTGGCATATCAGAGGTGTTTTCAAAATAGTTTACCCATTCATACGCCCCGTATTTATCATATTTTTTTGCAATATTTGTAATCTTAATTCCGTTTTCAAACTGATACACTGTGGTAAGAGTGTTTTTTTCTTCCGTAGTTGTAAATTTGAAATCCAAATCCCACGCATTTTCTCCATTTAATTTAAATGAAAATCTTTTGTTGTCTTTTAAAAAGTTCATAAAATTTCCTCCATTCCTTATATAAACATAATTGTTCCGACAAAACATAACACCACGCTGATAATTAACTTTCGGGAAAGCTTTTCTTTAAATAACAATGCACCTGTTAATGTGGAAAAAACTATACTTCCTCCTGTAATAAACGGATACAGTACGGTTGCCGGCAGAGATTTTGCTCCGTAAAGTTGTAAGAAATACGAAGTTCCGCCGATAACAGCCGATAAAATAATTACAATCAACGATTTTGAGAAGTTGTTTTTTTCACTCCTCTGCACAGCTCTGTTTTTAAAAGCCAAAAACAGAAAGCCGGCAATAAAAAACTTAAATATTCCACCCAGTATAACGAACTCAATCGTGCTTACACATTGATAATTCATTTCAATCTGATGCATTTTGGATATAATGCTGACCAATCCGTTTAAAACAAACACCGCTAAGCACATACAAATTTGCTTTATATTTATTTTTTCACCGCTGAAATTGGAAAGAAAGACTCCGCCTATGATTATAATAAGACCTATGGTTCTGAAAGCACTGAACGATTCATTCAAAAACATCAGTCCCCAAAGATATGGCAATACCATACCGCCCGTCATTAAAAATAAGCTGTAAATTGCCATAGAACCCTGCTTTAATATCCGAAAACCCATAATATTATAAGTCATCACCAAGGCACTCATAAGCATAGCAGAAAATGCAGAGTAAGGTGAAAGGGACAGCCTGAAATTATTAACGGCGAAAAAAATAATTGCTGTTGCTAACCCTAAAACCGAATTGAAAAACAAGGATACTTTGGGCGATGTGCCTCTCAACTTTTGGTATATCTTATTCATCGCAAAGTCCATTGCCAAAAGCAAGGCTGCCGATGTCAACATCATGTATTGCAATATTCAACCTCCTGTTTTTTTCTCATTATATCACAAAATATTCGATATTTATATTGACTTTTCACCTAAAAATATGTTATTATCACCATAAATACAAATTCATGTCTGAGAGGTGTTAAAAATGTTATCCCAAAAATACTTCTTCAAAGCAATACATCCGTTTGAAGTCAAATCATCGTACATAGAATTAGACTCACACTCTCCCGAAAATGTGTTTGACTCACATGTTCACAACGAATGTGAGATTTATATTAATTTAAGCGGCGATGTTTCGTTTGTTGTGGAAAACAATATATATCCGATAACTCCGGGCAGTATAATCATAACCCGTCCATTTGAATATCATCATTGCGTATATCACAGCAATAAGCTCCATAAACATTTCTGGTTTCTTTTCTCTGCTGTGGGCAATGAATATCTTTTTGATAAATTTTACAACAGAAAAATCGGCGAGAACAATCTGTTAATGCTTGAAAAAGATAAAACCGAAGAACTGATTTCGGTATGCGAAAAAATGGCAAACGGAGCGGAGTCTGAACTTGATAAATACTTCAACTTCTTTAAGATAATAAAACTGATTAATGATGCCGCCGTGCCTGACAGACCGGTCGCACTATATCCCGAAATTGTCGTAAATGCCATGACATATATAAACGATAACCTGTCAAATCCCATAAGTGTCAGCGAAATATCAAAAGAAGTAAATGTCAGCATAAATACCTTGGAGAGATACTTTATGCGATTTCTCAATGTATCTCCGACTACATACATTAAAAAAAAGAGGCTGTCAAATGCGGCAAGGCTTCTGTCTGAAGGGTGCACGGTGTCGGAAGCCTCTGAAAACAGCGGATTTTCCAACTGCTCCGGATTTATAAGCTTATTCCGTAAAACATACGGTCAAACGCCGTATGCATATAAAAAAACTATTAAAAAAACATAAAAAGTCTTTATTCTGGCTTTTTATGTATCTGTCAAACACTGCCGGTGCAGGAATATTTCCGGTATGCCCGGCAGAAGCTTCGCTCCCGAAAATAACGCAAAAAAAGCCGCAGATATGGTATTTCTCACGGGAATTTATCTTTCAACATTACACAATTAATCCAAAAAAATATGCATCTCCGATTTAATTTCGGAGATGCATATTAAAATTTTGCTTAACCTAATAAAAAGCACATTACCATGTACGGGATTTCATTTCTTTGAATTGGCCTACGGTGGAAACATGAGCATTTAAGCCGCCGTCTACCGTAACAACTTGTCCCGTAAAGTATTCGCTTTCATCGGAAGCCAGATAAACGCACATATTTGCTATATCCTTCGGATTTCCGTAACGGTTCACCATTATATTATTGAGGAAAATATCCTTCAAAGCCTGGGGCACATGAGCTTCGTTCTCCGGTGTTACAATAAGCCCGGGACGAACGCAGTTGCAACGGATATTATCCTTTCCGTATTGCAATGCTGTTGATTTTGTAAGCATATCAACTCCTGCCTTTGCGCAGGCATAAGCAGTTGAACCCAAATCTCCTCCGCACGAAGCCATAGAACCGATGTTAACTATAGAACCGCCTTTATTTTCCTTCATGTACGGCAGAACACATTTTATGGCATAAAATGTACCTCTTATGTCGCTTTGGAAAATATCATCCCACATTTCAAGCGTCAGCTCATCTACTCTGCCGTCTTTTAAAGCAACATTAGCCGCGTTATTCACCAAAATATCAATTTTTCCGTATTTTTCGGCAGTATCCTTGAATAAATCCTCAATGCTCTTTGTATCGGTTATATCCATAAAATGATAGTATGCCTCGCCTCCTTCTTTGACAATACTGTCAACTACCGCCTGACCTTTAGCCTCGCGACGACCGCAAACAACAACCTTTGCTCCCTCTGCCGCAAAAAGACGGGCAATTCCTACCCCTATTCCGCTGGTAGAGCCGGTTACAATCGCAACCTTTCCTTCTAATCTTGCCATTTTATTATCCTCCTTAAAAAATATTATATATCAGAAAAACACTGATTTGACTTTGAACTTTGTTCAGCGTTTCCTTGTGCAAATATATATCCTGCCGATTTTTAATATAATAATTTCTTACCTTTATTATACTTCATTTTTTGAAATAGGTCAATACAGAAAAAAATTTTTTTGATGTAAATCTTATTTAAATCATCGAGAATTGCCCGTACAGATTAGATTATATCATTTTTTGCATACAGTCATCGGAGCTTCTTGACAGGAAGTGCAAAACAGTGTATAATGTATTTGTATCAGATACAAATACTAATATTAAACTACTGATATTAAAAAGCATACAAGGTTAGTCGAAGGAGGACAAAATAATGGATACAAAATTTTCGGTTGCCGTTCATGCGCTTATTCTTATTTCAGAATCTCCAAAACCCATAAGCTCTGACAAAATCGCCGAAAGCGTTGGTACAAATGCCAGCTATATCCGCAAAATACTGGGGCTTTTGAAAAAAGCAAAGATTGTTGACGGCCACAGAGGAATAAGCGGGTGTTCTCTTGTGGTTGCTCCGAATCGGCTGAACCTGTTGCAAGTTTATCGGGCGGTTACGGAGGAACCTAAGCTTCATCTTTTGGATATTCACCAAAATCCCAATGATAAGTGTATCGTCGGCAGACATATTAAGCCCGTACTCACAGGCGTGTTTTCGGATATTGAAGAAAACTTCGCCCGCTCACTTGCAGAAAAAACGCTTGCCGACTGCATTGCCGACATACGCAAAAGAATATAGCAAGAGGAGGAAATATATATGAAAACAGTAGAAATCATCTTCAGCCCAACGGGCGGAACGGAAAAAGGTCGCCGACATCATCGGCAAACAGTGGGGCGAAAGCACCGTTAAAATTGATCTGAGCGATTCTAAA
This sequence comes from uncultured Eubacteriales bacterium, assembly GCA_902492655.1. Lineage (GTDB taxonomy): Bacteria > Bacillota > Clostridia > HGM11514 > HGM11514 > CAKSKB01. Next base: position 9,404 of record CABUMF010000050.1, on the reverse strand, counting down.
ACCGATTTTTCGGAATGCGGCATCGGCAAAGAAGATCAGGTGCTGGTTGCCATGCCTTCATTCGGAGGACGAGCTCCCGCCGTGGCAATCGAGCGGTTAAAAAAATTGCGTGAAGCAGTGCCCGCATAATGCCAGAAAAGTCAACGGTGCCATGGTATCCGTTGCGGCTTTGGCAATAAAAAAGGCTTGCTTGACAAGAAAAGAAAACGAGCTGTTTTTATAATACAAAAAAAGCAGTAACCGATACGCTTTGTAAACAGCGTGTCGGTTGCTGCGGTATGTGTTGATTATTGAATATCAGTTACCTGATAGCCCTCATCTGTAACCGCCTTCTTAAGGACATCATCGGAAATATCTTTTTCCAGCGTTACAACAGCAGTTCCGCTCTTGTGGCTGACCTCGGCTTTTTTAACGCCGTCAAGTGCTTCAAGAGCCTTTTTTGTGTGCATCTCGCAATGACCGCACATCATACCTTCGATTTTCAGTGTCTTTTCCATTGTTTTTGTCTCCTTTACAGGTTTATTTTTTAATTTATTCTTTATTTTGTGATCCCGTCCGGAATCATGAATCCTAAAGAAATTCAAGCGCAGTGCGTTGGTGACTACGCTGAAGCTTGACAAGCTCATTGCCGCCGCGGCAAACATGGGACTGAGCTGCCAGCCGAGCAAACTGATAAATATGCCTGCCGCCAAAGGTATTCCGATAATGTTATATATAAACGCCCAGAACAGATTTTCGTGAATGTTTCTAAGCGTTGCACGGCTCAAGCGGATTGCCGCCGGAACATCGGACAGACTGCTTTTCATCAGCACCACATCCGCTGCGTCAATCGCAACATCTGCACCTGCACCGATTGCAATGCCTATATCGGCACTTGTAAGAGCAGGAGCGTCGTTAATACCGTCACCGACCATTATGACATTTCCTTTTTCCTTAAGCTTTCGTATTACATTTTCCTTGCCGTCGGGAAGCACACCGGCAATAACATCGTCCACACCGGATTTTTCCCCTATCGCTTTGGCTGTGCGCTCGTTATCGCCCGTAAGCATTACTACACGGATTCCCATATTCTGCATTTCTTTTATCGCCTGCGGACTGTCCTCCTTAATTATATCGGCAACGGCGATAATTCCGCAAAGCTCACCGCCTCGGGCGAAGAACAACGGCGTTTTTCCTTCTTCCGAAAGAAGCTCGGATTTACCTTTTATTTCATCCGACACAATAATTTGCTCGCTTATAAATTTGTAATTACCGCCAATGACAACCGCACCGTCAACCACTGCGGTAAGTCCGTTACCTGTAAGAGCTTTGAACTGTTCTGCCTCGCAGGCTGTCAGACCTTCCTGCTCTGCTCTTTGGGTAATCGCCCGAGCCAACGGATGCTCGCTTTTTTTCTCAAGCGAATAGGCTATGGACAAAAGCTCCTTTTCACTTATGCCGCCTGTTGGAACCATATCCGTAACACTCGGTTCTCCCTTTGTTATCGTTCCGGTTTTATCAAGTGCCACAATCTGCGTTTTCCCGGTTTTCTCCAAAGATACAGCCGTTTTGAAGAGGATACCGTTCTTTGCACCCATTCCGTTTCCAACCATTATTGCCACGGGGGTGGCAAGTCCGAGTGCGCAGGGACAGCTGATAACCAATACGGATATACCTCTTGCCAGAGCGAATCCTGCTGTCTGACCGGCAATGAGCCATGCCGCAACGGTTATCACCGCAATTACAATTACCGTAGGAACAAACACGCCCGAAATCTTGTCTGCAACCTTTGCGATAGGTGCTTTTGTAGCGGCGGCATCGCTTACCATCTTAATAATTTGCGCAAGAGTGGTGTCCTCGCCAACCCTTGTCGCTTCACATCGTATATACCCCGACTGATTCAGCGTGCCGGCAAAAACCGCACTTCCGACCGTTTTATCCACAGGTATGCTTTCTCCTGTCATTGTGGATTCGTCCACTGCGCTGTTCCCCTCTGATACAATTCCGTCCACAGGTATATTTTCACCGGGACGCACAACAAATATATCACCCTTTGCAACCTGCTCAATCGGCACGGTTGTTTCGGCACCGTCCCTATAGAGCGTTGCAGTCTTAGGAGACAGCTTCATAAGTCCTTTCAGGGCATCGGTGGTTTTGCCTTTTGAGCGTGCCTCCAGCATTTTTCCGAGAGTTATAAGCGCAAGTATCATTGCGGCGGATTCAAAGTAAAATTCGTGCATATAAGACATTACAGCGGCACTATCGCCCTTTACCTGCGCATCCGTCATGGCAAACAGAGCAAATGTACTGTAAACAAAAGCTGCCGCAGAGCCTAATGCAACCAATGCGTCCATGTTCGGTGCACGATGCCAAAGGCTCTTAAATCCGCTGACAAAAAATTTCTGATTTATAACCATGACAATAGCAGTTAACAATAGCTGTAAAAGTCCCATTGCAACATGATTGTTGTTGAAGAAAGACGGAAGAGGCCAGCCCCACATCATATGCCCCATTGAAATATACATTAATACAATCAAAAAGCCGAGAGATGCAATCAGCCGTTTTTTAAGTAAGGGAGTTTCCTTGTCCCTAAGCAAATCCTCCTCGGATAACGAAGGTTTGTTTCGCTCCGTATTTGAATTTTTAATTACTGCGTCGTAGCCCGCTTTGCGAACTGCCTCAATAATCTCATCGGCGGCGGCAGTACCCTCTACACCCATGGAATTTGTCAGCAGGCTGACCGAGCAGGAAGTTACGCCCCTCACCCCCGATACCGCTTTTTCCACTCGTGCGGTGCAGGCGGCACAGCTCATACCTGTTACTGTATATTGCTCCATAATTTACTTGTGACGCCTCCTTTTATTTCATGAGTTTTTGCAAAGTTGTAACCAACTCGTCAATTACATCGTTCTTTCCTTCACGAATATCTCTTGCAACACATCCTCTGATATGGCTCGCCAGCAACTCCTTGTTAAAAGCATTGACTGCGGCGTTTACAGCGGCGGACTGAATCAAAATATCCGCACAGTAAGCATCTTTTTCCACCATTTTGCGAATCCCTCGGATTTGCCCCTCTATTCTGTTCATGCGGTGAATCAGCTTTTTTCGTTCTTCCTCTGAGCGAGATGTTGTTTTTCCGCAACATCCGCCTACTTCTTTGCAAGACATCGTTACACTCTCCTTTCATACCCCGGTGGGGTATTATAATTATATACCGTACGGGGGTATATGTCAATAGAAAAACGAAAAATTTATGAGTTTTTTATTATTTTTATAATGTTAACTGTTTTTATGTGTACCAAAAAAACCCGATAATTCCTGAAATCAGGACATTATCGGGCTTTTAGTGTCATACGGGCACCGCTTATTCAACCTTTATCATTCTGTAACCGACTCCCACATAAGTTTGAATATACTGCGGAGAATCCGGAGTTTTCTCGATTTTTTTCCTTAGCGTTGCCATAAACACACGCAATGAACCCACATCGTTAGTATATGAATTTGATAGCATAAATGCTATCAAAAGTCAATGGTTTTTGAGAAAATAGTAGGAGGTAAATTTTGATGGGATTAATTTCAAGTATATTCAAGGCAAGAGATAAGCCTCAAAACAGAACCGCCGGCTCCGGTTACAGTTTCTTCTTCGGAGGAACAACCGCCGTCAAAGCGGTAACCGAGCGGAGTGCAATGCAGATGACGGCGGTGTAAAAGATACACTGTTTAACGCATTTGAATTCTGTAAGCCGGCATTAAATTGGGTAAAGAACACAGGTCTTCCGCTTGTGATAAATGCTCTTTCCGGTGTTGTATCTTACATATTAAGCGATTTTTGAAATTGCAGCGGTGTCTTTCCTGTAATTTTTTTGAATGTTCGTATAAAATTTGAACAATCATCAAATCCGCAGGCAAAGCATACTTCTGTAACGGATACATCTTCATTAAGCATAATCTGCGCATTTCCTATGCGGGTGGCAATAATATAATTATATATTGTTATTCCAACATATTGCTTGAATATACGCGAAAGGTAAGTAACAGAGCAGTTAGCCCTTGACGCAAGCTTTTCAAGTGACAGCTTATCCTTATAGTTTTCCGAAATATACATCATTGTCCCGGTAACAATATCAGGCATTTGAAAATCTATCGGATTATACTTTTGTTTTTCGTAAAAATCGGAACACAGCAAGATAATTCTGAGCATAAGTGAAAATATTTTCATATCACTGTTTTTATCATTGGATTTTAATATTTCAATTGTATCTATTGCGGTTTCAAAAATAATTTTTTGGTGTGGCATATCAAATACGATATAATTAACACGATTTTCGGATTTATCGGTGATAAATTTAATTATTTCACTCCCCTTGCAAAACTTCTCAAAAAAAGACAGAGGAATAAAAAAGTCTAAATATGAATGAACCCCGGCGCGAGAAACGCGTCCAAAATGCAGTTCGTCCGGTCGAAAAAATACAACACTGTTTTTCCCACTTTTGATAACCTTGTCACCAACCACAGCGTTCAGACCTTCTGAAAGCAAAATACTTATTTTATATTTGTCATATACCGTAATATCCGTGTCTGTCGTTTCAAAATTTACTTTTGTGTACGCGACTGAAAACAATTCATCGTCATCAAACAATTTTATGTCTTTTTCTATTCTCATATTAATCATCCGTTTGGTTTAAGATTTTCATACTATTTGTGCAATAATTTTATAGCATTGTTTATTTGCTATGATATAATAGATTATATCATGTTTATAGTCATAAATCAATAAAAAAATATAAAACAAGGAGATGCTGTATAATGATTGAAACAAAAAGAAGTTCACGAATTGAAAAATTAAGGGAATACTATTTGAACAATTCACCCATGTCCATCAATAAAAATTTAGTATGCTGGAAATGCCACCGTTCGCTCATGCTTTACAACGAAGGCTGGGAAAGGAGTGAAATAAGTACCGATACCGTAAGACTTCGTCGGTCTGCGGCAGAGGCATATATGCTTGAAAACACAAGACCGATTATTATACCAGGCGAGCTTATTGTAGGACAGCCGGATTTAAGTGATTTTTCCGATGACGAAGAAAAAAGATATAACGAATATATCAAAACGGGACACATGATGCCCGTAAAAAGGGGGCGCGTAGACCATTTTGCACCCGATTATCAATTGCTTTTAGATGTCGGAATCAATGGTATGATTAAAATAGCAGAAGATGAGTTAAATAAAATTGATGTGTGCGACGGAAGCAGCGTAGAACGCTATGAATATTTTCTTTGCTGTAAAACAGAGCTTGAAGGTCTTTTGAAAATGTGTGATTCTTACGCTCGGTATGCGCGAGAGCTTGCAAATAACTCAGAGGGGAATCAGAAAAAGGAATACACGGAGCTTTATGAGGTTTTAAAGCAGGTACCGGCAAATCCCGCCCGAACCTTCAGAGAAGCACTTCAAAGCATACATATGTTTACCTGGAGTTTATATGGTATATATTCTTACGGCAAGCCCGATGTTTATTTGCTGCCTTATTACAAGCGCGATATAGAAAACGGCGTTCTGACGCCGGAAGGAGCTCAGGAACTGATTGATTGTTTCTTTTTGCAAAGTATCCCTAACATGAGTTCGTGGGCGGCAGAGGGGCTGATGCTGGGCGGACGTGACGAAAACGGCAATATTGTTGAAAATGAATTAACATGGCATTTTCTTACCGCAATCGAGCATACGCATATTCCTGATCCGAACGTGGGATTTTGCGTAACCGGTGAAACAAGCGATGAAATCTTACATTATGCCACAAAGCTTATCACCGACGGTCACTGTCAGCCTCAGATTTGGAATAGCGATGAGGTAACACGGTCTATGCTTAGGAACGGTTTTGATGAAAAAGCGGCAAATATGTTTACACTTTCCACCTGTGTTGAAACAACACCTATCGGCTGCTCGGGAATATCCATAACAAGCCCTTATATAAATTTACTGCAAATCTTTCTTGATTCGTTTAATAAATGTGATAACAGCTTCGACTTCGAACGGGTGTTCAGTTGCTTCGAAAGAGAAATGAACGAATACTTCAAAAAAGTAATTCTTCAGGAAAATTTGTGGCAGCTTGAACGCGGCAGAAACAGTACCGATCCCATGAGAGTATCAATGCTTGTTCATGACTGCATAAAGCGCGGTAAATCAAATGACTGCGGAGGAGCAAAATATAACACGCTTGAACCCAACATTTTAGGTATGCAAAATACAACCGAAAGCCTTAATGTTATAAAAAGACTGGTATTTGATGAAAAATTGCTTACAATAGAAGAATTTCAAAAAATTCTTTCTTCAAATTACATGGGTTATGAAAATCTGCTTTTAAAAATCAGAAATAAAACACCCCACTTCGGTACCGGAGACCCGCAAATCAATGCTCTGGCAAAAAAAGTTGCCGACTCGGTACTCAAGGCTTTTGAGCCAATGACAACCGTTCGCGGAGCAAAGGTGATTCCGGGTGCATTTTCATACCGTGATCATGAAATTAAAGGAAGAACAACACCGGCGTCACCTGACGGCAGGAAATCCGGTGATCCCTTGAATGACGGCAGCTGCCCCGTTCAGGGATATGATAATTTAGGTCCCACCCTTTCGCTTGCGTCAACCGTTGCGTGGGAACCGTCAAGATTTTTAGGCGGTACATCGGTAAATGTTAAGATAAACAAAGGTGTTGAGCCGAAAAAAATTGCTGCGCTGATAAAAGGTTATTTAAAAACTCACGGCTCACAATTACAGTTTAATATTGTTGACACGGAAACCTTGATTGAGGCACAGAAAAATCCTGATATGTATAGGGATTTAATTGTCAGAATAGGCGGCTACAGTGACTTCTTTGTCACAATACCAAAACGCCTCCAGGACGAAATTATATCAAGAAGCGCAAATGAAACGATATAGGGGAAAAAAGAATATGGTTGTTTTAATAACAGGTGCTAATAAAGGAATAGGCTTTGCAACGGCTAAACTGTTTCAAGTAATAATTACCGGCAGAAATGAAAATAAACTTATAGCAGCAAAGGAAAGATTGGGTAAAAACACGGAATATATTATATGGGATATTGCGGATGTTTCTTCTGCAGTGCCCTTAATAAAAAGAGCCCATTCGATATGGGGAAATATTGATGTATTTGTAAATAATGCAGGTATTGTTTCGAGTGAGGATAACGGTCCGAAATCTGTCGGTTTTTTTGAAAAAACAGAAGAGGGCTGGGATGATACTATGAATGTAAACCTAAAAGGAATGTTTTTTGCACTGCAAGCGGAAGCTAAATATATGCGTGATTTAGGAATCAAAGGAAACATTATAAATGTTTGTTCCGAAATGGGGTTTCGTCCTGCCTCATTTGCCTATGGTATCAGCAAATGGGGAGTGAGAGGAATGACTATGGGAATAGGAAAGGAGCTTGCGCCTCTTGGAATTGTTGTAAACGGAATAGCCCCGGGTGAAACAGCAACTGAAATTTTGCATCAGAGAGAAGGAGATGTAAAACATATATCATCTCCGAGAGGAATTCAGGCTACCCCCGCTGAAATTGCAGAGGCAATATATTTTCTTTCAAAAAGCAGAAATATTATCGGTGAAATCTTGATTTCGGACGGTGGAAGGAGACTTTACTGATTGCCGGGGAGGTATATTCAAAATGAAACTTACGATTAATCAAATTAATGATGTGACAAACGGAGCTGTATATATAACGGAGCAAAACGGAGGTGTAGAATTTCACAGATTCACCGCAGAAGCGGAAAATCTGTATAAAAACACCAAGGATTATGGCCTTCTGCTTGCGCCTGCAGGGATAAAACTTTGTTTTGAAACCGACAGTACAACGCTTGTTTTAAAAGGAATTACATATCAAATATCCGAGGTGCGTTCATTTTATGCAATAGATATAATAAAAAACGGCGCTCTCATTGACTCAATAAAAAATTATGATGATGAGCTAAAGAGAATCGAACATTATTCCGACAGGCAATATCCTCTCGGAGAGTTTCAAAAAAAATTCTTTTTGGGCGAGGGCGCTAAAAAGCTTGAAATTCACTTGCCGTACAGCGTAAGGCTGACGCTGACCGATGTTGAATTGGATGACGGATGCAAAACTGAACCTATAAAATATAAAAGAAAACTGTTTGCCTACGGTGATTCAATTACCCACGGATTCGATGCGCTTCATCCGTCCGAAAGATATACGGCAAGACTTTGCGATGCTTTGGGTGTTGAAGAATGTAATAAGGGGATCGGCGGAGCAAAATTTGTACCTAAACTTGTTGAAATCCCCGAAGAAAATGAGCCATCCTGTATTACCGTTGCATACGGAGTCAATGACTATTGCTGTGACAAAAAAATCACAATACAAAACAACTGTCATAAATTTTTATATAACCTGACAAAAAACTATCCGAATTCGCAGATTTTTGTAATTTCGCCTATATGGAAAAATAACGGAGTAGAAAATCATGATTTCAGTGATTTTGCCGACATGAGTATGCTTATCGGTAAAGAGGTGGAGGGGTTTAAAAACGTCAGACATATATGCGCATATGATTTTGTTCCTCATAATCCGAAATATTATGCGGATAAGGCTGTCGTTCATCCGAATGCAGACGGTTTTGAATTCTATTTTAAAGCTCTTTACAACGAATTGAGGAAATATAATGTATACAGCCATATTTAACATACAGCATTTTTCCGTAAATGACGGTCCGGGTATAAGAACTGTTGTATTTTTCAAGGGATGCCCGCTTAACTGCGTATGGTGTCATAATCCCGAAAGCAAATCAAAGGAAAAAGAACTTTCCTTTGCCGTGAAGAATTGTACGCTATGCGGCAAGTGTGCAGCAGTTTGTCCGAATGGGGTACACACGTTTGAAAACGGAATGCATCTTATAGACCGCAATAAATGCAGTCTGTGCGGCAAATGCGCCGACGTCTGCGTTATGTCGGCGCTTGAAATACTCGGTAAAAGCCTAACATGCGAGGAGATAATGATTGAAATCGCAAAAGACGATGTGTTTTTTTCTGATAACGGTGGTGTTGCTTTTTCGGGCGGAGAACCTTTTATGCAATTTGACTCCTTATATGAACTCTTAAAAATGTGCAAAGCAAAAGATTATTCAACATGTATTGAAACATCCGGTTTCACGCTAAAGGAAAATATTCTAAAAGCGGCAGAGTATACAGATTATTTTCTGTTTGACTGTAAAGAAACAAATTTTGTGAATCACAAAAAATATATCGGGGTGGATAATAAACTCATATTAGAAAATCTTTACGCTTTATGCAGTGTAAATGCTCATGTAATTTTACGCTGTCCTATTGTTCCGGGCATTAATGATAGGCAAGACCATTTTGACGGTATTGCAAGACTTGCAAACCAATATTCGTGTATTAA
>CABUMF010000049.1 GCA_902492655.1 uncultured Eubacteriales bacterium | reverse complement strand
CAAACTTTTTTGTTTGAAAATCTGTCGGTTGTAACACATCTATTGTAAACCTACAATTTTTTGATAAAATTTTTCAAAAACCTCTTGTATCGACCATTAATGTACGGTGTATAATCATTATAGCATGTAATGTTAGAAATTTCAAGATAGTGGGGCGATGTTTTTTTGATTTTATAAACTTTTACAAATAAATCATCTGCAAGCGGAGTTTATTAAAGAGAAAAGAGGTTTTATTATGAAGAAACGTATTTTAAGTATTTTATTATGCTTGTGTATGGCGGCGACGTTGATGCCTACAACGGCGCTGGCATGGACGCAGACGTATAATATTGAGGTGAATAATGCCACTTATTACAGCAACGGTGCTCTGAAAGAGATTACAGCCGACTTCGATTGGCACACTGCTTCGGCAAGCAGTCGATTGGTGCTGATGACTGAGCGTCTGCGGTCGGCGGGCGAAGATGGTACAAACACTACCTGGGGTGACTTTACCGACTTAGGTTTCTATGGCAGCAAGTTCAGCTCATTTGAAGAGGTTTGTGATTATGATGAGAACGGTAATAATGCCGGAGCTTTTGGCATTATCTCTTATACTGATGAGAGCAGCGTCACATCCTCCGGTACTAACACGATGAAGATGTCTTTTGATGAATTGATGATCCCTTTGAATACCAATAAAATATATTACATTTATTTGTGGACTCAATACCACGGTTATAATTATCCCGATACTCTTATCTGTGCAATTCAGGTGCAGGACGGCGCGGTCAGGTATACCGCCGCTACCGATCGAAACAGTTATGATGAGAGCAGCTTTGGAAATGTCGAAAGTAAGACAGTGTATGATGTCACTGTCACCCCGGCTGAGCACATGACCAGAGATAATAGCTCCGGAGAGAACACACAGACAGATTTAAGTGCCGCCATGACTCCTATCATCTACACCGCAGATGAGGGCTATTACTTCCCGGATGCATACAGTGTTGACACTGTGAACGGTATCATGGTACGGCGTGACAGCCAATCTCAGATTACTGTCTACGGCACCCCTTCAAGTAATGCAGCAATTACGCTTACTGCGCCTACACAGATTACCACCTACACCGTTTCTTTTGATAAGAACGGCAATAGTTCTGCAACTGACACTGCACCCCAGACGGTTGCTGACGGTGAGAAGGTGACCGAGCCTGCCGCCCCCATGGCTGAAGGCTATGCCTTCGGAGGCTGGTACAAGGAACCAAAATGCACTAATCCCTGGATTTTTGACACAGATACTGTGAATGAAAACATCATCCTTTATGCTAAATGGGTTGCCAATTTGCCCACATCGCTGGAAGATACTGTCTTTGAATACGCATATGATGTACAACGGAGTCCTGCCTTCCCGACGAAAAATCAGCAGATCACATTGTCAGGGCTGTATTATCCAATTTTAGATACCGGAAGTTATGGCACAACGAACTCCGGCAGTTGGATGCTGACCAAAGCGGGCACATATTCTTACATGAAGAGCATTGGTAAGAATACTTCCGAACTGGATGGCATCATCACAAGCATTGTAAGCAATTATTTCGACAGTTTAAACCGTGAAGCAGTCGTAATCCACGAACTGAAAGACGGTGCTGCCCATATTGCTTACGGCGTGGTGGTCGCATACGATGCCGCCAACGGGTATGCAGTATTTCTCGGTGACACACTTAGCGGCGGTGCCGGCTATCTGCTCTCAACAGGAGCCAGGAGCGACAGTGTCACAGCAACTGCGGGAACTATTGCCACCGACTTTGTGCAAAACCTCAGTATTTCTCTGAGCCAGACCGGTACTTACACCTTTGAGGAAGCCACCGAGGGCTACGGCGAACAGACGCCCAAGGAGATAACCGTTACCAACACAGGCAACGACGCTACCGGCGACTTGAATGTTACACTCTCCGGTGCCAATGCTACCGGTTTCACTCTGTCAAAAACCACTATCAACAGTATCACTGACACGGACAGTACCGATACCTTTACTGTCAAGCCAAACACCGGTCTTGACGCAGGCACATACACCGCCACCGTCACCGTCACTGGTATGAATATCGTTTCCCGGTCCTTTGATGTGAGCTTTACTGTCAGCTCCACTGCCACCTACACCGTTAAATTTAACGCAAACGGCGGAAGCGGTACAATGGCAGATATGACGGTGAATGTAGGCGCTCATACTGCGCTTGCCGAGAATACGTTTACACGCGCAGGATATGAATTCATTGGCTGGAATGATAGGTCAGACGGCAGCGGTACAAATTATGCAGATAAAGATTCTGCACCTACGGCAAACGCAGGCGAAATCATTACCCTTTATGCAAAATGGGTTCACGGCAAGGTTTCTGATGATGCGGCACACGTTAGCGGAATTAAAGCCGATGGTTTGAATGAGGTTGCAAAAGAAGAAAAGACGGATATTACTCTTATTGTTCAGGATGAAGTGGCAGCAGAGGACGACACCGAGCAGGCTGCAATCAAGGCAAGTGCTGACGCACCGAAAAAATTCGGCTTCTATGATATCAGACTTGAAAAATCCACAGGCGGTACAGTTGAGAACGCTTCAAGCGTTATTGAAATCAAACTGCCGTATGACTTTACAAGAAAGACAAATATCAAGGTCTACAGATATCATGACGCCGTTGCGGAAGAGCTTATGCAGCTTGATACAAGAGCAGTGCCGCCTTATGAAGACGGAAAATGCTTTGTAAACAAGAAAAACGGCTGCATTTACATATATTCTTCTAAGTTCTCAACCTATGCGGTAGCATACGACACCGTTTCTACCGGTACCGGCGGAGGCACCATACGCTATACTGTTAAATTTGATACTGACGGCGGAAGTGCGGTTTCCTCTAAAACGGTAACAAGAAACAGCAAGGCTGCAGAACCTGCTGATCCTACAAAGGACGGCTACACCTTTGACGGTTGGTATTCCGATAAAAACTTTACAGCAGTTTATGATTTCAATCAGCCGGTTACAAAGAATCTTACCCTTTATGCAAAGTGGATTGAGTTAAAAACCGAAGAACCGGATGTTGAGCAGGAAATGCCTGATACGGAATGTGACGGAACATCGGCAGACAATTGTTGTTCTCTTGCATTTGATGATTTGAATGTTAAACTCTGGTATCATTCAGATACTGACTATGTGATTGAAAACGGACTTATGAAGGGCACAACTTCAAAAACATTTGAACCAAATGCTGATCTAACGCGCGCTATGCTCGTTACAATTCTTTACAGACTTGAGGGCGAACCGGCAACAAACAAAAGTATACCTTTCAAAGATGTTGATATGGGAGCGTATTACGCAAGTGCAATTATTTGGGCACAGCAGAATGACATTGTAGTAGGCATATCCGAAACAGAGTTTGCACCGAATGAAAACATCACCCGTGAACAGATAGCGGCAATTATATACCGTTACGCACAGTACAAAGAATATGATGTATCAGTCGGCGCAAGCACAAATATTCTTTCTTATGATGATTTTGCCGATATTTCCGAGTACGCAGTCCCCTCCGTTCAATATGCGATGGGCAGCGGGCTATTGAAAGGCAGAACGGAAACTGAATTAAATCCGAAAGACAATGCCACAAGAGTAGAAGCAGCAGCAATACTTCACAGATTTATTGAAGCTAATAAGTAAACAGCAACAACATCCCCCGGGAAGCGATTCTTGGGGGATGTTGTTTGCGTTGTTATATCCGGCTGAATCAGTCCTTTTGTTTCGTAGTTCAATATAATTTTTCTTGTAATACCTATTGACTCTGCAATTTGACCAATAGAAAACAAGTTTTTTTGGTTGTTGTTCATATATATACCTAAAAAAATAATTTTTATAAAAGTACCTTGTATCGACCATTAATGTACGATGTATAATCATTATAGCATATAATACTTAGAAAGAAAAGAGGTTTTTATATAAAAAAAGAGTTTTGTGCGGTCTTATGGTGCTTATGATGCTGTGTGCTCTGTTTCCGCAGTGATTTTTGCCGAAGAAACTGATTTTGGCGTGGGAGATACGGGAACGGCAGAGATTGCGCCCTCCTTGGGGGGTAAGTGTTTACAAGTCACCGAGCAGCGCAGTGGAAAGTAATATATTTCCTGTCGGTACAGCGGTGAATGTACTGGAGGCATATGTGACGGAAAACAGGCACTATGTTGAAGCAACCTCCGGTATGATGAAAGGTAAAAAAGGATATATAGCTGCACGAAAGGGCAGTAAAAACACACTTAAATCAATCGACATAACCGGAAAGGTTGACAAAACCTACGGTGATATAAAGGCGGAGCATATTATTTAAATGCAAGCAATGCAAATACGGCGTTTTTCGCATATACCGGCAGTGAATTTGATGTAGTGGCTTACAACATAAACGGAAATAACTATTTTAAATTGCGTGATGTAACAGATGCTCTTAATTGCAGGGTTGAGTGGAACGAAAGAAATAGTGTGATAAATATTATCACAACCCTTTCCGCAAAAGAAGACCCCAACGAGGCTAAGGGGTAATTTAAGTTAAAAACGAGGCGGTCAAATAAGATACCTAAGTCATCACTACTAAAATTTATGGCAAGCGATTATTTTCGCAATATGCATGTGAAATCAAAAAAGCTGAAAGAAAAATTAGTTGAGTTTGAAAGGATGGATTGATTTAAAGGTGGCAAAGTGCAGCCGTATCTCTTGGAATCAGGCACAGGCGGGAGATTTGGCATTTCTCTCAGACTTATCTCATGTCGGTATTATTGTCGGCAAGGATACAAGCGGTAATATACTTGTTGTTCACTGCTCGTCAAGCGCAAACAATGTTGTTATTACCTCAAATTCTATATTCGGCTTCGCGATAAGGCCGAGCTGCTATTAAAACCAATACGGAGGACTGACCTTTATGAGGTTTTCCTGCGCATTTTTCATATATAGTGACTTTATTTTTTGTGCATAACCGAGAAAAATATCTAAATTAGCAAATTGAGTTGATTATTTGCCTATTATATGCTATACTATGATTGTATTATTGTACCAAGAATTAATATTAGACGGAAAGCTATGAACAATGCCTTTTATCACATCTGTATTTAATGATATTGCGATTTTTGATTGACTTGTTTTTACTGCTTGAAAGGAGGTTGGTGACGAAATGATATGAATGTATTTGACGTATCCCCATCATCCGAACGGATGAAGAGCGGCAGAAGCTCTCTTTGCCGTGTGGGAGAGCAGGTAAAACAAACCACACGGTCAAACAAATCGGCAAAATGTCGGAAAGAAAAAAGGAGGAATTATTTTGAAAGCAAAAAGATTTTTGGCGGTATTGCTCACGGTGGTAATGCTGATTGGAATGCTCCAGGCCATGAGCCTGACGGCATTTGCCTACAGCGGCTCCGGCACGGAGGATGACCCTTACATCGTCACCACCTATGCCGAACTGAGAACTCTGGTATATAGTGCGCTCTGGGACGGCACCCCACGTTATATCAAACTTGGAGCAAACCTGCTTTCAAACAGCAACATGAATGATAACAGCATCGTATTGCGTTTTGGGCAGAATGTTGTACTGGATCTGGCGGGATACAGCATTACCCGTTCAGAACTCACGACAGACGAGTCTGTGATCAAGGTGTATTACGGTACCCTTACCATTAACGACAGCATCGGTGGCGGTCAGATAGTTGCTGATCAGAGAGGTGCAGAAAGTGTGCGGGCGATTTACGTACTCAATGAAATTGAAGACAACTGTGTTACCATCAATGGCGGCACCTTTATAGGTAAGGATTGCGGCATATATACAAATGGTGGCACAGTGGTCATCAACGGAGGGACATTTCTTGCGACCAATTATAACCCAGCATGTTTTGGACACGGCGTTGTGACCGTTAACGGGGGAATTTTTGGTAACAGTGACAGTGAGGATTTGTCAATTGAAATCTTCAATAATGCTGAAGTGACATTGTATAACTGCACCGCCTACAACGGAATGTACTCAGGTGATAAGTCATGGCCTTCCATCAAAGAAGGAACAACTGTAACGATCAATGGAGTGGAGTCCGAACCGAAAGGAAATTATTTTCACGGAAATTCTGTTGAAGGAAATAAAGGAGATAAAATTGTCATTTCCACCCCAATCATCACCGGTATGGGAGCCGATGTAACCGGCTTTGAACTGCTCAATAGTTATTTTGATGTAGAAGCAACTCCCCTGGACAGCAGCAAGTACACCATCAGAGACATCACCTGGAGTGATTGCCATTTGACAGATGACAGCCCGATCATCACAGATTCCTCTATGTTTGAGGCAGGTGAAACCTGGCAGCTGAAATTGTGGTTCAAACCGGCAGCCGGCTACGCAATCAGCAATCCCGCAACTCTGCCTGTTACCATCGCCGGACAGACAGCTACCTATGCCGGCACGGACGGCAACTATTACGCCTACAAAATCGAGAAGACCTTCTCAAAATATTTACATGATTACATCGACCTTTCCATGGACGCACCTACGTCTGGTATGACGCCGGCGGAGTATGCGGAAACTATCAAGATAAAAAATAACGACCGCTTCCCATACAACAATTTTGAAATCGGGGAGGTTCAATGTTATAGGACAGACTGGAACGAATTTTCTACCTTTTCAGGGGGTACGACCTACTTTATCACGGTAGAAATCGACCTGAAGGACGATACCAGCTTTGAGTTTGCTCATCATGATTCCGATATTACTGCTCTTCTCAACGGAACTCCTGTGGAGGATTACGTAGTAGTAGACGCTGACTCGACATGGAAAAGCAATTTCTATACCCACGACGGTGTTAAACTGTACTACCAGGTCTACTTCACTGCCAAAGGTGAGCCTACCGGCGTTACCGTTTCCGGCACGGTGACAAGCGCGGGCAGCGACACCGATTATGTGACCATTGAGCTTTACGCCGAAGGCAGTGCGACGGCGGACTACACCGTTACTGTCAAGGGCAACTCCGCAAACTACTCCATCGCGGGCGTTGAACCCGGTACCTACACCATGAAGGTGATGAAGAAGAACCACGTCACGAGAGTGTATACCGTCACAGTGAGCACGGAGAATGTGACGCAGGATGTGGAGATTTACCTGATTGGTGATGTTACAGGTGACGGCGGAGGAACATCCGTTAAGTACAATAATGACGGAAAGGTTGTGATTTCCGCACCGAAGCCGGGAAATTATAAAATTATAATAGCATCGTATTCGGGCGAGAGCCTGCTTAAAGTAAAATTTGCTGATATAACTCTTGAAAGCGGGGTTGATTCGTATGAAATCACCGACCTTAACGGCTTTGACACCACCGGCGCAGACACAGTAAAGGTATTTTTCTGGGATACGGAAATGAGACCGCAATGCGTTGCTGCCGTAAAGACATTGTCATAAAATGAATATACAGATTGACTTTGCTACAAGAGCCGAAATTGCGGCAATACTTCAAAGATTTATAGAGACAAACAAATAAATATTAGCCAAGCGGGAACGCTTGACGATAAAGCCCCGTTTGAGCAATCAGACGGGGCTTTACTTCGTTAACATTTTGTATAAACACTATAATTGTATATTGACAGATTTATACAATATTTATGAAATCTCGAAGATTATATTGAAAAAAGATATAAAATGTGTTATAATAAAATTGTTAAATGCAAAATTAAAGAGGGAGTCATAGTTATGTCTGATAATATAAGTTACAGAAAATTATGGAAACTTCTCATTGATAATGATATCAAGACCGGTGCGGAGCTAAGTCAAAAGGCGGAAATAGCGCCGAGTACAATATCAAAAATGAGGCAGGACAAATACGTGTCCATGGAGGTGCTTGTAAAGCTTTGCAGGTATTTTAACTGCACATTTGATGATATCGTTGAAATAGAAAAAAATTGAAATATGTGTGATAAGATATGTTCTGCACTAAATATATGATATATTTATTTTATACAGCAGAGGAGAAACATATATGCCGAATTTTAATGAAATGAGACTGCTTAATGGTTTTTTACTTGTGTTTTCTGTGTTGGTTACACTTTTATTCGTGGGCGGAATTTACTACAGGAAGGTATTCGCAAATAAAATAAAATGACAGGACAAAGCTCTTTATTAAATATTTGCTAAAACAGTAAGACGAAAAATCTTGTTGCTTTTTTGTATACATAATACAAAAATACATCAGTCTTTCTACAAATTTTTTTGATAAATTTTTTAAAAAAATATTATTTTTCGTGTCCTTTCGTTGTCCTTTGGTTTGTATAATAAAATTTATAAGTTCAGAATGTCTATATTTTTGATTCAACGGGAGGCTTTCACAACAAAGGTTGTATTTGTTTCGGGAACACCCGATTATGCAATAGATGCATGGCAATACTATGTCAATGACTATCTGATTATTCCAATTACACTTGAAGGCATACAACATTCGCTTAAAAGCTGTTTTTCTGACAGTGATATGTAAAAATTTTATTGATGTTCACTGAAAAGAAAGTTTTGAATTTTCTGCCTGAAAGTGACGACTTAAGCAAAGGAGGGGTTATGATGGAAAATATTTTATTTATCAATGCCTGTGTACGTGAAAAATCTCGGACTTTATCACTTGCACAATATATATTGGATAAGCTGAACGGTGAGATTTGTGAAATAAATTTAGAGCAGGAAAACTTAAAGCCGCTTGACGGCAATGTGCTTGAAAAAAGAGAACACCTTGTATCGGAAAATGATTTTTCTGACGAAATGTTTCGTTATGCCAAGAAGTTTGCGGATGCGGATACTATCGTGATTGCGGCACCCTATTGGGATTTAGCGTTTCCGGCTCTTTTGAAAATATATTTGGAGCAGATAACGGTCTCAGGAATTACATTTCGATATAAAAAGGGTATTCCGCAGGGCTTGTGCCGTGCAAAACGGCTGATTTATGTAACAACCGCAGGTGGAACAATTTATGATAATTTCGGCTTTGAATATGTAAAGGCACTTGCACAGAAGCTTTATGGAATTGATGAAGTCATGTTTTTCAAGGCGGAAAATCTGGATATAGACGGCAATGACGCAACCGAGCTTATAGATAAAGCAAAGAATAGAATTGATACAGTAGGTTGGGAGTGAAATCATTGAGTATAAAAACAAGAAAATTTGCCGATGACGGCTGGGGAATCTGGATAGATGGCGATGACAGAAGCACGGTTTATTTAAACGAATGGATCAATCCTAAAGGCAAAAGCTATGTTGATATCGCCATTCGAATTTACGGTGCAAAAAAAGCGAATGAACTTAATATTTACGTTCCGTTTGGGATAACCGCAGACGAAATCACAGATTTGTCCGTGGAATTGGAGGACGATGCGATCTTGCGCGGATTGTTTAATACCAACGGTATGGTAGATGCTGAGAAAAATGAGTTTACATCGGAACTGAAGTATGACGGGCGCACGGTAAGCCTTATCAATCTTTCAAAAGAAATTTTAAAGGCAAAACGCATTGCGGAAGGAACCGTGATCACGGCGGCACTTAATAAAATACAACAACATATAACGAGCGATGAAGCATATGTAATTTTTAGAATACCTCATCGCACATTGGATGAAGTATTCACATCGCAAATGAATGTCAGAGGCAGTATAGAGCGTCTGAAGGAGCTTATTTCAAGTCCGGTCGTTATGCAGAAGTACGGATATTCCATACGCATTAACGAGGCAAGGCTGCTCCCGACAGAAATTAATAAAATTGAAGTATTACATCAGCAGAGAATACGTAAAGCACTTGTTACCATTTCGATTGATGAAGAATATGAGCTGAATGATTCCAATTGCTACCGTATACGCCGTATGGAGGAAGATTTATACAAAGACTATGCACCACCCGGCTATGACTGCTCTGATGTTATCACCTATCAATGGGTGGAGGAAAGAGCTGCAAACATGAAGGCACATTACAATTTTTATTTTGATATTGTGCATAGTAAAATCAGTCAGAACAGCGTTCTTTTGTATCTGATGATTGTTTTGATTACTGCGGTTGCGGGCTGTGCGATTTATGACATAATAATATATTTAATTTCACTGTTTATGTAAAGGGGTGTTCTAAATGAATTTAAAAAACAGGCTTATTTTAGAGGATTACAGAAAACAAAGAGATGATTTTATAAGGCTCGGTGACGTGGTTCACAATATGCTGACGGACATTGTGGATAGTATGGGGATTACGGTGCTTGGCATAGAGCATCGTGTCAAGACCGAAAAAAGCCTTGCCGGGAAATTGGAGCGAAACGGAGACTGGTATTCTTCATTCGAGGATCTCACCGATATTCTCGGCGCCCGTGTAATCTGCTTTTTCTCAGACGAAATTGATAAAATAGGAAAAAAGGTTGAAGAAGCTTTTGTCATTGACTGGGAAAACTCATCGGATAAGAGAGCCCTTATCAAGGCAGACACATTCGGATATTTGTCACTTCACTATATCTGCTCACTGCCCTTTGGGGACAGATGGCCGGACGAAATCTGCGGCAAAAAGTTTGAAATACAGATAAGGACTACTTTGCAGCACACATGGGCAGCAATTAATCACGATTTGGGATATAAGAGTGAGTTTGGTGTGCCTCGTAGTGTGGCACGAGAATTTTCGAGAATTGCCGGACTTTTGGAAATTGCCGATGATGAGTTCGTCAGGGTGCGCAATGATATGAAGGATTATACTGAGGAAATCCGAAAGAAAATCATTGACAATAAAGCCGATGATGTACATATTGATATGATTTCCTTAAACGAATATGTAAAGCGTAACGGCAAAATGCAGGAATTGATTTCAAAGATTGCTAAGATAAGCAATGCGGAAATCAGTGAAATTGATCCGGAGAGCTATATTATTCAGCTTAAATTCTTAGGAAAGGAAACTCTGGGTGATTTGCAGAAAATGTTGGAGGAAAACAGAGAACTTGCGCTAAAGCTTGCCGAAAGGGCACTGGCAAATGCGGACCTTGATATTTTGTCCTCCAGTGTAGGCTTGCGGTTTCTCTGCCGTGCAGAGCTTTTAAATAAACACTATTCACTTGAAAAAACGACGGAATTTTTAAAGCTTTCAATGGGAACAGCGGAAAAGGCGCAGCGTCAGGCAAAGCATTTGTTTCGTACTTATGAAAAAGTAAAGGAGGAATGTGAATGACCGATGAGGAACGATATGATAATGCCCTTAGGTTTGCCGCTGAGAAGCACAAGGGACAGTTTCGCATAGGCGGTGCGGAATATATAACACACCCTATGGCGGTGGCTGAAATTGTCCGCCAAAACGGATACGGGATTGATGTTCAAATTGCAGCGTTGTTCCACGATTTGCTTGAGGATACGGACGCCACGGAAAACGAAATTCTTGCACTTTCAAGCGAAAATGTGCTTGAAGCGGTAAAGCTTTTAACCAAGCAAAAGGGATATGTTATGGAAAGCTATATTTCCGCTATCCGAAAAAATGAAATGGCATTTTCCGTCAAAGGTGCGGACAGACTGCACAATTTAAGGTGTGCGTTTGCATGTGACGAGGATTTTAAGCGAAGATACATTCTTGAAACGGTCGATTGGTACTTGGACTTTTCGCCGGAAATTCCGAAAGCTGTCAAAAAATTGGCACAATCGCTTGATAAACCGATTGCAGACTTGCCGTTTTTATATGAACCTGTTGAAACATGGAAAATAAATAAAATTTAAGGAGCAGATTATTATGACTATCGAAAAAACAACAGAAAACGAAAAGGTAACATTAACAGTGTCGGGCAGACTGGACACAACCACAGCACCGGAGCTTGAAGCGGCTCTTGATGAAGTGCTTGAAAACACCAAGGAGCTTATATTCAATCTTGAAAATCTTGAATACATATCATCTGCGGGACTTCGTGTAATCTTAAAAGCACAAAAGTCAATGAACACGAAAGGCAGTATGAAGCTTACAGGTGTGAATGACAGTATTATGGAGGTATTTGATATTACAGGATTTTTGGATATTCTCACCATTGAATAGTATCACAAAATTTCCGAATGAAAGGAGGTATAGTATGGTTTCAAAATTAGCTGTACCTATGCTTTGTAATGCGGCACTGTCTGTTATTCTGTACATACTTGAAAAGAAAACACCGCTTGGCAAGACAAATTATAAATTAAAACAAATCATAATCGGCGTTTTGTTCGGTGCGCTTGCGGCATTTTCTACGGAATACGGCATTGATGTAAACGGCGCAGTTATGAATGTGCGTGATGCATCACCGCTTTGTGCCGGGCTTATTTTCGGCGCGCCTGCCGGAATTATTGCAGGACTTATCGGAGGTATTTACCGCTATATTGCGGTTTTGTGGGGCGCCGGTACATACACTCGCCTTGCGTGCAGTATTTCAACCGTGCTTGCCGGAGTTATTGCGGCGGCACTTCGCAAATTTATGTTTGACGATAAAAAACCGTCGTGGATTTACGGTATCGGTGTGGGACTTATTTGCGAGGTTCTGCATATGCTGATGATTTTCTTTACCAATATGAACGACGCAAACAAAGCGTTTATGTTTGTGCAGAAATGCACAATACCGATGATTCTTGCAAACAGTATTGCGGTAGCGGCGGCAATGATTGTAATATCGCTTATCGGGAAAGAAAAAATACGATTAAAAAACGAAAAAAAGCAGATTTCTCAAACATTTCAGTTTTGGCTTTTTGTGTGTATCGTGATTGCGTATGCGGCAACAAGCCTGTTTACCTATTCCCTGCAAACGGGAATGACTTCAAGAGAAACTGAGATACTCTTGAATACCAATATTTCCGATGTTGAGCGTGATATTCGTGAAGCGTCAGACAAAAATCTTTTGGAAATAACAAGGGCGGCGGCAAGTGAATACAAAAATGGTGCAAGCCTTGAAAGCCTTTGCGATAAGTATGATGTATCGGGAATCAATATTATTGGTAAAAACGGGGTTATCACAAAATCAACATTGCCCGAATTTGTGGGCTTTGATATGTCAAGCGGTAAGCAGTCGAAAGAGTTTTTAACGCTGCTGAATGACAAAGACGAATTTGTTCAAGGCTATCAGCCTCTTTCGATTGATGAAAGCATCGCAAGAAAGTATGCCGGAGTAAAGCTTTCGGACGGTGGATTTATCCAAGTTGGATATAATGCGGAGCGTTTCCAAAAGGATATTGATGCACGCATTATCGGATATACGAAAAACAGGCATATCGGGCATAACGGATTTATCATTATTTGCAAGGAAAACGGAAGCATAGTGTCTGATAAAGCCGAATATGCAAACAAAACAATCGATAATTTCGGAATCAGCCTAAGCGCCGCTGAGGGTGCTATATTTGAAACAAAAGCAGATGACACTCTTTATTATGCTTCGTATGAGGCAGTAGAAGGCTATCGCATTATCGGCATGATACCAAAGGCAGACGCACTCTATATGCGAAATGTATCGCTTTACGTAAGCATTTTTATGGAAATTTTGATTTTTGCGGCATTGTTTATCTTGATTTATTTCCTGATAAAGAAAATTATAATAGACAATCTGCGTAAAATAAACACAACGCTTGCAGAAATTACGGACGGTAATCTGAATGTGACCGTAAATGTTCGTAGCAATGAGGAATTTGCCTCGCTGTCGGACGACATAAACCAAACCGTAAGCACGCTCAAACGTTATATTGCGGACGCTGCGGCACGGATTGACAAAGAGCTTGAATTTGCAAAGCAAATTCAGTATTCGGCTTTGCCGTCCGTGTTCCCGCCATACCCCAATCGTAATGATTTTGAAATTTACGCAAAAATGGTTACGGCAAAAGAGGTTGGCGGCGATTTTTACGATTTTTATATGCTTGGAGAAAGCACTCTTGCGTTTATGGTTGCCGATGTATCGGGCAAGGGAATCCCTGCGGCAATGTTTATGATGAGGGCAAAAACTACCATAAAAGACCTTGCAGAAAGCGGACTTGCTCCCGATGAAATCTTTACGCTTGCAAATAAAAGACTGTGCGAAAACAACGATGCCGGAATGTTTGTTACGGCTTGGCTCGGAATACTCGATCTTAAAACCGGAGCTTTAAAGTTTGTAAATGCAGGGCATAATCCTCCCCTTGTCTACCACGAGGACGGAGAGTTTGAATACCTAAAAGCAAGAGGCGGTATGGTGCTTGCCGGTATGGACGGCGTAAAGTACAAAACAAATGAACTGTGCCTTTCGCCCGGAGATAAGATTTTTCTTTACACAGACGGCGTAACCGAAGCAACAAACGATAAAAATGAGCTGTATGGCGAGGAAAGGCTTTTGTCGCTTGCAAATAAAAACATCACAAAAACTCCGCAGCAGCTGATTGCTGCCGTGAAAGACGATGTGGACGTTTTTGTCGGCGATGCTCCGCAGTTTGACGATATAACTATGCTTGCGGTTTCGGTAAATTATGTCAAGGGTGACGAAAAAATAAAGGTTATCCCGAACGAGAAATCCTTTGCGGCGGTGCAGTCATTTGCAGAAGATTTAACGAAAAAGCTTGCAGTTGTTCCAAAGGTTTCAAACAATGTTAATATTGCTTTTGATGAGATATATTCAAATATCGTAAATTACAGCAATGCGGACATTGCGGAAATAAAATACGAAATTGTCGGTGGCAAACTGATTTTGACATTTTCCGATAACGGCACACCGTATAATCC
>CABUMF010000048.1 GCA_902492655.1 uncultured Eubacteriales bacterium | reverse complement strand
CCGTTTCCGAAACCTTCGGTGCAAACGTTGAATGGATAGACGACTCAAATACAGTGGCTGTTGCAACAAAGCAGGGACAACACAAAATAAAAGCTGTAACCGGAGAAAAGAATATAAAGGACGAAAACGGCACTATCCTTATATGCATAGCATATTCGTATCCGGTGATTGATAATTATGAAAAAAACGGATATGTAAGTCAGCTTAATAATGAATATAAGGCTTATGCGGAAAGCTTTGTAAAAGATGCAGAATCACATACAGAGGATGCAAGGCTTATGCATGAGGAAATGGGTGCGAATTACCGCCCGATGGAGTTTAGTCTTTCCTATGAGGTACAGACCGACAGAAAGGGCATCCTTTCCGTTACAAACTATGAATATTATGACCTTAGCGGTGCTCATCCGAGCACAACAAGACAGTCAAGAACCTTTGATATGGTAAACGAAAAGGAACTTGCACTTTCCGATGTTGTAAACGGTAACGACGACGAACGCCACACAATGGTTTATGATGTTTTTATAAAATATTTTGAGGAAAATTACGAAGGCTTTTCTGCAGAAACAGCGGAGAAAATTGACGATGAAGCCGACAACGTAAAGTTTTATCTCACAGATGATTCTTTGGTGCTGTATTTTGATGTATATCAGGTAGGACCGTATGCAATGCAGTATCCTACGGTTGAGCTTTCCTATTCACCGGGAGTGTTTAAACTTGACTGGTCGGCTGACAGCATTGAAAATGTTGCTTTAAACGGAGGCAACTTTACGAATGAAATGAAATTGCCGATTACATATGATTATAACGATTACGGTGCAAATGCGGTTGACCGAAAGGGCGACCACAAGGATTCTCCATACTTTTCGAGCGTAGATTTTTATAATGCAAAGTGCACCGACAGCCTATCCATTCTGCCGCAGTTTAAAACCATTCAGCAGACCTCATGGTGGTCATGCGGCGTAAGCAGCGTAGAAATGGTGCTAAGTTTTTACGGCAGGCTTGGTGATTGGAACGAAAAGACACTGGCAGACCTCAGAGATGACCATTCTGACATTCATATGGGAACCTGCCTTGACCAGATTATCGAAATATTCGATAAGGTTGGCGGTTTCAAACTTGAAACTACCTACGATTACAAGGATAACCTTGATGAAATAAATATGGCATTTATCAAGCAGCACATTAAGGACGGAATTCCGGTTATTGTGGGCTGGAATGACTGGGGCGGACACTGGCAGGTGATTATCGGTTATGACGACATGGGAACACAGTACGAGGGCGACGATGTGATCATTGTTGCAGATCCCTTTGATACCACCGACCATAATCAAGACGGCTACGGCGTTTACGGTGCGGAAAGATTTATATATAACTTTACTTTCTATGATTTCTTTAATGATGATGGACATTTAAAGGATAAGTGTTTTGTAGCGGTAAAACCGGAATAGCAAAGTTAAGTAAAAGAACAAGCGATACTGCAGTATAATGCCGCAGTAACGAGGCGGTATTGTTCCTTTTTTGATTGACATGAAAATTCCTCTGTGATTTTGGATTTGTTTGTGTCCATTCCATTATATCACACTTTTTTTCTATCCATCAAATATGGGAAGGTGGCACAGCATACTGTCAATTGGCAGTAAAGTATACAATGCAATGTCTTAACAGACGACTTGTGAAATGGGTAATGAGTAAATATAAGCGTTTCAGAGGTCACAGAAGGCGAGCAGAAGAATGGCTGTAAAAACTTATAAAAAGAGAACCCAGAATGTTTGCACATTGGGTTCTCGGTTGGATATCATAGCAGTGAATACGAAGAGCCGTGTGAAGCTATGGCTTCACGCACGGTTCTATGAGAGCCTTGAGGTGAAACTCCTCTTGGCTACTCGACTGAGAGGACGGCTAATCAATTAATGGTTAGTCTCCTACTCGATTGGAATTAAAGGCGCCAAAACAAAAAATTAGTCGGCAGAGTTTTTTGAAGATATTTTACAGCAGATCTCTTTATAATGTATAAGTTTTTCTAGTCAGCTCTCTTTCAGCTATACCAACGGAATTGTGAGTACTGCATCCTTCAGGTTCTCGGAGTGTGCATAGACTTTTAAAGCTCCGGCTTGTGTACCGACCTGAACTGCGGCGGTAATTCGTCCGGCTCTCATTTTTCTGTCGGGCAGAGCCGGGGGATTATGGTCGGTTATATCCGAGCCTGTTCCGATTATGCGTCCGAGGCGGTTTGTGTTAAAGCTGACAAACGGTGCAGCGTCGGGAACCTCGCGGCCTTGCGAATCGGTACAGAAGCAGGTAATGATTGCGGTGTCCCTGCCGTTTGCATGGGAAATTTTATTTTCCAGCTTTAAATTAAGCTGTACGGCACGACCTGTTGTTTCGCAAGTATCTGTGCATACGGTTTTACCGCCCATGCGTGCCTTAACTGTCAGTGTTCCCGGCATATATTCAACGCTCCACTCGCCGTGGCCGTATTTTTCAATTTCCTTTTTGCCCAGGCTTTTTCCGTTGAGGTAAAGTTCAAGCTCTTCGCAGTTTGTGTATGCGACTACGCGGATTATTTCACCCTCGCGTCCCTCAAAATTCCAGTGCGGCAGGAGATGAACAATTGGACGGTCGTCAATCCAGTGCGACTGGTTTTGATAAAAAGCGTCCTTTTTCTGTAAATATAGATCTATTGCTCCGGATTGTGAGCATAATCTGGGCCATACGGTTTCACCACGGTGTTCAAAGGCAATCCACTGATATGAACCCAATACCCATTCACGTTCACAGATGAATTTCCAGGTTTTTTCTCTGCCGAGAAACCATGCGGTTGTATCCTTATCATAAGCACTCATAAAAGCTCTTTCGCCGCTGGCATCATCATACCAGCCGCGGGTAGTGCCTGTTGCACAGCATTCCGATGAAAAAACAGGCTTCCGGGGATATTTTTTATGTATCTTGTCGAATTTGTCAAGATTATAGTTTATTCCTATGGCGTCAAGCTCGTCATATACGGTCGCAACATCGGGATCGTTGGAGACGGCACTCATTATGATGCGCGTATTGTCAAGCTTGCGCACAAATGCCATAAGGTTTTTGCATATACGGCGGCCTTCTTCGGTCAGATGATGCGGTTCCTCGTTTCCTACCGACCAAAAAAGGACAGAAGGACGGTTTCGGTCGCGTTTGATTAGCATTTCAAGCTGCTGTTTTCCCTCGTCTGTAGATTCAAACCACCGCGTTTCCGCCATAACAATGAATCCAAGCTCGTCCAATGCGTCCATTATGGCTTCTGCCTGCGGATAGTGGCTGGTGCGGTAGCCGTTTGCTCCCATTTCCTTTATCATTTCAATTTTATATCTGTGTACATTGTCAGAAACGGCTTTTCCGGTCAGCCCACAGTCCTGATGCGCACAAACTCCCTTTATTTTAATATGCTTGCCGTTGAGAAATAAACCCTTGTCTGGATCAAGGGTGAATGTACGGAAGCCTGTACGAGTTGTATATCTGTCGCATTCTGCACCGTTTACCGATATTATTGTTTCAACAGTATACAGATACGGATTTTCCAAATCCCACAGTATGGGCGCTTCAACCTGCATATTATATACTGCGGTAGCTTTTTCTCGAAGCGGAATGTCTATACTGCCTGATGCTTCGGATACAGCGTTATTGCTGCGGTCATAAATGATACTTTTATATTCTGCTGTTATGTCTTCATAACGATCGTTTATAATTGTAGTTTCGGTTTTTACATTCCAGATATCACTTTCAGATTTTTGCGGCGCAACATAAACACCCCATAGATCGACAGCGATGGTATCGGTTTTATTGAGCCAAACGTGACGGTAAATTCCTCCGCCCTCATACCACCAGCCCTCATGTTCGTTTGTTTCAACATATACGGCAAGAACATTTTCTTCATCGCCGAATTTCACAACGTCACTTATATCAACCTCAAAACTGTTATATCCGCAGAAATTGTGCTTCATAAGACAGCCGTTCAGATAGACGGTTGAGTGAGTGGCTACACCGTCAAACAAAAGTGTAATCCTTTTGCCTTTGTCCTCATCGGAAAGCCGAAAACTTTTTCTGTACCATGCGTTTTCGTATTTAAAAAAACCAAGTGTGTTGTTTTCAAAGCGTTCGGGACGCTGAGTGATAACATAGTCATGGGGAAGCGTTACAGGCTCCCATTGATCGGTGCGTATTTCGTGGTCATGTGAAAAGTCATCGGGAACCGCATTGTAGTGCCGTGAAGCAGGTCCCCATAGTTTACGTTCGGTCTTTGATTGTGTATAAACAGGGCCTTTATCAGAGGGGTATTTAATATTAATATCCCCTCTGTGAAAAATCCATTCATCGTCAAACAATATTTTTTCACGCATAAAAAATCCTCTCTTTTCTATTTGTTTTTGCTTTATATGCTATTATTATATTTGTAACAAGGCTGTTCAGGCAAGATATAAAATTGCTTTTATATGGACAAAATTGCGGTACGTGATTGACAAATAAAAAATAAATGCTATACTGTAAATGTGCTTTTAAGGGGGGTAAAAAAGTATGGAGTGTTATTACGGACGATGTGTGTCCTGTTCGGACAGAGTATCGGAGGAATATATAAAAGTCAATAATTTTGGATATTATAAGGATATAAATACTTCGATAAATGTACGCAGACAGGAGGGCCGCTCAGATTATCAAATAATATATATTGAACGCGGACGGGGCAGCTTTTGGATAAACGGAGAGCTGCGCACAATTGAGGGAGGCAATATAGTAGTTTACCGTCCGGGAGAGGAACAGCTTTATACGTTTGAGGCGCATGCAGGTGCTGCGTATTACTGGATTCACTTTACGGGTGCAGGTGCGGCAGGACTGCTTGAACGTTTGAAGTTGAACGGGAGTGTTTTTGAAACAGGAGAGTTTTTCGGGTTTCGCGAAAGGTTTGAAAAAATGATGAGTGCCTGCCGCCCTGAGGACTTTATAACCGAGGATTTACTGGCAGGCTGTATGATTTCAATTCTTGCAGAAAGCGCCAAAAAACTTCATAATGAAGATATGTCAATGGTAAGGGTGATTGAAACAATGCATAATGACACAGCGGACGGCAGATGTAATTCCGATTATGCAAAAATGTACGGTGTGAGCGAGTATCATTTTATCAGAAAATTTAAATCCTATACCGGAATGAGTCCACATCAATATAAGACAAAGCTTCTCATGGGAAAGGCTTGTGATCTGCTTTTGAAAACCAATATGAATATAGCGGAAATTGCGGAGACACTTGGATATGAGGACAGCTTGTATTTCAGCCGCGTTTTTAAAAAACAGATGGGTGTTTCGCCGCGTAGATTTAAGCCGCGTAGATTTAATACGGAGTTGTAGCCTGACGAGAGTCGGACTATATGCACCTTATGTCGGTTAAATTTCTGCGCGTGCCCTCCCAGAAAAAATAGACAGTAAAAAGCTACAAAAAACGGAATGAATCGTAATAATTCTTTCATTTTCATAGAAGTTGTCGCATTTATTCCACGGTTCACTTGACAACGAGCCTCTGCCGATGTGATGATGCGGTTTTTGGCGGTTTACTGCCATTTCAAGAGCGGAAACCGTTTTTGATTTGGTTTATTTGCTGTAAAATTTCTTTGTAAAAGATTCGGCGAAACAGCGTAACTATGATTGGAATTTGTGGTGATTTTATATGCCCTTTTGCGTATGGAATGTATATTGTGAAGCTTCATCATATCACACTTTTTTTCTATCCATCAAATCTGTTGCTTACAATGGGCACAACGCTTGAACTTGCAGATATTGAGAATCCAAACGAATTGATTGACAACCGCGCCGCATATCAGAATTATGCTGTATGGATTCCTATTCGGAATGAAGATGGCACCTATGCAAAAAAACTGACGCTGATTCCTGAACACGCAGATGTATAGCGGGGTATTTGCCTTTGACAGAAAAGAATATTGCAAATGTGGCATTGGAAGCACTGGGCAACACCTATGGCTGGGGCGGAGCACTGCTCTCTGACGACTGCTCGGGATACATACGTAACGTTTACAAGTGCTTTGGCCTGGAGTTGGCACGCAATACCACTTGGCAGTCTGCAATGCCGATGGTAAATGTTAATATGACTGATATGTGCCGAGAAGAACGACTGACGGTTCTTGATGCACTGCCCTTTGGGTCTATTCTGTTTTTCAATGGTCACGAGATGCTTTATCTTGGAAAAGAAAACGGGAAATATTATGTAATCAGTGCTACGGGTAATATTCTTGAACCAAAAGAAGGATTAAAACGCCAGCGTGTGCGCAGTACAATAATTAACACGCTGGATACAAGAAGGGCGAACGGCGTTACATGGCTTGATTCGTTGACTGTTGGCATCGTGCCGTACCTGGGCTTGACGGCAGGTAAAGAGTACAGTCTTCCGAAACAAGCATGGTATCATGACGCAGTTGCATTTTGCATAAAAAATAATATTATGCAGGGAAATTCGGATAATATGTTTCATCCCGATGAAGAAATAACCCGTTGTCAGTTGGTACAGCTTTTGTGGAATCTGGAAGGTAAGCCAACTGCCGGCGAAAAAGCAACATTTACTGACGTTGATGGTGATGCATGGTATGCTGACGCTGTTAGGTGGGCGGTGGCTGAAAAACTTGTTTTTGGCGACAGCACGGAAACATTTTTTCCGAATAATTCTATGACGCGCGAACAGATTGCGTCGGTGTTGTACCGCTATGCACAGTATAAGGGATATAACACAGCGGCAGGTGAAGACACAAATACTCTATCTTATGATGATGCTTTTGACATTTCCGAGTATGCAATTTCCGCTATGCAGTGGGCTTGCGGAAGTGGTTTGATGAAAGGTAAAACAGAAACCTCAATCAATCCTCAGGATAATGCAACAAGAGCCGAAATTGCGGCAATCTCCAAACCTTTTTCCAAGGGTAAAGTAACCGCAGGGAGATGTACTTTCATATCCGTTTTTATTCACTTCCTTTCCAAGAATAGTGTTATCTAATATATAACGACATAGGTATATGTAAAATGTTCCTGAATTTCAAAATTGTTTTATCAAATACTAAAATGATTGTAAATATATGTAATCAGCAACAAAAAAGCCTATCACTTTGCGAAGTGATAGGCTTTAGGTGTAGTACATGAAATATTTTATGAATCGTATATCGCTTGGATATACATATTTTTTTGTTATGCTAAATGATCACCGATTTTCATATTTATCTATAAATGACTCACATTCCTCCAAAGGAAGTGCTTTGGAATAATACCATCCCTGAACAAAGTCGCAATCAGATGAAGATACAAGGGTATTTTGTTCCTCGGTTTCTACGCCCTCGCAAATAACCTTAATATTTAAGCTGTGTGCAAGAGCAATGATTCCTGTAAACAGGTCTTTTCCTTTTTCGTTTTCGGTTTTGAGTAAAATATCACGGTCGATTTTTACAACATCAATGGGATAATCGCACAAATTCGCAAGGGATGTGTAACCGCTTCCCAAATCGTCAAGATACACTCTGAACCCAATTTCTTTACACAACTTTACATTATTCGTTGCAGTTTCTCTGTCCTTTTCTATAGCATCTTCGGTGATTTCAATAGCAATCTTTGATTTATCAAAATAATA
The DNA here is from genome assembly GCA_902492655.1 of uncultured Eubacteriales bacterium. Lineage (GTDB taxonomy): Bacteria > Bacillota > Clostridia > HGM11514 > HGM11514 > CAKSKB01. The sequence goes on along the minus strand of CABUMF010000048.1, from coordinate 7,444 downwards.
ACTGTTTGAAATCATCTTGAGTTTATCAATAAAATTTTCTTTTGAAAGGGTTATTCTTGTAAAGTTACAGGAAATAGCGATATTTTCAAAAGCCGTACCCTTCCATTTTTCAAGCTGACGACAGGCAAGCTCAAACATATAAAAGTCGTGCTTGCTTATAAGCCCTGCTATTTCCATGTTCCCAATATATTTACCGGGACCAACAAGTCCTTTATCAGGATTATCCCACCTTGAAAGAGCTTCTGCTGAAACAATTTTCTTGGTTTTGTTATCAACAACAAACTGCAGATACATCTTGAATTCGTTTTTCTCAAACCCCTTCAAGATGCTTTCGGTGATTTTCTTTTCTTCTTGAATCATATTCATAGAAGGAATATCGCAGAAAACAATCTGCTTTTCCGTACCAAAAATTCTGCTACAGTTCTTTCTGAGATTAAAAAGAAGAATTTCACAATTTCTGTCAGAGCTTCCAAGATGATAGACGGCAGAGTGAAACACAAGTTTGTTGTTTTCCTCCTTCACAGCTTCAAAACTGTTGAGCTCATTCATAACTTCGGTGAGTCTTTTTTTTGCGTCATCATCATTTGTTGATTGAAACGCAAAGGCAAAGCCGTTTTCGGTAATTCGTGCAGAGATTTCTCTGTCACCCGTATGCTCCGAAAGAACGGATGCAGTGTATTTGAGTACATCGTCAAAATAACTGTCGCTGTGATAAGAACGAAGATAGCTGCTGTCTAAAATAATATATGCAATATAATAAAGACTTCTTGAAATATCGCTTATAGTGTATCTGAAATGATATTTGAAAAATTGCAGATTTCCCATTCCGGTCTCGGAGTCGGTCATCTTATCCGCCTCATTTTCTTTGCGGATGCGTTTGATGCGAAAAATCAGCAGAATTACAGAGGCAAGCAAGCTCAAGCAAAAAACAAGTGCTATTACAATCCAAATGTAATTTATCTTTGTATTTTCGGTAGCATAAGAAAGATATATTCCGCTTTTGACATCTTCCGGGATCTCACTTGCTGCAGCTTTGGTTTTTGAAATCAGTACATCATCCGCAAGGCTTGTGAAAACAAGACCAGATTTCACTGTTTTACCGTCTTTTTCAAAGGATACGAGCTCTAAATAATCCTTATAATAGGGCAGGGTGCTGATATTTTCGGAAGAAGAAACAATCTCCACCTGCAAATTTTCTCCCATTGTATTTTTATCAGCTTTATTGCCATTGATATAAACAAAATCCACACCCGAGCGTTCAGAGATAATCCTCAGCATATCGGGAATAATACCACAGTATGCGTTATTTTCCTCGTCATAAAATTCAACCGGATAATTATCAGGACTTCCCGCTACATAGATACAATCTCCCAAGCCCTCGGTTTTCTCTGTAGTATAAACCTCGGCAAAAACCGGCTGCACACAAGAGATAATCAGCAGGAATATTGCAATCATACATTTTCTCATTTTCCAAATCACCTTGCCTCTGTTAAATATTCATCTTCTTTCGTTCAATGCGACCCCAATCAAGTTTTTTCTTTTTATAGCCCTTGAACGCCGTAAGTCTTACAAATGCCATTATAAACCTTAAAGTTGTAACCTCAAAAAAGCAAAGCATTATGGCTTTCATACAGTCTTTGAAGGTAACTGTCAAATCAATAGTCTGTATTCTTGAGAAAAATGCCGTGAGCGTCAGTATGGAGTTATATGACGCATAAATCAGCATAAAAAGGAGCATAAACGGCAAATTGAGTAAGTCTAAAAAGAATGCCGCTACCATTGTGAACACGCCGAAAACTTCAATAAACGGTGAAAGTAATTCATAAAGCAAAAAGTACATATATGAAATAAAACCAACTGCACCGAATTTAGGATTTGCCATCATCTTTTTATACTTCCACATTGTCTGGAAAAGTCCAAGATGCCAACGCTTTCTCTGCTTTTTCAGGTCTCCTAATTTTTCAGGCACCTGAGTCCAACATACTGCATCGGTAGCATATTTGATAGAATACGGAATCTGATTTGTGAGGCAGTAGGAATGAAGCTTTACCACAAGTTCCATATCTTCGCCCATTGTGCCGTGGTCATAGCCGCCTGCTGCAATAACTGTTTCTTTTTTGAACATTCCAAACGCTCCCGATATAATCAGTGAGCCATTAAAATGGTCAAATAAAATTCTTGACGCCAAGAAAGAACGGTCGTATTCCAAGAGTTGCATACAAGCTAAAATATTCTTAGGCAGTCTGTATTTTATAACTCTGCCACTTTTGAGCGTTACATCATTACAAGGTCTTACCGTTCCGCCTACCGCAACCACATTTTCTTCTTCCAAAACGGGAATTACAATCTTTTTTAAGGAATCATACTGCAGAACGGAGTCTGCATCCATACAGATAAAGTACGGATACTGTGCAGCATTGATACCCATATTAAGAGCATCTGCTTTACCGCCGTTTTTCTTGCGAATAAGAGTAAGAGGAACCTTCTGCTCATAAGATTCATAAATAAATTCCTCCGGCTGACAGGCTATACTTCTGTGGAGAGGTCGTCTTACAGGCTGCATATTATATGCTTCAATTAAAACGCGCGATGTTTCATCCTTTGAGCCGTCATCCACAACGATAATCTCGTAAAGTTTATAATCCAGCGAAAGTAAGGATTTGACTGTCTGCACAACCGTTACTTCCTCGTTATATGCCGGAACCACTATTGTTATTGGCACAAAATAGTTATCTGTAAACTTATTCATCAGTCTGTCTTGCATCTTTTTTCTGTAAAGAGTTGATGCACCCACAACCACCGATAAAAACAAAAATGTAGAGTAGCCGATGAGATATATGACAAAGCAAATGCTGATAATGTCAAAAATATTTTTTATTGTTTCCGTTTCCATTATGCTTTCACCGCCTCCTTTTCTGCATTTCTCTTATCAAGACGGTAGCGCATAATTTCTCTTGCGTATCTGTCGTTTCCGTCAAAAACATTTATCAAATCGTGATATGTATATCCAAGTTTTTCAAGGCTTATTGCACTATTTCGTCTTATGTGCCAGTTAGAGCTTGAAAGGTTTTTGACCAATATTCTTAAAGTAACATCGCCGGGATATGATTTCAGTGCAGATGAGGCAATCGCCTGATACTCCCATGTGCGATCTTCCGAATTTTCCGCTATCGCCCAAATACTGCTTTCAGCTTCCTTAATCGGGAATTTTTCAAAGTATCGAATAGCTGCAAAACGAAGCTCGCTATCTGTCTTTTCGTTTGATAAAAGCTCCAGCATTTCTTTATCACAGCGGATATTGCCAAAACGGAAGTAATTCAAAATATTAAGCTGCATTCCGGTGGAATATGCATTAAAGCTTTCAAAAAGCATATCTTTTAAGTTTTCTTTATCCCCAGTGTAATAATTCAAAAGTCCGTCACAAATAAGCTTTGGGTGATGGAAGGATAAGTTTTTGTCTATGATTTTTAAGGATGCCACAACAACATCAGGTCTTTGCATGCTGTAAAGTGCTTTCAAGGTATTTTCTCTGCAATATACATTTACAGACCTTAAAAGATTCAAAAGAGCATCAAGCACTTTTTCACTATCATAATGCTTTAGTATGTTGTATTTGTGAAGTATGTAAGGAAAATATGCAATTTTTATGGTATCCTTGCTTATGTAACGATGAGTAAGATATTCAAATACATAAAATATTTCAACAAGATATTTCTGTGCCATATCAGGCTCTTTTCGGGAAACACTTTCAAGTGCTCTGTCAAATGCCGTAATTCCGGAGGTTCTGTCAAGCTTTTTGCAAAGATATTTTATATGTTTTTCTGAGATTTCTTTGCCGGTTTTGATAACTTCTATCTGGTCACAAATGATTTTTTTGAGTTTTTGAGAATTGGTTTCGAGTGCTTTTTCACGGTGACGCAAAACAAAAACATAGACTATGTTAAATGCTATCATGCTGATGCATATTGCGATATAAACATAAATCATAATCTCTATTTTCATTTTCACTCACACCCTTTCCATAACCTCTGCATTATATAATATGATTGTTTGAGTCTTTCGTGATATGTTACCTTGTTGCCCCAACCCTTGAGCTTTAATTTTTTCAGGGCAATCCTCTCGCTTTTACTTCCTGCCCCTATATATATTTCGCTGATAGTTATATTTTTTATGCCGTAGTTTCCGTCATAATAATCGTCATGAATTTGCATTCTGGACGGATCAGAAAAATTGAGCAACTGCCACGGGATTCTAATCTCTATGTAATCGCCTGCTGATATAAAATCTGCAAGAGAATTAAACTCTTGGCTTTCAGGATTGGAATTACCGTAAAGAAGCTTTCCTGTTTCAATCAAAATATCAATATTTCTCTCAAGAGGATTTTCGCTTAAAACCTTTTTCTCAACAATAGTATTTATCGGCACAAAGATGGGAGAATTTTTTTCGGGAATGTTTTCTTTTCTGTATGTGTCAAAGCCGTTAATTCTTTGAGAATATGTAGAGCGAAGTGCCTCATATCTTTCCTGAACCAGCAATCTTGTGTTGTTAATGCCGTTTATTACAAGCAGAAAGTCCGCTTCTCTGTCAAACTTTGCATCGTATTCTTTGCAGTAATTACTTCCTGTTTTCTGCGTAGTATCAATGGGTATGAAAATAATATCATTTGAAAAATCAAGGTTTTCCTTTTTCACAAGGAAATACATAAACTTTTCATCATACTTTACCGAAAGCTCAATATCTTCTTTTATGAGGTTATCATCTTCATTCCACTCGGATATATCACCATCAACATAGCAAACAGATTTTTTCTCTCCCGGGTCAAAGGATAAAAGTCCGAAATACTGTCCGTTGGTCTGATAGTCCGACCAATAAGGAGAGCGTTCTTCGTTAATGGCATAATAAGTATTCCATGTGCGTTTTGACCAATCATCCTGCCAGGAATACACACACCCTCCATTTAATCCTGCAAGCTTTATGTCTTCCCAACAATCGGCAAGCGCCTTTCCTTGTTCATTTTCCGATACTCTGCTGTAAACGCCCTCTTTGTCTGTTGCTTCGTGCTCCACATTTCTTCCTGTCGAAATACCAAATTCAGAAATCACAACAGGCAAGCTGTGGTGAGACTCAAGCATCATAAAATAGGTTCTGTAATCGTTAAGGGTTCCATTTTCGTTATAGCAAGGCTCTGTTTCTCCAAAATCATTGATATATTGGAGCAGGTCTGTCTGAAAAGGATAAACATGATAGGATGCAAACTGCCCTGAAACAAATTCATCCGTCACAGCAATATTCTCCGTATTGATAAAAGCATATTTTTCATAAAGCCTTGCAACATCTTCGGGATATGTAAAAGGATCTGTTGCCGGCTGATTTGAAAAGGCAACAAGTCTTTGTGTTTCATATTTTTTGGTTTCATAATCAATCAGCTTATCGCCTACAGTTGCAAGCATAATTTCAAAAGGTGCCGCCATATCCTTTGCATACATATATTCGCCATTGTATGAAAGACCTGAATTCTTATATTTCTCATTGGTGTATGCCACAGTCGAAGGTTCCCAATCAATACCGAGAATATATCCAATCACCCAATCGGATACATCCTTTTTAAAAGACCCTGAAGCCGAGGAGGCACGTCTTCCAAGCTGTATTTTCTTTCTTCCGTGAATTACGTCAACGGCGGTTTTGGCGTTATCCTCAAAGCTTTCCATAAAATCTTTATCAAAAGCATCTCTGTGAGAAAACTGCACATAATCATTTACGAGCACGCCTTGCAGTAGATAGAGAGGATTTTTGTTATTTTGATTATATTTATAAAATGCGTTGTAAAACACATCCGACTGCACACCGTAAACCCTGACGGTATTTGCACCCATTGCCTGAATTTGCTCAAACCATCGAAGGTAGGTATCTTCACTGATGGCGTAATCGGCAGACCACTGTCCCGGAACAGCAGAGCCTAAATTTACGCCCTTTATTTCAAATTCTTTGAACTTCTCATCCGACTTTATCAAAATACTTTTACCGTCTGTCTTTACAAAACACCGAGGCTCAATATCTCCAAATGAAATATGCCATCCAAGATGGTAATAAGCAATGTCAAACATCAAAAAGAGCATGATAATAACAGAAACAATGATGATATATTTTTTCACTGCTTATTACCTCCTTATCTTGCAAAGTTTTAATAATTATAATTCTTGACTTTTGATTCGGCGCTGTATTGTCGGAGCGATTCAATATTTTCATTCATCCATTCACAGCGATTTTTGATATAGCCCTTTAACTGGCTTACCGCCTCATCGTAAGAGTGTAAATTTCTGTGGGAATCAAAAAGACGGTCCCATTCAGGCAAAAAGGTGTGTCCCCATTTTTCAAAATTTCTGTCTATGGCAGGACCTAAATATTCTATTACGCTGTCTATATAGGAATTCATATATTCCTCATTTAAGTATTGTTTTTCTAATTCGTAATAACGACTTATTACCTTTTCCACAAACTCCTCGTCTTTGAAAAGCATATCATACCAAAGGACGTCCTGAAGATAGAATATTCTGTGGGAGGTTTCGTTTTCCTGATAGTTATCAAAGGCATTATTAAAATCCCATACGCACATATGAAGCTTTCCGTCTATACCTTTATACACATATGTAGACTTGCTTCCTGCATCGTAGTTACTCGTAAATTCATTAATAAGAAAATAATCAATAAAAGAATTTACATCAATATAATTTTCATATCCAAAATCTTCACTGTCATAGTCGTAGGAATATAGAGCCTTCTCAAAGTCCGAAAAATCCTCGCATATTCTGCTTGCAAGAATCGGCGTAAGATTGGCATTGCCCGGATATACGATGTTAACCTTGCTGTCGGTTTTATATGTATAGCTCGTAAAATTATTTATATTTTTAAGTTCCGTATTACTGCCTCTGTCAAGTCTCAGCAAATAGCCCGAAAATGAATTGTCCTTTTTGTTTACCGAAAGCTCAAGCCTTGCGCCCATCTTTCCTGCCGTTATGGTTTCTGTAAGCAGATACAGGCCCTGATATTCACCATTTAAGATAAGCTCACAGAAACGCACATTGGGAGCATATCCCATAATGTCACCTGCAAGATTGTAGCAAATATAATTGCGAATAAGAGTTTTATCAAGATATGGGCCGTGAAGTGCCCATTCGTGATGTGCATCCATCCCAATAAGGCTTTGCGGGTTATTTAATCCCTCGGAGGTTATCATTTTAATAATGTATCCCTTTTTCTCAAAATGCCTTGAAGAGTTGCCGCGTATGCGAATTCTGATATCACTTGATACGGAAGATGCATCTTCGATATGATTATTTTTGCCGACATTATCAATCACCGAAAGCTTTGAGAGTATGGTTTCTTCTCCCGTTTCCGACATAGTATACTGAATCGTGTGCCCGCTGGAAGCATCTAAAATCGGCTC